>NZ_AP031575.1:2372500-2712500 GCF_040436405.1 Marinomonas sp. THO17 | reverse complement strand
TCATCGCAGTACAATGTAATTTCCGCACTCAAACTCGCTTTAATCTTACCGTCATTACGCGCCGCTTCTAGCACTTTGTTGGTTGCTACTTTCGCTTCCAACACATGTTTCCAAAAATTACGACCAAGCTCTTCGTCACCAGACAATTCCGTCAGACCTTCATACCAAGTTTCTAGGAACACAGATTCACCATGTTCACCTGGGAGTGCCTGCCAGATTTCATCAGCCGTAAAGCTCAATACTGGAGCAATCCAACGAGTAAAGGCTTCAACAATGTGATACAAAGCAGTTTGCGCAGAACGACGCGCCACACTGTCTGGCTGAGTCGTATACTGACGATCTTTGATAACATCTAGGTAGAAACCACCTAAATCCACAGAACAGAAATTTTGAATCTTTTGATTCACTGCGTGGAACTGGTAATCGTTGTAAGCTTCATCGATCTCTTTTTGCAACTGCGCAGCACGGTCTACGATCCAACGATCAAGAGCGATCATTTTTTCACTCTCAACCATATCTTTCGCCGGATCAAAGCCATTCAAATTGGCCAACATGAAACGCGCGGTATTACGAATACGACGGTAAGAATCTGCGACACGCTTTAGTATTTCGTCAGAAACCGTCATTTCACCCGTGTAATCCGTCGCGGCAACCCACAAACGGATAATGTCGGCACCCAGAGTACTCATCACTTTCTGCGGTGAAACCACATTACCCAACGATTTAGACATCTTACGGCCATCACCATCTACCGTAAAACCGTGAGTCAACACACCTTTATAAGGTGGCACACCACGAATCGCGATAGACGTTTTCAAAGATGACTGGAACCAGCCACGATGCTGATCCGACCCTTCAAGATATAGGTCAGCAGGGAAGCTTAACTCTTCACGCTGATCAATAACTGAGTAATGTGTCACACCAGAATCGAACCACACATCTAAAGTATCCGTTACTTTGCTGTACTTCTCAGCTTCATCGCCAAGCAATTCAGCTGCATCAAGTTCAAACCAAGCATCGATACCTTCTTTCTCAATACGTTGTGCCACTTCTTCGATAAGACGCGGTGTCTCTGGGTGCAACTCTTGTGTTTCTTTGTCTATAAACAAAGCAATTGGCACACCCCAAGTACGTTGACGAGACACACACCAGTCTGGGCTATTATTCAGCATGCCTTCCATGCGATTTTGCCCCCAGCTTGGTGTCCACTTAATACCTTTTATAGAGTCTTTAGCAGAATCCAACAAACCTTTCTCATCCATGCTGACGAACCATTGCGGTGTTGCACGGAAAATCAAAGGTGTTTTAGTACGCCAGCAATGCGGGTAACTGTGGAAGATTTTCGACTGATGAACCAGCGCCTGATGCTTATTTAAAGCCTCAAGAATGGCCTCATCCACCTTATAAACATGCATACCAGCAAATTCACCGGCCGCATCCGAATAAACACCATTGTCTTGTACTAGGTTGATGGTACCTAAACCATTCACACGACCAACATTAAAATCATCTACACCATGATCCGGTGCGGTATGCACACAACCTGTACCAGCGTCAGTGGTAACATGCTCACCCAGGATCAGTAAAATATCACGTTCAAAGAACGGGTGATTCAGCTTACTATTCGCTAACGACTGTCCTTCTGCACGACCTACAACATGGTAGTTTTCTTGGCCGTAACGCTGCATGATACCTGGCACCATATCTTCCGCTAACACTAAGCGTTCTTTACCTTGCCCCATATCCACTTCCACCAAAGCATAATTAAACTCTGGATGAATAGAGACCGCCTGACTAGCAGGTAAAGTCCATGGTGTGGTTGTCCAAATAACCACAGAAACAGGACCTTCTCCCGTTACATCAGAGAATTTCTCAAGGAAAGCCGCTTGGTCTTGAGGCGCGTAACGCACGTCCAAAGACAAGGAGGTTTTATCTTGGTACTCCACTTCCGCTTCGGCTAAAGCTGAACCGCCAACCACACTCCAGTAAACAGGCTTAAAGCCTTTAACTAGATGACCATTCTCAGCGATCTTACCTAGCGCACGAACGATATTAGCTTCCGTCTCAAAATTCATGGTCAGATAAGGCTTCTCCCAATCTCCCATTACACCAAGACGAACAAAGTCTTTTTTCTGTTCTTCAATTTGCGTGTATGCGTATTCACGGCATTTGGCGCGGAATTCTTTGAACGACACCTTGTCGCCCGCTTTACCAATCATTTGCTCAACTTTGTGCTCAATTGGCAGACCGTGACAGTCCCAACCAGGAATGTATGGCGCATCATATCCGCTCACGGTTTTCGATTTAACAATAATGTCTTTGAGGATTTTGTTAACCGCGTGACCAATATGAATGCTGCCATTGGCATATGGAGGGCCATCATGAAGAATGAATGGCTTACGACCTTTACTTACTTCACGTACTTTTTGATAAAGATCCATATCCTGCCAACGCTTAAGCATTGCAGGTTCACGTTTTGCTAAATCGCCTCGCATCGGAAAATCCGTGTTTGGCAAATTCAGTGTCGGTTTATAATCACTCATGGTTTATCGATTTATCCTCAAAGATCATCAGTTCACTGATTGTTGAAAAAGCGAATCGCTTCTTCTTTGTCACATTGAATTTGTTTTTCTAACTCTTCCAAGCCGGACATTTTTCGTTCGGCTCGAATAAATTGGCAGAAGATGACATCCACATATTGGTCATACAAATCACCTTCAAAATCCAGTAAATGCACCTCTAAAATAGGCGTTTTCCCTTGTACAGTTGGACGCACGCCAATGTTGGCAACACCATTATGACACTCGCCATTAATCAATAATTGCACGGCATAAACGCCAGACAGAGCAGGCTTCACACCTTTTAAATGAACATTAGCGGTCGGAAAGCCAAGCTTGCGCCCTAACTGCTGACCATGAACGACTCGTCCACTCAAGCTCACTGGATGACCCATATTCATTTCCGCGGCTTTAATATCGCCATGCTCTAAAGCAATACGAACCAAAGAACTGCTCACTCGCTGCTGTACTTCATTTAAAACGGATGGAGTATTCTCCACAACAAACTGATGTTGTTCACCAAAGCCTTTTAAATAATTAAAATCCCCTTGACGATCACAACCAAAACGAAAGTCATCACCCACCACCAAATGCTTTACCGACAAGCCATCCAGCAAGATATGCTGACAAAACGCTTCAGCATCCAATTGCTGTAACTTAGGATTGAATGGCATGCACAATATATAATCGATACCTTGATCTGCCAAAAAAGCCACTTTATCACGCAATCTACCGATTCTTCCTGGCGCGCTATTTGGTGTAAAGAACTCTCTCGGCTGAGGCTCAAAAATCATAATGGCAGCAGGCGCATCATATTGTTTTGCCAAGCTTTTCACTCTCGACAAAATGGCGCTGTGACCTAAATGAACACCATCAAAATTACCAATCGTCAGCACGCAGGCCTTATGCCTAGAACGGATATTATGAATACCGCGAATTAACTCCATAGAACCCCGTACAAAACAATTAAAGATTAGCGTCAAAAAAATACCCGCGATTATATAGCAGTTCACCAGCCGAAGGTAGGCCAGAACTTATACAAGCCAAGCATAGACAAGTTAATTCCTTAATCCTGTTTCAAAATGGCGGGGCGCAACCCAGCTACAAAAGCCACTATCAGGTACACAGCGATACCTGAGACAACAATCAACAGAGTATTAGCAACACGCTGAATATCGGACATTTGCGTCCATTGCCAACCCATTTGCTGATAACCATACAAACAAGCTGCCAACGCCAAAGTGGCAGACAACAAAATGCGCAGTATGACGCGCCATTGCGAAGTAAACACATGATGTTTTGCTTTATACAAACCAAACCATAATAAAAAAGCATTCAGAGCCGCCGACATACTGGTCGCCAAAGCCAAGCCAACATGCCCAAGAGGCCACACTAAAATTAAGTTAAAAACCATGTTGGACGCCATAGCAATAATGCCTATCTTCACTGGCGTTTTAGTATCTTGGCGTGCGAAATAACCTGGCGCTAAGACCTTAATCAGCATCATGAAAACCAAACCCAACGAATAAGCTTGCAAACTTTGCGCTGCTTTTTGCACATCATTTGCGGTCAATTCTCCACGATAAAAAATGGTTGCAATCAAAGGTTCCGCTAACATAAACAAAGCCAATGACGACGGTACCGCGATAAGCAGCAAAATTCGCAACGCCCAATCCATGGTGTCAGAGAAACGCGATGCCTTCCCCACCGAAAAGCTTCGTGATAAAGAGGGTAAAATTACCGTACTAATGGCAATAGCAAAAATACCCAACGGCAATTCATACAAACGATCAGACAAGTACAACCAAGTAATACTTCCGGTTTCCAAAAACGACGCCAAAACCGTGTCCAACAGTAAATTAATTTGGCCAACCGAAACACCAAATAAAGCAGGACCGATCAACAATAAAATGCGCTTAACACCCGGGTGCGAAAATCCTAAGCGTGGCATAGGTAAGAGTTTTAGACGCGCCAAAAAGGGCATCTGAAACAATAGCTGAATTAGTCCCGCAAAAAATACCCCCCAAGCAACTGCTACTTCAGCTTGAGCCGCAGAACGAGCAAATACTAATGTCGCCACAATAAGTGATAAATTCAGAAAGATAGGGGTAATCGCTGGCACCGCGTATTCGCCATGGGCATTTAGAATACCGCCCGCCAAAGCGGTCAATGAGATAAACAACAAATACGGAAAAGTAATCACCAACAATTGTGAAGCCAATTCCGCTTGCGCCGCATCATCAACAAAACCAGGCGCAAACACATATACTACCCAAGGAGCGCACAACATAAACAATGCTGTGACACACAACAACACCAAACTCAACGAACCAGTGACCGCTGCAACCAAAGCTCGCACTTCAGCCTGTGTTTCTTTCATACGATAATCACTTAATACTGGAACAAAGGCTTGTGAAAAAGCACCCTCAGCAAACAATCGACGAAAAAAATTAGGAATTTTAAAGGCAACAAAAAAAGCATCCGCACTACCGCTGGCACCCAACACAGAAGCCAACGCAGCATCTCGAACCAAACCCAAAATACGAGAAAGAAAGGTACAAATAGAAACCAACGCACCAGAACGCAATAAAGACAAAGAGTTAGGTTTTTTGGTTACAGAAGAATCAAGTTCCGACATTTTGATAAAACATATATCCGCGCAATAGAATCCAACAAGAATAACACCCAAAAGGCAATAAACGCAGCCAAATATATCGCTTGTTTTAGCGAATAATTGCAGAATAGGGTTGTTAGAACGCAAAAAACTGGTAAAATCCGCCGCGAGATTTTAAAGTTAAAACTTTGACATTAATTTCACGACACAGCACTTTGCTGTGTCGTTTTCATTTAGAAAACTTAAAGGAGCCAGACCGTGGCAAATTCCGCCGGTTCAAAAAAACGTGCGCGCCAGGCAATCAAACGTCGCGCTCACAATGGTAGCCTTCGTTCTATGGTTCGCACTTACTTGAAAAAAGTAGACGCAGCTATCGAAGCAGGCAATCAAGCTGAAGCACAAGCAGCTTACGTTCTAGCGACTTCAAAGCTAGACAAAGCGGCTAACAAAGGCCTATACCACAAAAACAAAGCAGCTCGTCATAAGAGCCGCTTGAGTGCAAAAATCAAAGCACTGGCCTAATACCTATAAAAAAACCGGCAACTGCCGGTTTTTTTATATCCACTCTTCTCTCGCCAAAACAAATCTTTCGCTAAAGCAAAGTCAGCCGAACAAAATGACTAACCAAACCACTGCAGCCAAAATCAACGCCAACATCACAGCCGCAGAACCAAGATCTTTTGCCCTTCCAGATAATTCATGATGCTCATGACTAATACGGTCAACCACCGCCTCGACACTGGAATTCAAAGTCTCAACAATTAGCACCATACCAACAGAGAAGATCAATAGAGCACGCTCCAAACCATTGTCACCAAGCCACAAGGCCAAAGGTAAGGCAATCAAGAATAAACACACCTCTTGACGAAAGGCCGCCTCATGATGCCATTGAGCTCGCAAGCCTTGATAAGAATATTTAGAGGCACTGAGTACGCGACTCAAACCCACTTTTCCTGGCTTAGCCATATTCTACCCCTTTAAATAATGACCAAATCGTCACGATGAATCAGCTCCGGCTCCCCTTCGTAACCTAGAATTTCACCGATTTTACCCGATGACTTACCTAACAATTTTAGCGTTTCTGCCACACTGTAATTGATCAAGCCACGAGCAACCAATGCACCAGATTCGTCCACACAAATTACCATATCACCACGAGAGAAAGTACCTTCAGCGTCTTTTACCCCCACAGGCAACAAACTCCCCGCTTTACGCAAAGCCGACACTGCACCTGAATCCAAGGTCAAAGCACCGCGGCTTTTCAGATGCCCTGCCAACCATTGCTTACGAGCCGCAATTGGACTGCTTTCTGGCAACAACCAAGTCCCCAACACATCTCCTTTGGCGACACGCAGAATCACATCTTCTTCTCGACCTGAAGCGATTAGAGTATCTGCCCCAGAACGTGCCGCCAAGCGTGCCGCACGCACTTTGGTTAACATACCGCCACTCCCCAACACGCCAGCACCACCACTTGCCATGGATTCCAAACTATCGTCGGAAGCAGAAATATAAGAGATTAATTTTGCATCTTTATGATCACGAGGATTTTTATCAAACAAACCTTGCTGGTCAGTCAAAATGATCAGAGCATCCGCCTCAACTAAGTTGGCCACCAAGGCGCCCAATGTATCATTGTCACCAAAACGAATCTCATCAGTTACAACCGTGTCATTTTCGTTAACAATGGGTACAACGCCCAAACCAAGCAAAGTTCGCAACGAAGATCGTGCGTTTAAGTAGCGTCGACGATTAGATAAATCGTCGTGAGTTAGCAAAATTTGCGCTGTGCACAAACCATGTTTTTCAAAGTGTGATTCGTATACACCCACTAGTTCCATTTGGCCAACGGCAGCAGCGGCCTGCAGCTCATTCACCTGAGTCGGTCGTTTACCAAAACCCAAACGTTTCATTCCAGCGGCAATGGAACCAGACGATACCAATACAACCTCTTTACCTTGAGCTCTCAAGGCAGCGATTTGCGACACCCACAAACCGATACGATCCACATCCAAACCTTGGCCGTCATTGGTCAATAAAGCACTGCCAATTTTCACAACAATGCGCTTCGCACTTGCAATTTTCTCACGCGTTTCCATGATACTACTTATACTCACTTAGGGGCTTAGCCGACGTATTCCACTTCCACATCGTAATCATCATCGTCAAAGTCATCATCGTCTTCCAGCATCTGACCAGCCTTACGACGCTTTTCACGCAATGACAAAATACGATTACGGCCTTCTTCGTCAATTTGACGACGTACCGCCGCTTCTTGCTCGCGTGCTTCTTCACTTTCCGCCAACAAGGTGCGTTGCTCCTCCAACACAGTCATCAAATCAAGACACAGAACTTCTGTACCCTCACCTGAAATAGCCGATACACGATAAGTGCGACCTTCCCAGCCAAGCGCATCGATGACACTTTGGCAACGCTCTTCCAATTCGTCTTGTGGCACCATGTCAGTCTTATTCAATATTAACCAGCGCTCACGCTCCGCCAAAGCCGGACTAAATTGCTCCAACTCATTCACAGCAATTTGTGCCGCTTCCGCTGGTGTCACTTCATCCCAAGGCGCAAGATCAACAATGTGCAATAAGATACGATTACGCACCAAGTGCTTTAAGAAACGAATACCTAGACCTGCCCCTTCAGACGCCCCTTCGATGATCCCAGGAATGTCAGCAACCACGAAGCTCTGATGCTTTTTCACTTTTACCACACCCAAGTTTGGTACTAGGGTAGTAAATGGATAATCTGCCACTTTAGGCTTCGCGGATGAGACAGAACGAATAAAAGTCGACTTACCAGCATTTGGCAAACCCAATAGACCCACATCCGCCAACACTTTCATTTCCAATTTTAATGTCCGCTCTTCACCTGCAGTACCTTTGGTCGTTTGACGCGGCGCGCGGTTAGTGCTGGATTTAAAACGCGTATTACCCAAACCACGATGACCTCCTTGCGCCACTTTCAACGTTTGACCAATAGCCACCAAATCCCCAAGCGTTTCCCCGGTATCTTCATCGATGACGGTTGTTCCCACTGGCACTTTGATCTCAAGGTCAGCCCCTTTGGCACCTGTCATATCACGACCCTGGCCATTTTCACCACTGTCGGCGATGTACTTTTTGGTGTAGCGAAAATCGATTAGCGTATTGAGTGACTCATCCGCCACCAAGATAACACTACCGCCATTACCTCCATCACCGCCATCTGGGCCTCCTTTTGCGACAAACTTCTCGCGCCAGAAACTCAAACACCCATTGCCGCCCTTACCTGCTCTTACGTAGATACTGGCTTCATCAACAAATTTCACAGCAACACCTCTTAGGTGGATTATTCAGATCGATAGACCTGATTATAGAATTCTTACAAAAAAAAAGCCCCGCGTTGCGGAGCTTTTTTTAATTTTTAGCAAATGATTAAGCTGCTACAACAGAAACTGTACGACGCTTAAGCTTACCTTTTACTTCAAATTTCACTTGGCCTTCTGCAACAGCAAACAAAGTGTGATCTTTACCAACCTTAACACCTTCACCAGCGTGGAACTGAGTACCACGTTGACGTACTAAAATGTTACCTGGAACCACAACTTGACCACCAAAACGCTTGACACCTAATCGTTTCGACTCGGAATCGCGACCGTTACGAGTACTACCACCCGCCTTTTTGTGAGCCATGATTTACTCCTTAGATAAGTTAATTAACGCTAACGCTTAGTTGATACCAGTTACTTTCACTTCTGTGAACCACTGACGATGTCCCATGCGCTTCATAGAATGCTTACGACGACGGAATTTCAAAATTTTCACTTTGTCTCCGCGACCGTGAGAAACTACTTCCGCAGTTACTTTAGCGCCTTCTACAGCTGGAGCGCCAACTTTTACGTCGTCGCCGTTGCTTACAAGAAGAACGTCATTGAATTCAACAACACCGCCTTCTTCAACCGCAAGCTTTTCAACTTTAAGGGTTTGGCCTTCTTGCACACGGTATTGCTTACCGCCAGTTTTAATTACTGCAAACATGTTCTTCTCCAATAAGATCTACCCGGCTACTGAAATTAAATTTGACCTACTTCTAGTGGCAATAAGCTTTCATAAATTAATACGAAAACCAATGACCATATGATAGGGAGCAAAATGTGGGTAAATCGGACGCAGGATTGTACAAAATCAGCTCAATCAATACAAGGAAAAAGCAAACTCTTTAGACATTTTTCGTATTTTGGGTTGACCCTGACACAAGCCTTACCTAGCATGAGGCACACTTGCTGATCAGCTTGAGACTTTTATAGCTTCGGAAATTGCATGCAACCTATACAAATACACGATGTTGTGGCCGATGAATTCGGTCAGGTAAACGAATATATTGTGTCGCAACTTAGTAGTGACATCCCACTAATTGAGCAGATCGGTTACTACATTATTAGTAATGGCGGCAAACGTCTACGCCCTCTTCTGGTATTATTGGCAGCCAAAAGCAGCAATCAGTTAGACGACACTCAACTACTCAATGCCATTAAAATGGCAACCATTATTGAATTTATCCATACCTCCACTCTATTGCACGACGACGTTGTCGATGAATCAGATATGCGTCGTGGCAAAAAAACAGCCAACGAAGAGTGGGGTAATGCACCAAGCGTATTAGTGGGTGACTTCTTATACTCTCGCGCTTTTCAAATCATGGTGGACGTGGGCAGCATGCCATGTATGGAAATCCTAGCAAAAACCACTAACGTTATTGCGGAAGGCGAAGTACAGCAACTGATCAATTGTGGTGACCCTGATACAACCGAAGCGAGTTACCTTAAAGTGATTCAATACAAAACAGCGAAGCTGTTTGAAGGAGCCGCTTTGTGTGGTGCCGTGGTTGCCGGTGCAAGCGAAGTCCATCAGGAAGCTTTGCGTCTATACGGGATGTACGTTGGCACGGCATTTCAGCTCATTGATGATGTGATGGATTACACCAGCACAGCTGAAGAAATGGGTAAGAGCGTAGGTGACGATTTATCTGAAGGCAAACCCACATTGCCTTTAATCTACACCATGAAACATGGCACAAAAGAAGCACAACAAAGAGTCAGACAAGCCATTTTAACTGGTGGATTGGATCAACTTGAAGAAATTATCAAGGATGTACAAAGCTGTGGCGCCATCGATTACACCCAACAACAAGCACAGCAACAAGCTGACCTTGCCATCGAGGTTATAGAGCCACTACCTGAATCGAAGTACAAAGACACACTGATTGCACTAGCACATGCCTCAGTAAAACGTCGCAATTAATTTCTTTTTGATAATATTTAGCAAAAGAGGCTTAACTTTAATAATGTTAAGTCTCTTTTATACATGCTGTTGCAAAATTTTCTGCACCACTTGCGCCGCTGCTGAGGAATCTTGTTGCATAAAACAATGACCGCCATCTACTTCTACCAGATGAATATTGGGGTTTAACTTGGCGCACAAACGATACGACTCTTTAAAGTAATCAAAAGTATCTTTCCCCAAAACAATATGAGTTGGTACCGATATTTTCGCAATCTTTTTCCATAGCCCTTTGGGGTAACTTGAAAATATGGCCGCTTCCATCCAGGTGGGGCAACGCAATTGATAATGGCCCTTCTCGTCTTTCAACAAAGAAGAATCAATATAGTCTTCTAGACACTCAGTCTCCCAACCTTTAAAAGTACCACGCTCATAAAAACTCTTATGAACCTGAGCATAACTTTCCCATTGCGTTCTCCGACGACTGGCTTGTTTTGCCAATGGAATATGACGCTTTAAACCTGCAAGTTTTACCCCTCTCATCATCCAAATCAAACGCGGTGGAAATAAAGCAGGATCCAGAAGAACCATACGATTAAAGGGAGAGCGATCACTATGATGGTTCATAAGTATTGTCATACAACCACCAAAACTGTGCCCCATACCAATCAACTCACTTCCAGGCGTCTCCTTTATGCACTGCGATAAAGATGACAAAAAACGTTCAGCAGTTGCATTCCAACCAACAAAGCCTTTGCCTGATGACGACGCACCATGTCCTGCCGCATCTTGTAAAATAAGATTATAACCTTCAAGTTGCGACAAAAATTTACTGTAGGTTTGAACAGCAAAACCATTACCATGAAGAAAATGAATACTCGGCCTATCCATACCTTGATAATGGGAATACCCCTGCAAATGACCTTCTGGCAAAGAATACCGCCAACTTGATAAAACTAACCTTGTCGTTTGATCCATATTCAGCACGCTAAACGCTTACAAAAAAGTAAATACTAACAGAAAAGCCAAATTGAAATGAGGTTAAAGTCGTATTGCATTCACAAACACATTTACTGCTGTATGTTTTTCATTCTATTGACGGTTTTTTTTCTTCACAAACATTCATATTGCGTAATCAAACCGATATAATCAGCTAGATTTTATACTGCAAACTGGACCACATAACCTACCGAACTATTTTTTAGTTTGCGGCTGGATGTGGATATAGGACTATAATGACTACAGCTTCATCTTTTGAAAAAGACGAACTATTAAAATGTGGCCACGGTGAAATGTTTGGCGCAGGTAATGCCCAGCTTCCTGTTGGTAACATGCTAATGATGGATCGCATCACTCATATCTCAGCTGAGGGCGGTGAACATGGCAAAGGCGAAATCATTGCCGAGTTAGACATCCACCCAGATCTTTGGTTTTTCGAATGTCACTTCCCTGGAGACCCCGTCATGCCAGGCTGCCTAGGCTTAGATGCTATGTGGCAGTTGGTAGGTTTCTTCCTTGGATGGAAAGGCAACAAAGGTCGTGGACGCGCGCTTGGCTCAGGTGAAGTAAAATTCACTGGTCAAATCTTACCGACTGCTAAAAAAGTGACCTTCCACATCAACTTAAAACGCGTTATTGAACGTAAGTTGGTAATGGGAATCGCTGACGGCAGCGTGAAAGTAGATGGCCGTGAAATTTACACAGCAAAGGATTTGCGTGTTGGTCTATTTACTTCAACAGAAGACTTCTAGAAGATTAAGATAAAAGAGGCACATTTATGCGTCGTGTAGTAGTAACAGGCTTGGGCATTGTCAGTTGCCTTGGCAATGATAAAGACAGCGTTTTAAACTCGTTGCGCGAGGGCCAATCTGGTATTCGCTTCGCTGAGGATTATAAAGAAAATGGCTTTCGCAGTCATGTTTGTGGACGCATCGATCTTGATGCAGACACCATTGACCGTAAAGTTCGCCGCTTTATGGGTGACGCTGCAACTTACGCTTACGTTTCAATGCAACAAGCCATCACAGATGCAGGCTTAACCGAAGAACAAGTTTCTAACATTCGTACCGGCCTTGTCGCAGGCTCAGGTGGTGCATCAGCGCGAAACCTAGTAGAAGCGGCTGATACATTACGTGAAAAAGGCGTTAAGCGTGTAGGCCCTTACCGTGTTACGCAAACTATGGGCAGTACTGTATCAGCTTGTTTGGCAACGCCTTTCAAAATCAAAGGTGTTAATTACTCCATTACTTCTGCCTGCTCAACCAGTGCACACTGTATTGGTAACGCAATGGAATTAATCCAACTAGGCAAACAAGATATCGTATTTGCTGGTGGTGGCGAAGAAGAAAGCTGGACACAAACTTGTATGTTTGATGCCATGGGCGCACTGTCTTCTAAGTACAATGAAACTCCAGAAAAAGCCTCTCGTGCTTACGACGCAAACCGTGATGGTTTCGTAATTGCAGGCGGCGGCGGTATGTTAGTGATCGAAGAACTTGAACATGCCAAAGCTCGCGGTGCAAAAATCTACGCAGAATTAGTTGGTTACGGTGCAACTTCTGACGGCTACGACATGGTAGCGCCATCCGGTGAAGGTGCTGTACGTTGTATGCAGATGGCGATGAGTACTGTGGACGAAAAAATCGACTACATTAATACTCATGGTACAAGTACTCCAGCGGGTGATATGAAAGAGCTGCAAGCTGTTAACGAAACCTTTGGCAGTGACATCCCACTCGTTAGCTCAACCAAATCTTTGTCTGGCCACTCTTTAGGTGCAGCCGGCGTTCATGAAGCCATTTACTGTCTTCTAATGATGGAAAATGACTTCATTACGGCTTCTGCTAACGTAGAAGAACTTGACCCCGCTGCTGGCAATATCCCGGTGGTGACGACTCGCAAGGACAATGCGAATCTAAACACTATCATGTCAAACAGCTTCGGCTTCGGTGGTACAAACGCCAGTTTGGTATTCAAAAAATACCAAGGCTAAGAAGGCCAAGCAATTAATAAAAAAGCCGCTTATGCGGCTTTTTTATTAATTATTCACTGTGACAACTCTCAACCTAAACAAAACATCAATCTTCACTAAAATTAATCGTCAAAGGTAATAGCATTACCTTTGGGTAAATTTGCCATCTCTGCACGCATCCAACCATCCATTTCATCATGCAACTCTGAAGTTTTCTTTCCGTCAGATTCAATGATAGGACCAACAACAACTCGAATAGTGCCTGGAAATTTACGCCATTTCTTACCGGGCCAAGTGTAACCCGCGTTGTGCACAATCGGCAAAATTGGTGCTTTAGCGGAAGTCGCTAACATAGCTGCTCCTTTATTAAAGGCTTGTGCTTTATTCGGTGCTATGCGCGTTCCCTCTGGAAAAATCAGCACCGAACGGCCATCTTCGATACGTTCTTTGCCCTGACTAATAATCTGTTTCAAAGCATTAGTGCGTTGTGAACGATCAATCGCGATAGGTTGTACCATACGCAGCCCCCAACCAAAGAAAGGCACAGATAACAATTCTTTCTTGAGTACTGTTGATACCGGAGCCATTAGCACCTGCAACAAATAAGTTTCCCATTCACTTTGGTGGTTTGCCACCAATACAAAAGTTCGCTGTCTATCAATGTTTTCCAAACCAACAAATTCTACTCTTACCCCGCAAAGCACGCGGAACATGAATAACAATCCTTTGTTATGAAGATTTAAAACAGGCTGTCGAAATGCCTCTGGCAATAATAGTGTCGCTAAAGGTGCTAATGCACCAAACAGCACGGTCGACAACATGTAATAAACAAAGAAGATACCAGATCCTAACCAAGATCTTAGTGACTGCCCAAAGCCCATGACAAACTTACTCCTCGTTGTCTTTCACTATATATTTCAACTGTTGTTTCAGAGGGTTGGCATACATAGACAGAACCTTGTCACGTAAGTGCTCTGGACAATTTTTTAGATAGTTCGCGAAGGCATTATCCGAACACTCTTTCCCTTGCAGCATGGCAAAGGCTGATTCATTTGTGGACTGAATGGCATAATTGCTAATGATCTGACGATCCACTTCCTCAACGAACTCTTCAGGCGTTTCAAATCCATCGTTAATGACTTCACCAAAAGTCACTACCACTTTACCTTTCTGACCAACAATACCATTTTTGATACTATCTATGTCCTCAAATTCGGCTTTCTCATAGCTACCCGTTGAGGACTTTTGATGCAACTCATTGGCTTTATCAAAGGCACAAGGGTCATATTCATAGGAAATCGATACCGGTACTATTTTTAAGTTTGCCATGGCCTCAGCAAAAGTTTTTTTCTCTTTTTTCTGACTCATGTAAAACATTTTAATAATGGCAGGATCAGTCTGGTCTAAACCGTCTTTAGCACGACCTTCTTTTTGAGCAATCCAAATATTGGCATGATCTTTCGTCAAAGACTCCGTGATATAGGAAGATAACTGACCAAATGCGGCCATCATTTCACGAATACCGTTAGCAGACCGTTTAACAATGAAACTCTTATTCAAACGCATCAAATCCGACACAAAAGGACGACGCAATAAGTTATCACCAATTGCAATACGTACCGTATCCAATCCTGCCAAATACAGACCGTAATTAACAAAAGCGGGATCCATTGCGATGTCTCTGTGGTTTGACAAAAACAAGTAACCCTCGCCCTTTTTTAGTTTTTCAATCCCACGGTATTCTACATTACTGGTGGTGGTTTTAATCATGCGCTCCATGTAATCGGCAACGCGCATTTGAAACTCATGAACATTGGAAATCTTTGCCACCTGACGCTGCAGCGCCAGCTTAACAACTAAAGCTAATGGGCCATTCATCCATTTGGGCCAATTAGCAAAGCGAAAACCAATAATTGTGTTGATAAAATCTGGTGTTGCCACCAGATTCTGTAGCACCTCCGCAACTTCAGCGTCGTTGTAGGGGCGGATATCGTGAAACTGATCCATTTACTTTTCCGTTAGTAAAAACTAATTTACTTTATAATGATTATAGAGATTGAATATCAAAGCCTAAGGTTTCAAGCTCTTCTCGTTTCGAAGCAGAAGAAACAACAGCAAGGTTTTCATTCTCTTGAGTTAAATACGTCTTTGCCACCTGTTGCAATTGCTCAATAGTGACGGCTAAGACTTTCGCTCGAAACGCTTCTCGATAAGCCAGACTTCGTCCGTGCAATTGCACATAGAAATCGCTTTGCGCTTCACCAGCAGGTGATCCAGGTTTATCCATAGAACCAATCACACCTAAGATGGCTTCTTCTAATGCTTCTTCACTATGCTGATTGTTTAACAACCATTCAATAGAAGCATCAAAATCTGCCAAAGTCTCTGTTAATCTTGGGTCGCGATAAGAGTAAAAGCGGAAACTGCCAGTGCCACCATCAAAAGTCGCACCACCGCCATATGCGCCGCCTTGCTCACGAATAGCGCGATGCAAGAAACCGTTGCGCAAGAAGCCACCTAACACAGTTAACGCCGCTACATCTGGGTGTTCACCGAAAGCGGTTTTATAGGCTTTACTGCAGAAATTCACTTGTGTGGATGTCAACCAAGCTAACTTAACTTGTCCCTCTTTCACCGCCAAGGAAAAAGATTGCGATATATCGCCAGCAGACAAATCGGCAAACACCTGCTTTACACACGTCGTAATACTGCCTTCGTGCTGCGCTTCCGCAACCAACAACAACTGTTTCTTAGCCGCCAACAACTTGCCATGCAACCGTTTGAATACCGCTAATACCGCCTCTACGGCAGCGGCATCTTTCTGCATTGCATCATCCAAAGCAATCGCGGCACGAATACCAGTCATACCACCCCAAGCTTCTTGTTGTGCGGCCAAACCAGAAATAGCACTGGACGCCGCTGCCATAGCCAAAGAATGACCTTGCCCTGTAATGGATTGTTCACGACGAGCACGACGCTGAGCCACCAGCTCTTGCAGACGCTCCGTTTCATCAAAACGAACGTGCAACATGGTATCGCGTAACAATTCACTCATCGCCTGAACATTCGGCACCAAAGCTTTAGACGAAAGTACAAAATAACCTTTCACCGCTTGACGATCTGCAAGGCTCGCACGAATGGAATTCGAAGCGCCCAAACCACCACACACTTGCGCCTGCTTTTCTTGCATCGCCAGATAATCTTTATCGCCTACCCCTAACTCTGTCATTACCGACGAGAACAAAGGCAAATAGCTGGTTTCTTCTTCATCTAATTCAGGCAGTTCAATCACCAACTGTAGATACACCAAGCCATTGGTACCCTGCGGATAAAAGGTAATAGGCAAGTTACCCTCTAACTGCTCGTATTCATATTCGGGTAAGCGAGCAGGAACATCTTCAAGACCCACTTTCGGCAAAATGCTCATGTCATCTACTTGTCCTTGACGTTTTTTCAAGGCTTCGCTGCATTCGATGATTTGCTGTTTTTGCTCATTGCTTAAAGAGGCTTTGATACGACTCAAGCGATCTTTTTCTGCTTGATTGCGACGTGCTTCCAAAGCATCGTCTGGACTTAACGTTAAGGTAACTCGGTGAGCATTCGACAAGAGCAAATGCTTAATAAGATTCGGGATGTAATCCGGCGCTTGAACTTTTTTTCGCATATCTGCGATCACAGGGTCCAGATCCAATTGCGCAATCACATCGCCAGAATGCACTGCGGTAGACAAACCCGCTAAAATCAATTGCAAACCATATGGGTAGCTACCACCGCCAATTTCACGCTGGCTTAACTCCAGTTGGTGCAACATAGCGTCAACCATCGCTTGTGGTACGCCTTGTTCTGAGACCTCTTGTAATGTCTTCAAAATTAAGGCTTCTACTCGCTCTGCATCGACACGCTTCACCCCTTCAAGACCACACATGAAACTCATTTCTTTATTCGTATCTTCCAAACCACACAGAGGCGATGGCGCTCTACCAAGTTCTGAGTTTTCCAAAGCACGACGTAATGGTGAAGCACTATTATCAAGTAACACGCTAGATAGGAGTTGCGCTTCAAATTGCTGATTCAAGTCGGTACTTTCACCCAACAACCAACCGACAACAACATGGCTCGCGTCTTCTTTCACTTCATCAGCAGCATAGCCTTCTTCGACCCGCACAGGCGAAAAGTAACGCTTTGCATTTGGCACACTAACTTGTGCTTCAAGGCGCTCAAAGCGACTCAACACTTTGCTTTCAAATGCTTCTTGCAAAGTCTCAGCTGGGATATCACCAAAGGTCATGAATACTGCATTGGAAGGATGATAATGTGTACGGTAAAAAGCCAATAAGTCTTCATAAGACAAATCGGGGATATCAGTAGGCTCACCGCCAGAGTTAAAGTGATAGGTGTTATTCGGGAACAAGTACTTTGTTAGGGTCTGCCACAATACAGAAGTGGTTGAGCTCATGGCGCCTTTCATTTCATTGAACACCACACCCTTGAAGGTCAAATCGGATTCAGGGTTAGTCGGCTCATCAAATTCCAAACGATGACCTTCTTGCGAAAAATCCAATTCGTCCAGACGCGAGAAAAACACCGCATCCAAATACACATCTAATAGATTGTGGAAATCTTTCTTATTTTTACTGGCGAAAGGATAAGCGGTCCAATCAGAGGAGGTAAAAGCATTCATGAAAGTATTCAAAGAACGACGAATCATCATGAAAAAGGGATCACGCACCGGGAATCGTTCAGAACCACATAAAACAGTATGTTCCAAAATATGTGCAACACCGCAAGAATCGGTTGGTACAGTTTTTAACCCCACCAAAAAGACATTCTCATCGTTTTCCGATGCGATATGAAAGTGCTTTGCGCCAGTAACTAAATGCTCGAACTCCTGAACACTGGCGTTCAGAGCGTCAATAAACTCACTGCGAATAAAACGAAACGCAGCATGATGCGCGATGCGATCTGTCATTCTCTACCTCGATAGAATTAGAATACGATGACTCATAAAACCATTACCAAAACGTCACAAAAAGACGTTTTTAAAGTCGCGGAATTATATCAAAAACCTGCATTTACTCCACCAAATAAGCTGTCAGCATTCTGGATAGATTACTGATCTTAGCGTTTTTGATGCCTTTCCCAATTTTCCAAGCGCGCTTTATCACTCTTTTTAAACAACACATATACAGCACCCAAGCCACCGTGATGACGCTGAGCACTATGGAAAGCCATTACTTCATCCATGTCACGCAACCATTTGTTGATATAACTTTTTAACGTGGCTTGATTGTCAGGTGTTCGCTCACCCTTACCATGAACTATGATGCCTACTCGCACATCGTGGTGAACACAATCTTTGGCAAACTGAAATACATCTCGACGCGCCTCCTCTACCGTACGACGGTGTAAGTCCAAACGCGACTCCACACCATATTTACCCTGACGCAGACGTTTAAACACCCCATCTTGCACACCAGAACGCTTATATTCCAACATGTCATTAGGATCAACTCGTTCAACATAATCTTTCGACAAATGATTTTTGTCTTCTTGCTTGGCTTCTAATGCTGCTTTTTGACGAGCAACAAAATCGGCCTCGCCCTGCTTTTTCCCCAAATACACTTCGGTTTTTTGCAACGGACGAATGCCTTTCACTTCCTCAGCAAATAAAGAGAAATCTTCATCCTCAGCCATAAACGACTTACCTCAAAAACGTACCATAGTGTCTTATCTGACAGCCAAATAGGCAAAAGGCTCCCTTGGGAGCCAGTACAATTTGTTTGCGCTTGCTTTAACCGCTGCGCTCACCACAGCGTTACTAACTGCTCATTGCAAGTAATAAGACACGTTTTTTTATGAGAATCATTATAACAGCATAAACAAACGACAACTAATTTTGCTTTGTCATCAGTTAAGCTTTGCACTATAAGATCGCCTAATCACCCGAAATGCACCAAAAACACCCTAAAAAATGAAAAACTTCTTCTAATAAAGCAGAAACAATAGACTTTTGCACTTGGCACAATAAATGCTTTATTTATTTGTGTTCGTACCCTTGGAAAGTCGAACATGACAATTTAACTAAAATAGAGAGCTAGGGTTCCGATATCAATTGATTTTTTGATATGACTGGTCCGAGAGCTTTCGACCTTGATGTTTCAAGGTTACACGGCGGGATAAAAGCCCGGGAGACCACATGGCGATTTTGCCAAGGGTACTCCATGTGTAACTAACAAACTGAAAAGGTGACTCCCTATGAAATTCTCAAAGAATAAAGTACCCGCTCTACTGTTTGCTTTACTCGCTTCCTCCCAAACCTTAGCTAAAGAAGATTTCAAAGTCTGCTGGTCCATTTATGCGGGCTGGATGCCTTGGGCTTACGCGGAGCAATCTGGCATCATTGACAAATGGGCAGACAAATACGACATCAATATTGATGTGGTACAAATCAACGATTACGTTGAATCCATGAACCAGTATACAGCGGGTCAATTTGATGCTTGTACCATGGCTCAAATGGACGCCCTAACCATTCCTGCCGTTGGTGGAGTTGATAGCACAGTGTTAATCGCGGGAGACTTCTCAGATGGTAATGACGCAATCATACTTTATGGTAAAGACAAGCTAGCAGACATCAAAGGCCAAGAAGTCAACTTAGTGGAATACAGTGTCTCGCACTACTTGTTGGCGCGCGGTTTAGAAACCGTCGGCATGAGCGAAAAAGATGTTAAAGTGGTTAATACCTCCGATGCGGACTTAGTTTCTGTATTCGGCACTGGTGATGTTTCTGCTACAGTGACTTGGAACCCTCTGGCTAGCGAAATTCTATCCATGCCAAACACTTATGACGTGTTCAATTCGTCACAAATCCCAGGTGAAATCATTGACGGTTTGATCGTCAATACAGAAACACTAAAAGCCAATCCAGCCTTAGGTAAAGCACTAACAGGCGCTTGGTTTGAAATTATGTCTGCTATGTCAGGCAACAGCGACAGCGCGAAAGAAGTGCGCACCATCATGGCCGAAGCCGCTGAAACGGATTTAGCAGGTTACGATGCTCAGTTGGCTAAAACCCATATGTATTACACCCCAGAAGCAGCATTGGATTTGGTCAACAGCCCTAAATTGGTCGACACCATGAAACATGTCGCGGAATTCTCGTTTGAACACGGCCTTTTAGGTGAAGGCGCTCCTAGCGCAGATATTGTTGGTATCGAAATGCCTGCTGGCACCTATGGTGATACTAATAACATCAAACTGCGTTTCGACAATACCTATATGCAAATGGCTGCCGACGGAAAACTATAGTCTGTTATCAACGCGCTTTGTCATCAGACGAAGCGCGTTATTTTGGGCCATTGCTGAAAGGCATTATTATGAAAAAGTTCGTTAATTACTCTCCATCTCCCGTCAGTCGAGTGCTATTAGGCTTGTTGCCTTTTGTCCTTTTACTGATTGTTTATATGATGGGCTCCGAAGCTCGTTTGGCAATCAATCCTAGCGACAAGCTTTTACCATCATTTGGACAAATGGGCGAAGCCATTTATCGTTTAGCTTTTGAACCGAGTCGTCGCACTGGCGACTATGTTTTTTGGCAAGACACCCTAAGCAGCTTAATTCGTTTATTTTCAGGCGTTGCCATCGCCGCCCTGTTTGGTTTATGCGTTGGACTGCTCACTGGCGCACTGCCCGCTATTAATGCCATGTTCGCGCCGCTTTTGACGGTCATTTCTTTGATTCCACCATTAGCTGTGTTGCCCATTTTGTTCATCATTATTGGCTTAGGCGAAGCGTCAAAAATCACTCTCATCGCGATTGGAGTAGCCCCCTTTATCGCCCGAGACATACAGAGACGAACACAAGAAATTCCCAGCGAGCAATTAGTCAAAGCACAAACCTTAGGTGCCAGCACAAGCCAGTTATTAATTCGCGTGCTATTGCCACAAGTCATGCCAAAATTGATTGACGCGGTGCGTCTGTCATTGGGGGCGGGCTGGCTATTTTTGATTGCCGCGGAAGCCATCTCATCTACTGATGGCTTGGGGTATCGTATCTTTCTAGTAAGACGTTACTTATCGATGGACATTATTCTGCCTTATGTGGCGTGGATTACCCTGCTGGCTTTTCTGATTGATTATCTACTCAGCGCAATCAACAGCCGACTCTATCCTTGGAACCTGGAGGCGAAATCATGAATCCCCCTTTGATCGACGCTCAAAATCTAGGTAAAGAATACGGTCAAGACGTGATATTGGAAAAGGTGACAACTCAAGTTTATGAAGGGGAATTCATTACCCTAGTAGGTGCCTCAGGTTGTGGCAAAAGCACTTTCCTGAAAATGATTCTTGGCACAGAGCAAGCTTCATCCGGATCGTTATTATTGGACGGTGCCGCTATTCCGACCGAACCAGGCCCAGATCGTGGCATCGTGTTTCAGCAATATTCGGTGTTTCCGCACATGACGGTGTTGGACAATGTGGTCGCCGCAAAAGGCTTCCAAAAAGCTTCTTTAACTGGACACCTATTTGGCAAGGAAAAAAAACAAGCCCAACAAGAAGCCGCTGAGATTTTACAACAAGTCGGATTAGAGCACGCTCTTAAACGTTACCCTCATGAATTATCCGGTGGCATGAAACAACGTCTGGCCATCGCCCAAGCCATTATTTGCAAGCCCCGTATTTTGCTGTTGGACGAGCCGTTTGGCGCACTGGATCCCGGGATTCGTGGTGATATGCACAAGCTGATATTGGATCTTTGGCAAACCCATAAGCTGACCATTTTCATGGTCACTCACGATTTAAAAGAAGGCTTTTACTTAGGCACACGCTTATGGGTGTTTGACAAGATTCGTCATGATGCTCAAGCCCCTAACGCCTATGGTGCTTCCATTACTTATGACTTACCCGTTAGTAGCACACAAGCTCAGTTATACGACGAGATCCATCAACAGATGACACATAAAACGGTATAAGGCGTCCCAACATTTGACGCCATTACGACAAGGAGAACCCATGAAACAATATGAAACCGTTATTCCTCCAGCCAGCCATTGGTCTTTGCGTGTACGTCGCGGCACACAAATTACCTTTACCGACCTAGAGGGCGGTGCCAACTTAGGCATGGTTTTTTACAACCCAGAAAATCTATTAGAAGCCTACAACGCACCTGATACCTTAAAAGGCCAACATACCTTCAAACTAACCAAAGGCCACTGCTTGTATTCCGATATGGGACGTATTTTTGCGTCCATTACGGAGGATTCTCTTGGCTGGCACGAAACCGTTTGTGGGAACAGTCACGCCTCTCATGTAGAGGCACGCTGGGGTGAACGCGATTACCAAAAGGATCGCAATGATTGGCATCAAAATGGTCATGACGCCATGCTGGTCGAAATGACCAAATACGGTCTGACGCAAGCCAATCTAGTGGCAAACCTCAATCTATTCAGCAAGGTCAGCACAGACGACTATGGCGCCATGTCATTAGTCGAAAACCACAGTCAAGCGGGCGACAAAGTAACTTTACGCTTTGAGATGGATACCTTGGTCATACTACACACCTGCCCACATCCATTAAGCCAAGCCGCGAGTTACCCGCGCAAACCCGTTGCCCTGTTAATGGAAAAAGCCGCTCCAGTAGCGGATGACGATTTCTGCAAAAATTCACGCCCAGAAAACCAACGAGGCTTTGCCAACAACGCTCTTTATCACTTTGGATTGGAGGCCTAATCATGATCAAAGAAAGTCAATTTGACCCTCAAAAAGCCAATCAACAATATACAGTCGACTCAGGCGATTACTTCATTCGCTATCTTCCTGCGGGAACCACTTTTCGCTTTGTGGACCTAGAAGGCAACCAAGCAGCAGATACGTTATTTTTTAATGCGGCTAATCCCGCTGAGCGCTACAGCGCTGTAGACACGATACGCGAGCAGGGTAATGTCTATTTAACTGCAGGATCGCAACTGCGCTCCAATGAAAATCAGATCATGCTGGAAATCGTTGCCGACACCTGTGGTCGTCACGATACATTAGGCGGAGCCTGTGCGACAGAAAGTAATACCGTGCGTTATGACTTAGAAAAACGCTGTATGCACGCATGTCGTGACAGCTGGATGCTGGCCATCGCTGAAAACCCTGAATTTGGCTTAGAGAAATGCGACATTGCTCATAACGTCAATTTCTTTATGAATGTGCCTGTGACCAGCAGTGGTGGTCTCACTTTTGAAGACGGTATTTCCGCACCAGGCAAATACGTCGAAATGCAAGCCCATATGGATTTGGTGGTACTGATTTCCAATTGCCCGCAACTCAACAATCCATGTAATGGCTACAATCCAACACCGATTCAAGTATTAGTGTGGGAAGCAAAAAACTAATTTTTTCCTAGTTACTCACTTAATGGACGACCATTGAGTTGCTTATTTAACCGGGACGACCCGGAAAAGGTTAAAACATGTTTCACACTGTCTTGATTGCAAATCGTGGAGCAATTGCCGTACGTATTATTCGTACGCTCAAACGCATGCAAATAAAAGCCATTGCTGTGTATGCGGAATCCGATGCCCAAAGCCGTCATGTCAAACTGGCTGATGAAGCTTACTCTCTCGGCGAAGGCGCGGCCAGCGATACCTATCTGAATGTCGATAAAATTCTGACTATAGCCAAGCAGTCTGGTGCTCAAGCCATTCATCCAGGTTACGGATTTCTCAGCGAAAATGCTGCTTTTGTGCGCCAATGTGAAGGGCAAGATATCGCTTTTATCGGCCCTACTGACGAGCAAATGCTGGCCTTTGGACTGAAGCACCGCGCCCGAGAGTTGGCCCTTCAAGCCGACGTGCCATTACTGCCGGGATCAGACTTATTACAAGACCTAGACAGCGCTCGCCTAACGGCCCAACAGATAGGTTATCCAGTGATGCTCAAAAGCACCGCTGGTGGTGGCGGCATTGGCATGCAGCTTTGCCATAATGAAACGGAACTCAATGCTAGCTTTGATTCCGTCAAACGTCTTGGTGCCAGCAATTTTGCCGATGATGGCGTGTTTTTAGAAAAGTTCATCGCCCGTGCTCGACACATAGAAGTACAAATATTTGCCGATGGACAAGGTGGTGCCTTAGCACTGGGGGAGCGCGACTGCTCCAGTCAACGTCGTAACCAGAAAGTCGTTGAAGAATGTCCGGCACCCAACCTAAGCGACGCCGTGCGCAACCAACTACACCAAACCGCCGAATCCTTACTGTCTTCGGTTAAATATCGTAATGCAGGCACGGTGGAATTCATTTATGACATGGAAAGCGAACAGTTTTACTTCCTAGAAGTAAATACTCGCTTACAAGTTGAGCACGGCGTCACCGAAGAAGTGTATGGCATTGATTTGGTAGAATGGATGGTTCGCTTAGCCGCCAATGAAACAATGGATTTAGCGTCTTTAGGCGCATCATTAAATCCACAAGGTCATGCCATTCAAGTGCGACTGTATGCGGAAGACCCTTACAAAGACTTCCAGCCAAGCCCTGGCTTACTCAGCTATGTTGATCTCCCCAGTTCCTATTTTGACGCCCCAAAAGCCGAACTCGACCACAAGGTGCGAATTGACCATTGGGTAGCAACAGGCCTACAGATTTCGCCTTATTTTGATCCTATGATCGCCAAAGTCATCGTCCATCAACAAAACCGCGAGCAAGCTCTTAGCGCATTACAAGCCACCCTAGACGATTGCACCTTGTATGGCACACAAACCAATCTCGACTACCTAAAACACCTACTAAAAGACCCAGCCCTGATCAAAGGTGAAGTGAGCACACGCTACCTGAACGACTTTCGTTATCAGCCAAAGCGTATTGATGTGCTCAGTGGTGGCACACTTACCACCTTGCAAGATTTTCCCGGTCGTCAGCATCATTGGAATGTGGGTGTACCGCCCTCAGGTCCATTTGATAACTATCACAGTCGTTTAGCCAACCGCATCTTGGGCAATGATATCGGGGCTGCCACCATGGAAATCACCCTACAAGGCCCAAGTTTGCAATTCAGTTTTGCTACTGAAATTGCCTTAGTTGGAGCACAAATCGACGCCAAACTGGATGGGAACACTGTCGCACTACATCAGCCAATCAAGGTAGCAGCAGGCCAAACCCTCAACTTAGGCCGCATTCGTGACACAGGTGCGCGTTGTTATTTGGCGGTATCAGGTGGTTTTGATTGCCCTGATTATTTGGGGTCTAAATCCACCTTTACCTTAGGGCAATTTGGTGGTCACAATGGTCGCGCCATACAAACTGGTGACGTACTCATCAGCGGCTTACCAAATGCGAAGCAAGTCAGCCAGGCCATTGAGCAAAGTCTGCTGCCCAGCATAGGCCACCAGCATGAGATTCGCGTCATCTACGGCCCTCATGGCAGCCCTGATTTTTTTACCCCAGAAGACATTAGCACCTTCTTTGCTACTGACTGGGAAATTCACTACAACTCCAGCCGAACTGGCGTACGCTTAATTGGCCCTAAGCCCAAATGGGCACGAGAAAATGGTGGTGAAGCTGGGTTACACCCATCCAACATCCATGACAATGCTTATGCTTTTGGCAGCATAGATTTTACCGGTGATATGCCAGTTATTCTTGGTCCAGATGGCCCGTCCTTAGGGGGTTTTGTTTGCCCTGCCACTGTGATCACAGCGGATTTGTGGAAACTTGGACAATTACGTGCGGGCGATAAAGTACGCTTTATTCCTGTCACCATCGAAGATGCCGTGGCGCTTGAGGCCGAGCAAATCGCCAGCCTACAGAGTTTAAGCCAGCCCAAGCTCAATGTCTCGGCTTGTGACCTTGGCTCCCCCATTCTGAAAACTCTCAGTGCCGACGAGTTTGGTGACGACATAGTGTATCGCGCCGCAGGGGATCACTTTTTGTTGGTGGAATATGGCGAGCAGATGCTGGACATTCGTCTGCGTTTTCGTGCCCATGCCCTCATGCAGTGGTTAGAGAAGCATCCTTTCACTGGCATGAAAGAACTCACGCCCGGCATACGCTCCTTGCAAATTCACTATGACAGCCAACAGATTGCTTATCAGGATTTGCTGGCACTACTTGAGACAGCAGAACGCAACCTTAGTGCCACTTTGGCAGAGCTGAGCGTGCCATCGCGCACCGTCTATTTGCCCTTATCTTGGGACGACAAAGCTTGCCAAGAAGCCATTGATAAATACGCACAATCGGTTCGTTCGAATGCTCCATGGTGTCCAAGCAATCTTGAATTCATTAGACGTATCAATGGGTTAGAAAGCATAGATAAGGTGAAAGACATAGTTTTTAACGCCAGCTATTTGGTCATGGGCTTAGGCGATGTGTACCTCGGCGCGCCGGTTGCTACCCCTATTGACCCAAGACACCGACTGGTGACCACCAAATACAACCCCGCGCGAACATGGACAGCGGAAAACTCCGTTGGCATCGGTGGCTCTTACCTCTGTGTTTACGGCATGGAAGGCCCGGGTGGCTATCAGTTTGTCGGACGCACCTTGCAAATGTGGAATCGCTACCGTCAAACCAGCGCCTTTAGCAAACCTTGGCTGTTACGCTTCTTCGATCAGATTCGTTTCTATCCGGTTAGCCATGAAGAATTACAGCAAATTCGAACGGATTTCCCTCATGACAACTACCAGATTCGCATTGAAGAAAGCCAATTTTCCTTGTCTGACTACGAGGCCTTTGTGGAAGCCAATGCCACTTCTATTGATGAATTCAAAGCCTCCAGAAATGCCGCTTTTGCCGAAGAACTGGCACGTTGGCATGCCAATGGTCAATTTCATTTTGACGAACAAGAAGCCACCAGCCAAGACACAGAGGTCACCTGGAGCGAAGACGCTATCGTCATCGACAGCCCTGTCTCGGGCAGTGTCTGGCAGACCCAAGTAGTGACTGGCGAGTCCGTGAAAGCGGGACAAGTCTTGGTCATTCTCGAATCCATGAAGATGGAAATTCCACTCCATGCCAGCTGTGATGGTGTGGTCTCTGAAATGTTATTAAACAATGGTAGTCGCGTAAATGCAGGACAAGCTGTTGTGGTATTGGAGGAACAAGCATGAGTATTATCGCACCACTAAAAAACGTTACCGACATGGGATTTGACGCCCTGCGAACCGCTTATCAAACAGGCCAATTCACCCCAGAACAAGTGATGCAGGACATTCGTCGTCGCGCCACCGAATTCGATACTTATAACATCTGGATTCACTTACTTAGCGAAGAAGAACAAGCCACTTACCTAAAAGGTTTACAATACAAAGACATGGACTCGCATCCTCTATGGGGCATTCCCTTTGCTATCAAGGACAACATTGATCTGGCTGGCATTCCAACCACCGCCGCTTGTCCTGAATTTGCCTACACACCAGCAGAAACGGCACAAGTGGTTCAGCAACTTATCGACGCCGGAGCCATTCCCGTTGGCAAAACCAATCTGGATCAATTTGCCACTGGCATTAATGGCACTCGTTCACCGTACGGCGCTGGGCATAACGCCTTCGACTTTGACTATGTCAGCGGCGGCTCCAGCGCAGGCTCTTCAACAGCAGTGGCATTAGGCTTAGCCAGCTTCAGTTTAGGCACAGACACCGCTGGATCGGGGCGTATTCCTGCGGGTTTCAACAACCTCATTGGAGTGAAACCCAGCATAGGTTTATTGTCTGCTAAGGGCATGTTACCTGCGTGTCGTAGTCTCGACTGCATGACCATCTTTGCCTACAACACAGACGACGCCAATACCGCCTTGGCCGTTGCCGAAGGCTATGACATTCGCGATGGCTATAGCCGCCCCAACCCATTTGATAATCAAGCAAGACACTATGGTTTACGCCAAGGTAAATTGACCGTCGGTGTGATCCCATCCTCCCAGCTGAAATTTTATGGTGATAAGGGTTACCAAAAAGCTTACTCAGATACCTTAGCCAAACTCAGCGAAGCAGGCTTCCACTTCAAAGAAATCGACTTTTCCCCTTTTGATGAAGTGGCAAAATTACTCTATGAAGGCCCTTGGGTTGCCGAACGCTACCTCGCCACCCAACCTTTGATTGACGACAACCCAGAAGCCGTGTTCCCCGCCGTGCGAGAAATCATTGCACCCGGTGGCAAACCACCAGCAACGGCATTATTCAAAGCGCAATATCGCATCAATGATCTCAAACAAATTTGCCTAGCGCAGCTAGCTGGAGTGGATTGCATTCTGACGCCAACCGCCGGAACCCACTTCACCATCGAAGAAATGTTGGCAGAACCCATCAAGCGCAACAGTGAACTGGGCTACTACACTAACTTCATGAATTTGCTCGATTTTGCCGCGATTGCCGTACCCGGCGTGATGACAGAAGCTGGCATGCCGTTTGGTATTACCCTATTCGGGCCAACCTTCAGTGATCGTAGATTATTGTCCATTGCTAATCGTGTACAGCGTGCTATTCCACTCAATAAAGGCGCGTTAGACATGACAGCTGTGCCAACCAATGACACACCCGTTGGCCAGACGGACACCATAGACGTGATGGTGTGTGGCGCACACTTGTCAGGTCAGCCACTCAATTGGCAACTTAGCGAACACGGCGCGCAACTCAAAGTCCAAACCACCACAGCGACCAGCTACCGTATGTACGCTTTGGCTGGCGGCCCGCCTTATCGCCCCGGACTCATCCTCGATGCCGAACAAGGACAAGCCATTGAGGTCGAAGTCTGGTCGGTGCCGAGCGCCCATTTTGGTAGCTTTGTAGCGGGCATCCCAGCGCCACTGGGCATAGGCAAAGTGCAACTCGCCGACGGCAGCTCAGTATCAGGTTTCATCTGCGAACCTTATGCCATCGCAGACGCCACCGATATCACCCACTTCGGCGGCTGGCGCAGCTACTTGGCGAGTTTGAAATAACTCCGGATTGATAGAGTCAGGAAAGCAAAAAGCCTTCGCATCAAGGATACGAAGGCTTTTTCATGATCTCGCTGTGCTGTCAGCTGAATGGTTCAAACAGACTATACAAGCGCATCCAGACCTTTGTCAGCTTAAGTAAAATATTCTGTGTTGTTACCCATTTTTACTCTGAGTCGTTTAATTTAATACGTCATCGCACGACTGACGCTCATAAAAAATTAAAGCATTAAATTTTCTAGTATTAGCTACATCCCAAGATGCAATTAGGGCTTCTTTTTCCTTCTCGTTCATACCAGAAACTGTATTGTTAATGATCTCGCTTATCCCTGATATTCTTCCCAACGTATAACCCTCTACTTTTTCCAAAGATATTCGTTCGTATAACAAAAGAATCCTCAAAGCCTCGTTTTCATCCATACCAGTCGATTGAAAGGAAGAAAGAGAGATCATTGCTAAAATTTCCGCTTTTCTTATCCATCCAATTTGCTTAGCCAAACCGAAGCACTCTGCTGCAATTTCAGCATCATCAAGTACTTGACTGAAGTCTTGCTCAGCCCTGAATTCATCTAAGTTGAACTCTTTATCAGAAGCATAAGCTATAGACTCCATTAAACATAAACAGAGAAAAGCCATCCCAGCTCTCTTTAACAAATGACTTACTCCTATATAATGAAATAACATACTCAAAGCATTAAGAAACATTCAACTGCTCAGACCATAATGCTTGTAGATCAACGTCCTCACTGTCAGGCTGCTTCTCTTTCTGCAACTCATTAACCTGCAATACCATTGGTAAATCAAAAGCAGTACCTGTGATTACGCAGCTCCCCTTAGAAAGGTTAGGGATCATACTTCTAGACATCCCATCAAGAGTGCTGATTGTGTTATCGATCAAAAACAAGTCTCTCTCGTTTACAAGCCTATGAATAAAGAAATTATGAATTTGAGAAACAATAGTTGGTGATATGTCAGCAGGCCTTTGACTAGATAGGGTTAAGAACATTCCAAACTTTCTACCTTCTTTAATTATCTCTTCAAATGTCTCAAGCCTATAATCTTTCCAACTCTCACTTTCACGCGTTGATTGCTGTGATAACACGTTATGAGCCTCATCAATTATCAGGTGAATAGTGCTATCAGGTGGGTTTGCTACAGTTGTCTTGTGTGGATTGTAATAATGCTTGGCAATCAGGAGAGGAAGCACCTTTTTGATATCTTGTTTACACTTTCGTAAAGAAATTATCGTTACAGTTTTACTATCAACGGGCTCACTTACAACTCGAATTACTTTTGTCAAATTAGATAATGATGACTCGATGCGCTTCAGTAGTGGTTGGATAAAGTCAAACTGCACATAGCCAAGGATGAGGTCACGTATGAGTTGAATCTGGCATCGAATTCTGAATTGGTCAAGATCACTAAAGTCATCTGGAATAGTTATACCATCGACATCTTGCTGTAATTGACTTCGATAGCCCTCGCCATCTGAGTTGAAAAAACGTCCTCCATTGAGCTTAAATGCTTTGGTGTTAGCAGAACTAATATAGGTGATATTCTTTAATGTATCCTCTAGGGGCCTATTATCAAGAACATCTGTAATGTCTCGGATAAGGTCAAGTAGCTCAGGATTAGGAGATGCAGCGGAAAATACCTTTTCATAGGCTGTCTTGATATAGCGAAGGAAGTTAGCTTTAGTATCAAACCTCAGTTTCCCTTTTACTACTCGGTTAATAAAGGGCTTTTGAGTATTCGGTGTCGCCTGAAAGAGAATGCTTAAAGTATCCGCATCCCAAAACTCCTCTTTAGCCAATGGAAATTTATCTTCTGCCTGCCTAGTGTTCAGGTTGTAAACATTTTTATGCTGCGCTGCAACTAACTGGCCACTGGTATACTCACCATTGAAATCAATTACTACAAATTGGCTTTTTCCATTAATGGATTCGATTTTCTTATCAAACAGTGTAGTGTAAAGATTGGTTAATGTATTAGATTTACCACTGCCTGTATTGCCAAATATACCAATATGGGTGTTAAACAACTTTTTCCATGGTAACGATACTGGGAACTCTTCCTTCAAGAGCCTACCGATAACAAAGCCTTCGGCGTCATTTCCAAAGATATCAGAGAGCTTGTTCTCCTCAAGCAGGAATACCGGATCCTTAATCAAAGGCAGATGCTTAATACCTTCAAAAAACCTCCCAGAATCAAAGTATCCAATCGGTTTTAAATCTACAGTTCGTATATGCTGATCTTCATCATCTGTATTCTTTTCATCAAGATATTCACCTTCGACTACACATATTATTTTTTTGAAACCACGTTCAATTTGTACATACTCACGAATTGATATCCCCTTGTACTTCACACCATCATAAAACAGGGTATCTTTGTTCGACTCTTCAAAGACTTTTATTGAAACTTTAACGCCTCGGACAGCAATCACTTCCCCAACTAGAATAGACATTGATCACTCCTAGCTTGGAAGCTTAAAAACTTCGTTGTTAAAAACGTTAAAGTCTAGCAACTTTGCATTCCTTACTATCTTTACATTGTTGAAGCCTTCGAACATGCCAGCTATTTCCTTGACTGTCTCAGCGTCAAAACAGCAGATATACATGGTAAGTGTCTTGTTACCCAGTGAACGTTTGATGAGGTTTGTAAGGTGCTCATCTGCAAACGAGAACCCGAACACCACAAGAGTAGAGTCCTGTTTTTCAAGCTCATAGCTCATAAAACGAAGCATTTGATAGTAATGTTCATCAAACACCGTCTCATGAAATTTCCATTTGGTTGGATTAACAATTGGCAACTTCTCGTAAGTCTCCCAAAACTGGCGAGCTATATCACTAAACGCAGCATCAAATGGGATATGACTGAAGTCATCTCTAGTTGACTGCGGAGAATTCAGAACAGCTTCCATAATGTTAAGTTCTGCCCGAACATTATCGAAGAAATTGGGAACGAACTTTGATTCTTGATTCTGATAGTCAACAGCAATATGTTGCTGGTTCAAACTCCAGTACGCTGAGCCATGTAGATGGACAAGGTTTGCTTGAGGTGTAATCGTTCTGTTATTTCCGAACATACTACTTGTAACTTCAAACGTATCAAAGTTACGCACTTCTAAGAACTTTCTGCTAAACCCCTTAGTGCCATCATTGAGATTAAATTCAAGATTAGGTTGCTCAAGCAATAGCTCTTCATACGCACAGACAAAGCATGAATCATAGTTTGTCGTAAATATGTTCGATTTCAACTGCGACTTGTTTTTGGAGGCAACTCCTCGAAGAGTCTTAAGCAGTCTTTTATAGTTTTCAATAACATTAAGCCTCTTCCGGCTATTTGTTGACTGAGTTATTTCAAAACAGGATTTTTCATTTTCGATATCAAAGACTGTTACAGGTCCAATACAGCTTTCATAGTAATACATAAAAAGAAGCGTTTTTAGATCATTTTTGCCGCTATCCTCAAAGTATTTCCCTAGAGTTTCAATAGACTCTCCATCCATTGCTGTAGCTAGTGTTGGGAATAGACCATATGATGCACCGGATCCAACCAACAGATTTACGCTATTTTGCCAGATTTCATTAATATTTATTTCTTCTATAAATTCCATACTTAGCCTTTCCATTCAAATAGGCAAGCCATCTTTGGCCTTTGTGTTGAAACAAAACGGGGCAGCGTTAAATTAACTATGTTTCCAACACATTCACATGTATAGCAGACAAACCTTAATTTTCCACTAAAAAACAAAAAGCCCCGATATACGGGGCTTTCAGAAACAAACTTTACACTTCTAGTCTCAGGTAAACTCTAGAACGGAATATCGTCGTCAAAGTCATCAAAGTTTGGCGCTTGTTGTGGCTTTTGCTGCTGCGGCGCTTTTTGTTGTGGCGCTTGCTGCGGAGCCTGTTGAGGTTGGTTGCCCCAGCTACCAAAAGATTGTGGCTGCGCTTGTTGTTGCGGAGCTTGTTGGTGTTGCGGAGCTTGTTGACCATAACCACCCTGCGCTGGCTGCTGGTTAAAGCCGCCTTGTGGCGCACGCTGTTGAGGTGCTTGTTGTGGCTGCTGAGGCGATTGGTTAAAACCACCTTGTGGCGCTTGCTGTTGTGGCGCTTGACCGTAGCCACCAGCCTGACCTTGCATGTTGTCGTAACCACCAGCCGAAGGCATGGCACCATCGTTACGGCCGTCTAGAAGTTGCATTTCGCTGGCGATAATTTCGGTGGTGTAACGCTTGATGCCGTCTTTTTCCCATTCACGGGTACGCAATGAGCCTTCAACATAGACTTTTGAGCCTTTTTTGATGAAGTCACCGGCGATTTGACCTAGTCGGTAGTTACCACGATCCATGAATGACACTCGGTGCCATTCGGTACGCTCTTGCATCTGGCCTGTTTGCTTGTCGCGCCAGCTTTCGGTTGTCGCTAGGCTGACGTTTGCCACGGCGCCACCAGATGGCATGAAACGCACTTCGGCATCGTTGCCTGCGTTACCTACGATAATTACTTTGTTTATTCCACGTGCCATGACGTTCTCCAACTGAAATAAGTTCTTTCTTTATACATTAGCTTGTGGCGCAAGTTGCACCAAGGCTGCTTTGTCTAGCTGTTTTTTATCCACTTTGAGATAAGCGGTTTGTTCATCTTCAAATAATTGCATACCTTCCACTCCTTGGACCTTGGCAAGTTGTTCAGCCAGCGCAGAGATTTCTGCATTGGTCATCTTAGGTAGACTAAAGGCCAAGCTAGTTAATTGGCGCGGTGCTGGTTGCACCATGCTGACCAAAGACCAAGCGATAAAGACCGCGCCTACCACGAAAAAGACGCCTTCATTAGCATGATGTTGCAGCAGCCAGCCACCGCCTGCGCCGCCAACGAAGGAACCAATAAATTGATGGGTTGAAAAGACCCCCATTGCAGTACCACGATACCCTACAGGTGCTAATTTGCTGACCATTGAAGGCAGTACCGCTTCCATGGCGTTGAAGCCAATAAAGTAACCCCACAATAACACAGCAAACAACCAAAACAAGGAAGCATATTGTAAACCAATCGAGCTGATGCCCAATAGGATAAAAACGCTAATTAGGACTTGTTTCATCTTACCTTTGGCTTCAGCAATAATGACCAAGGGTAACATGCCAACAAATGCAAACCCCATGATCGCCAAGTAAAGCCAACTGTGCTGAGAAAGAGGCAAAGCAAACTCATTAATCAAACGTCCGGGTACGACAACAAAAATGGCCGTTAAACTGGCGTGGACAAATAAGACACTGACGTTTAGGTAACGCAAACGAGCGTTCTTCATCACCGCCCCTAAGGCCACCAAGCTCGGTGTGGTATCGCGACGAAAGGTGTGTTGCACACTGTTTGGCACGGCAAAAACAATCAACAAAATGCCAACAAAAGACAAGGCAAACGACAAGTAGAACAAACCTGATAAGCCAATTAAGGCAAACAACCAAGGGCCGAACACCAGCGACAACATGAAAGAAGCCCCAATGCTCACCCCAACACTGGCCATGGCTTTGGTTCGATTCTGTTCACGGGTCACATCACTCAGTAACGCCATTAAGGTACTGGCGATGGCACCAGCACCCTGAACCGCACGACCAATGATCAGCGTATTTATGTCGTCGGCGTTGGCACAAATCAAACTGCCTAAGGCAAATAGCAATAAGCCGATAACGATAACGCGCTTGCGGCCAATCTTATCCGACCACATGCCCATGGGAATTTGTAGGCAAGCTTGAGTCAAACCATAAATGCCAATCGCCGTTCCAATGAGTGCGGCATCTGCTCCGCTCAGGCCATCGGCTGCTAGGCTAATCACCGGCATGATGAGAAACAAGCCCAGCATGCGGAACAAATAAATTAGCGCTAGAGCAAGAACTGAACGACGTTCGAGTAGATCCATAAGGAGGTCACAACCACTTAACATGAGGGTTAAGAAAAAAAGATGCTAATTTTACCGAATTTACCGTTGAAGCTCCATGTTAACTACTGTAAAAATAGACAGTTATTTTATTAAATGCAGAATGACTTCTGTCGATCCGTTTTCATTGGAGACCCATGGACACCATTACCATACGCGGGGCCCGCACCCACAATCTGAAAAATGTGGATTTAGACATTCCAAGAGACAAGCTTGTGGTCATTACGGGCTTATCAGGCTCAGGTAAATCTTCTCTTGCTTTTGACACTTTATACGCAGAAGGTCAGCGTCGTTATGTAGAGTCTTTGTCGACCTACGCGAGACAGTTTTTATCTATGATGGAAAAGCCCGACATTGACCACATTGAAGGTTTGTCTCCGGCTATTTCCATTGAGCAAAAGTCCACCTCTCACAACCCGAGATCGACGGTTGGTACTATTACCGAAATCTACGATTACTTGCGTTTGCTGTTTGCTCGTGCTGGTCAGCCGCGCTGCCCTGATCATGGCGAACCACTGGAAGCACAAACCATTTCACAAATGGTCGATAAGGTGATCTCTCTGCCCGAAGATACCAAGATGATGTTGTTAGCGCCTATTGTGAAAGATCGCAAAGGTGAGCACTTACACACTATCAACGATCTATTATCCAAAGGCTTTATTCGCGCTCGTATTGACGGCATTGTGGTGGATTTAGACGATGCTCCAGCCTTAGAAAAGAACAAGAAACACACCATTGAAGTGGTCATTGATCGTTTTAAAGTACGTTCAGATCTTCAATTACGTTTGGCTGAATCCTTCGAGACCTGTTTGGAATTGTCCGATGGTATTGCCAAAGCCATTAATATGGACGTACCGGAAGAAGAGTATATTTTCTCCAGTAAATTCGCTTGTCCTGTATGTGGCTACAGCCTGACGGAACTAGAACCGCGTTTGTTCTCGTTCAATAACCCCAATGGCGCTTGTCAGACCTGTGACGGTTTGGGCACACATCAGATGTTTGATCCTGAGCGTATCATTCAGGACGACACACTGACTTTAGCGGAAGGCGCGATTCGCGGCTGGGGTCGACGTAGTATTTTCTATTATCAGCAGCTTACCGCCCTTGCCAATCATTATGGCTTTAATATTGATGCGCCATACAAGGACATCCCCGACAATTTTAAAAAACGCATTTTGCACGGTTCCGGCAGCGATAAGATCAGTTTTGTCTACATTAACGAGCGTGGCGATAAGATGACTCGCTCTCATGCCTTTGAAGGTGTTATTCCGAATCTACAACGCCGTTATCATGAAACGGAATCGGATAGCGTACGTGATGACTTGGCTCAGTACATCAGTGTACAACCTTGTCCAGATTGTCATGGTTCACGTTTGAACCGATCCGCCCGCAATGTCTTCATTCAGGAACAAACCCTACCTGAGATAGTCACCTACTCCATTGCAGACTGTTTAAACTACTTTGAAAATTTACAGCTAACCGGCGCAAAAGGTGAAATTGCCGCCAAGATTCTAAAAGAAATACGTGATCGTCTGACCTTCTTGGTCAACGTGGGTCTGGAATATTTAACACTCGACCGTAAAGCTGACTCTCTGTCTGGTGGTGAAGCGCAACGTATTCGATTGGCGAGCCAAATTGGCGCTGGCTTGGTTGGCGTAATGTACATCTTGGATGAACCTTCCATTGGCCTTCACCAACGAGACAATGAACGCCTTATTGCCACGCTCACCCGTTTAAGAGATTTAGGTAATACCGTCATTGTGGTAGAACACGATGAAGATGCGATACGCATTGCCGACCACGTTGTGGACATTGGCCCGGGGGCCGGTGTTCATGGTGGCGAAGTCATTGCCAGCGGCACACCGCAAGACATTATGAATTGCGAGTCGTCTATTACAGGCAAGTTTTTAACAGGCGAACGTAAAATAGATATACCGGCAGTGCGTCACCCAGCGAAAGAGGGCAAACATCTGAAATTATTGGGGGCCACGGGCAATAATCTAAACAATGTGGATTTAAGTATCCCTCTTGGCGTGATGACTTGTGTTACTGGCGTTTCCGGCTCAGGAAAGTCCACTTTGATTAATGGCACCCTGTATCCATTGGCGGCAACCGCTCTCAACGGAGCGACTACCTTAAAACCTGCGCCGCACAGTAAAGTAGAAGGCATGGACGAATTCGACAAGTGTGTTGATATTGACCAAAGCCCTATTGGACGCACACCACGCTCGAATCCAGCGACTTACACAGGTATTTTCACGCCAATGCGTGAGCTCTTCTCAGCAACACAAGAAGCACGCTCTCGTGGCTACAAACCAGGTCGCTTTAGTTTTAACGTCAAAGGCGGACGCTGTGAAGCCTGTCAGGGCGATGGCGTGATCAAGGTGGAAATGCACTTCTTACCCGATGTGTATGTGCCTTGTGATGTGTGTAAAGGTAAACGCTATAACCGTGAAACCCTTGAGATACATTACAAAGGCAAGAATATTCACGAATGTTTGGAAATGACCATTGAAGACGCTCGCGAATTCTTTGATCCTGTGCCAGCCATTGCTCGTAAACTGCAAACCTTAATTGATGTGGGCTTAGGCTATATTCGCTTGGGTCAAGCCGCCACGACCTTGTCTGGCGGTGAAGCACAGCGAGTTAAGCTGGCCAAAGAGCTATCTAAGCGTGATACTGGTAAAACCTTGTATATTCTCGATGAACCAACAACCGGATTGCACTTTGCAGACATTGAACAACTGTTAAAAGTACTGCATCGCTTACGCGATCACGGTAATACCATAGTGGTCATAGAGCATAATCTGGACGTAATCAAAACGGCTGATTGGATAGTTGACCTAGGACCTGAAGGCGGTAGCGGCGGTGGTTACATCATTGCAGAAGGCACACCTGAAACGGTAGCAGAAGCAGAAAATTCTCACACAGGTCGTTTCTTAAAGACTATGTTGCCCTAGTACGACTTCGTTCTATTTAATAGATCCTAACACTTATCCACCGGTTTAATTTTCTATTGAACTGGTGGATAAGTATCTTGGCAAGCACAAAACAAAAACCTATTGAATCTTACGAATAAAACATGCAACAGCTCTAAACTTCAAGAGTCCAATGCAAACTCCAGTCGTGCATCAATTCCGTGACTAAGTGCATCAACCGTATGATAAAAATCCTAGTCTGGCTTTAAACCCTTTCGAATGAAATCATTGGGACTATCTATAACAGTCATGCTTGATAGTAATTCGACACCAATACTTTTTACCCAGATCTAAATAAAATACAGATACAAATCTTTAGTTCTTCCGCTCCAACGACTTTATAAAGTCAGACTCCCAAGGTCTCATCGCTATTAACATACCTGTTCGCTGCCTTTTCGATTGAGGTAATACCGCGTCTTCTTGATTTAAAGCGGATGCTTTGTAGGCAACTTTTTCCAACATCTGTCTGATTATTTCGATTGAAGATTCAGAATAGCGTCCACTCAAATATAAACGGTAATCCCATTCTTCTCCTTCCTTGGCAGCTACAAAGTTTGACAGTACCTCTCGTTCGATAAAGGTCTCAAGTGGTCCTCCCGGTAACCAACGGAAATCATGTGCGATAAGTGAGCGATAATGGTTATTGGGTAGAAATTCAATGACTTTGAGCTTGTCCAGTTTAGACATCAACTGAATACCTTCATGCTCAGAAATGTCGTAGACATTAATCATATCCTGAAAAGACCAGCTATCTCTTATACAAATCGCTGCAACGAGCAATTTTGGCGAAGCGAGAAGCTCCTTTTCTTGTTCTTCTGTTAATTGGCTGACTTTTTCTGTTTGCTTTTCGGACAGTATAAAAAGGTCTGAAAGAGTAATTTTTAAAAGGCTACAAATTTGTTCCAAACGATCTAAAGTAAAGCTTTGTGTTGAGAAAATACGTTTAATATTAGCTTCACTCATGTCTAACTGATCTGCAATATCCTTATAGGTAATCTGCTTTTGTTTGAGCAAAAGCTTTAGCGTTTGATTGACTTGATTTATTTGGCTCATGAGTACTTCCTGCCATTAAAGTATCACTAAATAATACCTTTGGTCTCAAATTAATCAACTTCACAGGTTTGAGTTTACCTCTGCGTAACCCTGATATAGCTTTTGTCTCACCAAACACAAAAATGGAGTTAAAACTATGAAGTTAATTAAACATTCAACAATTATCGCTTTATATTCCGCCATAGCGTGTTCAACAGCGGTCGCTTCTTCCGATCACAGCACGCAAGCTAGTAAACATTTGTCCCTCGGTGCGAGCCATGGCGCGGCATCAGTTGCCCAACCTGTTAGTGCTGTAGTGGCATCTCCAATCTTAATTTCAGGAGCGGTTACTGGCTCCGTCGGGGCGGCAAGTACTCAAGTTGGAGTATCTACTATGAAAGCTCATAATAACATTCCAACTACTTTTAATATTACTGATAAAACGATTACTGCGGGCCCATCTCCAGACAAAGCTATTCAAGACTAGATCTTTCCGGGAGCAGGCGCTAATAACTTGCTTGCTCCTTTCGTTAACACCGCTTTCAAGAATAAATCGTTTGAGAAAACATCAAAACACGGCCATTTACTTAAGGCTATCAAAATAGAACTAGGGATTGGAATATGAAGATAATCATCGCACTTATCACATCACTGTTCATGTCGATTACATTGCCTGCTACCGCATGGGGTGGAAGTCAGGCAAATAAAAATGCTCTGATCTCTGCAGACAGAGTTGCGGCGTTTGCAAAAAACGTAGAAAAATATGCCGCCTCGCAACAAGCCAGAGCTTTTATTATTGCCAGAGTAGGACGTCCAGAGAAAGACCTTCCTGAGGGCATTCATTACACACATACTGCCATCGCGATTTATTCGGATATTCAGTTAAATAACGGACAAACGGTTCAAGGTTACACCATTCATAACCTATATCAATTAGATAATGCACGAGACAAAAGTCGGTTGGTTCAAGATTATCCTGTGGATTTTTTTTGGGGCACCGAAACACTAAAAGCAGGCATCATCATTCCTAGTGAAAAAATGCAAACGCGATTGATCAAGTTATACGTAAATGGAGACAATAAAAAATTACATAACCCCAATTACTCAGTCATCGCAAATCCATTTAATACTGAGTTACAGAATTGCACCGAATACACATTAGACCTATTAAACGCAGCCATTTATCAAACAACTGATCGAGAACAACTAAAAGCAAACGCTAAAGCGTATTTTGACCCTCAAACACTTGATGTAAGCCCGCTAAAACTGACGCTGGGATCCATGTTCGTAAAAGATGTTGCCTTGAGAGATCATTCTGGCAATGTTCAGACAACCACTTTCTCCTCAATTTACCGATATTTGAATAAATTCAAAATGGTAAAACAAGGTGTTAGCTTCCACGAAGACCGCAGTGTTATGCCGCTTTGAAATAAAAATACAAAACTCTCAGCTTTAAGGGGAACGAGCGTTCCCCTTTTTTATAACGTCAACCCAAACACCGATTATTGATAAATTAGAATGTCTTATTAACTGAATCTAATTATTAAACATTTATAGGATATTTGTCTGATGGGGTTCCGTTCTATAAAACTAGTTATTTCTATTGTAATGATTTGAACGCTCTGAAATTGAATCGAAAAATTCACGATCAAACTCGTCTCTATTTTGGGGTTGATGTGAAATTGGAGAAAAATTTATGCACATAACGTCAGAAAGTAAGCATTCTTTCTAAATCACTCATTCATACCATCCCTATATTCAATGACTGACTAACAAGTTCAGTATCAACACTTGTCACTTGAATTCAACAGATTAAAACTAACAAGCAAATTATCCACACGCAACTTAGCCTAAGACACTTGCTAAGTGAAAGGTTAATAAGTTTACGCTTATAAACAGGCTTTTAAACAATTTGAGATTTTAAGGTATTAAACCGATATTGTGGATAAAAGATCGTACAAACTAAGTAAAGATAAATAAGAGAAGATAATGAACGAAAAGAGGCTTTAGTAAGGCACAAAAAAACCGGACTCGAGAGTCCGGTTTTTTTATTACAAACTGATGTTACTCAGCGGCTTCCGCTTCTGGTCGATCAACCAATTCCACGTAAGCCATAGGTGCGTTGTCACCTGCACGGAAGCCACATTTTAGAATGCGAACATAACCGCCAGGACGAGCTTGGTAACGAGGACCAAGTTCTGAGAACAATTTACCTACTGCATCTTTGCTACGAGTACGAGCAAAGGCAAGGCGACGATTCGCTACGGAATCAACTTTCGCCAATGTGATCAAAGGCTCTGCAACACGGCGCAATTCTTTTGCTTTTGGCAAAGTTGTTTTAATAACTTCGTGCTCAAACAAAGAAGCAGCCATATTTTTGAACATCGCTTTGCGATGCGAGCTAGTACGGTTTAAGTGACGTCCACTCTTACGATGACGCATTATACATTCCTTACCAAACTACGGTGGTCAGGGAACAATGACCTAGCGAGCTAGAACTTTGCTATCGTCTTTCAAACTAGCTGGTGGCCAGTTTTCTAGACGCATTCCCAAAGACAAACCACGCTGTGCTAAAACATCTTTGATTTCAGTTAACGACTTCTTACCTAGGTTAGGCGTCTTAAGAAGCTCAACCTCAGTACGTTGAATCAAATCACCGATGTAATAAATGTTCTCTGCTTTCAAACAGTTAGCACTGCGAACGGTCAATTCAAGATCATCAACCGGGCGTAGCAATATTGGATCAATCTCATCCTCTTCTTCTTCAACAGGCGCTTCGCTTTCGCTTTCTAGGGCAACAAATACAGCGATTTGTTGTTGAAGAATGGTCGCTGCACGACGGATAGCTTCTTCAGGATCGATCGTACCGTTGGATTCGATGTCTAGCACCAATTTATCCAAGTCTGTACGTTGCTCTACACGAGCATTATCGACACTGTAAGCAACACGACGAACAGGGCTGAATGAGGCATCCAGTTGCAAGCGACCAATTGGACGAGTCTCATCGTCGCCAGCAACACGAGCATCAGCAGGCTCATAACCGCGACCACGAGCGACTTTTATCTGCATAGTTAACTCTGCAGTATCATCCAAGTGCGCAATAACATGGTCTGGGTTAGCGATCTCTGCGTCAGCAACCAACTGGATATCACCAGCCGTTACGACACCAGGACCTTTTTTACTTAGAGTAAGAGTTGCTTCATCTTGCCCGTGTAGAGCGATCGCAACTCCTTTCAGGTTAAGAAGAATTTCAATTACATCTTCTTTAACCCCTTCGATTGCGCTGTATTCGTGTAATACACCGTCGATTTCGACTTCAACAATCGCACAACCTGGCATCGAAGATAAAAGAATGCGACGTAGCGCATTACCCAAAGTATGACCAAAACCACGTTCTAGCGGTTGTAGCGTAACTTTAGCGCGCGTGTTGCCTAATTCCTGAACTTCAATGTTTCGTGGGGTTAACAATTCGCTCACTGAACGCTGCATAGATCCACCTATATCTTAATCCCAATCACCGACTTACTTAGAGTAAAGTTCGACAATTAGGTTCTCATTAATTTCAGCTGATAAATCGGCACGTTCTGGAGCAGCTTTGAAAGTTGCTTCCAATTTAGTTGCATCAACTTCGATCCAGTGGATCGGTGCACGATTTTTAGATAGCTCTAGTGCGCTTTGTACACGCAATTGCTTCTTAGCTTTTTCACGGATAGACACAACATCACCTGCTTTAACTTGGTAAGATGGAATGTTAACCGTTTGACCGTTAACTAGAATGCCTTTGTGGCCAACTAGCTGACGAGCTTCCGCACGTGTAGAACCGAAACCTGCGCGATAAACCACGTTATCCAAACGAGATTCCAAAAGTTGCAAAAGGTTTTCGCCAGTTGCGCCTTTTAGACGTGCTGCAGATTTGTAGTAGTTACGGAATTGTTTTTCTAGCACGCCGTACATACGACGAACTTTTTGCTTCTCACGTAATTGCAAGCCGTAATCAGAAAGACGTCCGCGACGTGCACCATGTACACCAGGAACGGTTTCTGCTTTACATTTAGACTCAAGAGCGCGTGAACCGCTCTTCAATTGCAAGTCGGTACCTTCACGACGAGACAACTTACAAGTTGGACCTATATAACGAGCCATATGTCTGTCTCCTCAATTAAACGCGACGTTTCTTAGGTGGACGGCAACCATTGTGTGGAATTGGCGTCACATCTGTGATGTTGTTGATACGCAAGCCCAATGCATTCAATGCACGAACTGCGGACTCACGACCAGGACCAGGGCCCTTGATCATTACGTCTACGTTTTTAAGGCCGAATTCTTGTGCGACAGCACCGGCACGTTCTGCTGCAACCTGCGCAGCAAATGGTGTACTTTTACGAGAACCGCGAAAACCAGAACCACCGGCAGTCGCCCAAGACAAAGCATTACCTTGGCGATCGGTGATAGTCACGATCGTGTTGTTAAAAGACGCGTGTACATGAGCAACACCGTCGACAACCGTCTTTTTGACTTTCTTCTTGGTATTGCGCGTAGCTGGCTTAGCCATATTGCACTTTCCTAAATTAATGCTCAGCTCTAGCGAATTTTTCAGCTAGAGCGAAACGCGTTTAAATTACTTACGAATAGGCTTACGAGGGCCTTTTCGTGTACGAGCGTTCGTTTTGGTACGTTGACCACGAACAGGTAGGCTGCGGCGGTGACGAATACCGCGATTACAACCTAGGTCCATCAAACGTTTGATAGACATACTGACTTCACGGCGTAAGTCACCCTCTACAGTATACTTCGCAACTTCGCCACGTAATTGGTCAAGAACGTCATCGCTCAAAGAACCAATTTTCGCAGTTTCAGCAACACCTGTAGCAGCACAAATAGCGCGTGAACGAGTGCGACCGATTCCGAAGATGTAAGTCAGAGAAATGACCGCATGTTTATTGTCAGGAATATTGACACCGGCTATACGAGCCATTCACTTTACTCCGTTGTTATTGATGAATAATTCATCACTTTACTTTTATGAGGGCGGCTGATTATGCCTACATTCGTAGAATAAATCAACCACCCTTTCCCATCGTCGAGATGACTCGCTGTTAGCCTTGACGCTGTTTGTGGCGAGGCTCAACACAAATCACTCGAACTGAACCGTTACGACGAACGATTTTGCAGTTACGACAGATTTTCTTTACAGATGCACGTACTTTCATGTTCAACTCCAACCTATGCTTAACGCATTAGGCCATTTGGACCATAACCAGTCAGATTAGACTTCTTCATTAATGACTCGTATTGCTGACTCATCAAGTGACTTTGTACTTGCGACATAAAGTCCATAACAACCACCACTACGATCAACATAGAGGTGCCGCCAAAGTAGAACGGAACGTTCCACGCAACAACAAAGAACTGAGGCATCAGTGACACCAATGTGATGTACAAAGCACCAAACAATGTCAAACGCGTCATTACTCCATCAATATATCGAGCAGTATGATCGCCTGGACGAATACCCGGTAAAAAAGCACCGGATTTTTTCAAGTTATCTGCCACATCTTTAGGGTTGAACACTAGGGCTGTATAGAAAAAGCAAAAGAACACAATTGCAATCGCAAACAACAGCACATAGAGCGGTTGCCCAGGAGCCAGAGCCAAAGAAATATTTTGCAACCATTCCATACCTTCACCTTGACCGAACCATTGGCCGATCGATGCAGGGAACAATAGAATACTAGATGCAAAAATTGGCGGAATTACACCTGCCATATTTACTTTGAGAGGCAAATGACTCTTTTGTGCAGCAAACACTTTTTTGCCTTGTTGACGCTTAGCATAATTAACCGTAATACGACGCTGACCACGCTCGATGAAAACAACGAAAGCGACCGTCGCAATAGCCAAAATACCAATCAATAACAAAGCCAATATATTAATATCGCCTTGGCGAGCCGACTCAAATGAGCGGCCTAGAGCAGAAGGCAAACCTGCAACGATACCAGCAAAGATTAGAATGGAAATACCATTACCAATGCCTTTCTCAGTCACTTGTTCACCTAGCCACATTAAGAAAACAGTACCAGCAACCAATGTCACAACCGCTACAGCATAAAACTGCAGACCTGTGTCAAAAGAAATACCTTGGCTGGCAAGACCCACTGCCATAGAAGCAGACTGAACCAATGCCAGTAAAACCGTACCGTAACGAGTGTATTGGGTAATCTTACGTCGACCCGCCTCACCCTCTTTCTTAAGTTGCTCTAGCTGCGGACTCACGACCGTCAATAACTGCATAATGATTGAGGCAGAAATATAAGGCAGAATCCCAAGCGCAAATATACTCATACGCTCAAGAGCGCCACCTGAGAATACGTTAAATAAACTCAGTATTGTGCCTTCATTTTGATCAAACAGTGCTGACAATCTATCTGGGTTAATACCAGGAACCGGAATGTGTGCACCAATTCGATATACAATAATTGCCAAGAAAACAAAACGAATACGAGCCCAAAGCTCGCTTAATCCGCTTTGCATTCCGGCAGGTAGTGAGCCACGCTTTGCCATTTATTCCTCGACTTTTCCGCCAGCTGCTTCAATAGCGGCACGAGCACCTTTAGTCACTTTAAGACCGCGAACAGTAACCGCTTTGTCGATAGAACCAGACAAGATTACACGAGCAGTTTTAATCTGATGACCTAGAATGTCGGCGCTTTTCAGAGCAGCCAAATCTACAACTTCAGCATTTACAGCAGCAAGCTCGTTTAGACGAACCTCAGCAACATACTTAGCCTGACGCGAAGTGAAACCAAATTTTGGCAGACGCTTCTGCAAAGGCATTTGACCGCCTTCAAAACCAGGTTTTACTGAGCCACCGGAGCGAGACTTAAGACCTTTGTGGCCACGTCCACCCGTTTTGCCCAAGCCGCTACCAATGCCGCGACCTACACGTTTAGGAGCATGCTTGCTACCTTCGCCAGGGCGAATAGTATTTAAGAACATGTTACTCTCCTACCACTTTAACCATGTAATAAACTTTATTGACCATACCGCGTACTGCTGGAGTATCTTCCAACTCACGAGTCTGACCAACTTTACGCAAACCCAAGCCTTTAATAGTTTCACGGTGCTTTGGAAGACGACCGATCGGGCTACGGGTTAGTTGAACTGTGATGGTTTTGTTCGCCATGACACATTACCCCAAAATTTGATCGACAGACTTACCGCGTTTTGCCGCGATTTGCTCAGGCGCTTTCATGTCCTGCAAACCTTTGATCGTAGCGCGAACTACGTTTACTGGGTTTGTAGAACCGTAACATTTCGCCAATACGTTGTGCACACCAGCGATTTCAAGAACCGCACGCATTGCACCACCGGCGATGATACCTGTACCTTGAGAAGCAGGTTGCATGTAAACATTAGAAGAACCATGCGTTGCTTTCACAGGATACTGAAGAGTATCGCCATTTAACTTAACAGAAACCATGTTGCGGCGAGCCTGCTCCATTGCTTTCTGAATAGCTTGAGGAACTTCACGTGCTTTACCACGACCGAAGCCTACCTTACCATTACCGTCACCAACGACTGTCAAAGCTGTGAAAGAGAAGATACGACCACCCTTAACAACTTTGGCAACGCGGTTTACTTGAACTAGCTTCTCTTGGAGGTCGCTAGTTTGTTGTTCATTAACTGCCATTTGCTACCCCTTAGAACTCTAGACCGGCTTCACGCGCAGCATCAGCAAGAGCTTGAACGCGACCATGGTATTTGAAGCCAGAACGATCGAAAGCGACCGAAGTGACGCCTGCTTCTTTAGCGCGAGTAGCAATCAAAGTACCTACTTGTTTAGCAGCTTCTTTGTTACCCGTCGCTGTAGCACGTAGAGCTTCTTCCACTGTAGAAGCGCTCGCTAGCACTTTGCTACCACATGGAGAAATTACTTGAGCATACATATGGCGTGGTGTGCGATGTACAGTAAGACGATTCGCACCTAACTCACGAATATGCAAACGCGCACGACGTGCACGACGAATTCGAGATTGTTTTTTAGTGTTCATGAATGCCTACCTACTTCTTCTTAGCTTCTTTACGACGAATAATTTCGTCAGCATAGCGAACACCTTTACCTTTGTAAGGCTCAGGCGGACGGAAACCGCGAACTTCTGCAGCAACCTGACCAACGGCTTGCTTATCAATACCTTTGATCACGATTTCTGTTTGAGAAGTACATTCAGCTGTTACGCCTTCAGGTAGTTCATAATCTACTGGGTGAGAAAAACCCAAAGAAAGGTTAAGTACTTTACCCTTTAGGGCAGCACGATAACCAACACCTTGAAGAATCAATTTTTTCTCGAAACCTTGGCTTACACCAACAACCATGTTGTTAACCAATGCACGAGTAGTACCAGCTAGGGCACGGCTTTGTTTAGCACCATCGCGTGCAGCGAAAGTGATAACGTTATCTTCTTTAGATACTTGTACGCTTGCGTGAACGTTAAACTCTAGAGAACCTTTGCCACCTTTAACAACAAGGTTTTGGCCATTTAGAGTTAAATCTACACCACTAGGAAGCGTCACTGGGCTATTAGCAACTCGAGACATACTAACTCCTAGAATACTGTGCAGATTACTTCGCCGCCGATACCAGCAGCACGAGCTGCACGATCTGTCATCACACCTTTAGAAGTAGAGATGATAGCAACACCAAGACCAGCTTCTACTTTAGGTAGGTCGCCAGATGCTTTGTATTGACGCAAGCTTGGACGGGAAGCGCGTTTGATTTGTTCAATAACAGGCTTACCTTCGTAGTATTTCAACTCGATAGTAAGTGTTGGCTTAACTGCCTCATCTACAGAGAAGTCACCAACGTAACCTTCTTCACGCAGAACTGCAGCAATCGATGCCTTCATTTTTGACGAAGGCATGCTCACAGATGTTTTTGAAGCCATCTGTGCATTACGGATACGAGTAAACATATCCGCAAGGGTATCTTGCATACTCATTTAAGAGCTCCTAAATAAAAAAACCATTGTGCAGCAAATAGAGCTCGCGCATAGTACACAGCAGCGAGCGGAATGTCCAGCTTTTAGACACCCCACTCGCTGCTATGTATTATGATCGCGCTCTACTTGCTTACCAACTAGCTTTCTTCAAGCCTGGTACGTCACCACGCATAGCTGCTTCACGCAACTTGATGCGAGACAAACCGAAACGACGGTATACACCGTGTGGTCGACCTGTCACTTGGCAACGATTACGCTGGCGAGAAGAAGATGAATCGCGAGGAAGTTGTTGCAACTTAAGCGTTGCTTCCCACTTTTCATCGTCCGATGCATTAACGTCGCTAATGATCGCCTTTAGAGCAGCACGCTTTTCAGCGTACTTTGCTACTAATTTGGTGCGTTTTGCTTCGCGTTGAACCATTGAAACTTTTGCCATGATTCCTACCTCTTATTTCTTGAAAGGGAAATTAAAGGCGGCTAACAAAGCACGACCTTCTTCGTCGTTACGAGCAGATGTTGTGATAGTGATATCAAGACCACGTACACGATCCACTTTATCGTAATCGATTTCAGGGAAGATGATCTGCTCTTTCACACCCATGCTGTAGTTACCACGACCATCGAAAGACTTAGGGTTAAGTCCACGGAAGTCACGGATACGTGGGATAGCGACATCAACCAAACGGTCGAAGAAATCCCACATACGCTCACCACGTAGTGTTACTTTACAACCGATCGGGTAACCGTCACGGATTTTAAAGCCTGCTACTGATTTACGTGCCTTAGTTACTACAACTTTTTGGCCGCTAAGTGCTTGTAGATCATTTACCGCATGCTCAAGAAGTTTCTTGTCTGCGATAGCTTCACCAACACCCATATTTAATGTGATTTTAGTGATTTTAGGCACTTCCATCACGTTCTTGTAGCTAAACTCTTCTGTCAGTTTTGCTACAACTTGATCTTTATAAACTTGCTTAAGTCTCGCCATGGCTATAATTCCCGCTCTTAGGCGTCGATCGCTTCACTGTTTGATTTAAAGATACGTACCTTAGTACCGTCTTCATTCAATTTAAAGCCGACGCGATCCGCTTTACCAGTAGCACTGTTAAAAATGGCTACGTTAGAAACCTGGATAGGTGCTTCTTTTTCAACGATACCGCCAGTCGTACCCTTCATTGGGTTTGGCTTCTCATGTTTCTTGACCATATTTACGCCAGAAACAAGAACACGATTCTCGTCTACTACCTTAACAACTGTACCGCGCTTACCTTTGTCTTTACCGGTAATCACGATTACTTCGTCGTCACGTTTGATCTTACGCATAAATGTCCCCTCCCTCTTACAGCACTTCAGGTGCAAGAGAAACAATTTTCATGAATTGCTCAGTACGCAACTCACGTGTTACAGGGCCAAAGATACGAGTACCAATAGGCTGTCCAGAAGCATTCAGTAAAACCGCAGAGTTTACATCAAAACGGATTACAGAACCATCAGGACGACGAACACCTTTCTTAGTTCTAACGACAACAGCGTTTAGAACCTGCCCTTTCTTAACACGACCGCGAGGGATCGCTTCTTTCACTGTGACCTTAATAATGTCACCGATAGCAGCATAACGACGATGTGAGCCACCCAGTACTTTAATACACTGAACACGCTTAGCGCCGCTGTTATCTGCTACATCAAGCATCGATTCCGTTTGAATCATTACTGCTCTCCAATCAAATTAGATAACAAGTCTCACGAAGGAAGGAGCAGCTTATACAGCTGCTGCTTTCTCAACAACTTGAACCAGATTCCAAGTCTTAGACTTAGAGTAAGGACGTGTTTCTACGACCTTAACGGTATCACCGATCTGACACTCATTGTTTTCATCGTGAGCGTGTAATTTTGTTGAACGACGTACGAACTTACCGTATAGAGGGTGTTTTTCTGTACGCTCAACCAGTACTGTGATGGTTTTATCCATCTTATCGCTTACTACTTTACCAGTAGCTGTACGCGCTTTTGTTTCTGCCATCTTAGTTACCTGCCTTATCATTTAGCACGGTTTTAACACGTGCGATATTGCGGCGAACTTGCGAGAGCAAATGAGTTTGCGCTAACTGACCAGTGGCTTTCTGCATACGCAGAGTAAATTGCTCACGTAGTAGTTCAATCAAGGTCGCTTGTAGCTCAGCTACAGACTTTTCTTGCAGTTCTTTTGCTTTCATCTACATCACCGTACGCGTTACGAAAGTTGTGGACAGAGGAAGCTTAGCCGCAGCCAATGCAAATGCTTCACGAGCCAATTGCTCTGAAACACCCTCAACTTCATAAAGCATCTTGCCAGGTTGAATTTGAGCAACCCAGTATTCTACGCTACCCTTACCTTTACCCTGACGAACCTCAAGAGGCTTCTGAGTAATAGGCTTATCAGGGAATACACGAATCCAAATCTTACCACCACGCTTAATGTGACGAGTCATTGCACGACGCGCCGCTTCAATTTGGCGAGCAGTAATACGACCACGCTCGGTCGATTTCAATCCGAATTCACCAAAGCTAACTTGGTTACCGCGAAGTGCTAGACCACGGTTACGGCCTTTCTGCATCTTACGGAACTTAGTACGTTTCGGCTGTAACATGACTTACCCCCTACTTAGACTTCTTCTTTTGTGCGCCTTTATCAGCACGCACTTGCTCAATACCGCCCAAGATTTCGCCTTTGAAGATCCACACTTTAACGCCAATAATGCCGTATGTAGTGCTTGCTTCATAAGTAGCGTAGTCAATGTCTGCGCGTAGAGTGTGAAGAGGTACGCGACCTTCACGGTACCACTCAGCACGTGCAATTTCTGCACCGCCTAAACGACCACTCACCTGAACCTTGATGCCTTTCGCGCCTGCACGCATAGCGTTTTGTACTGCACGCTTCATTGCACGGCGGAACATAACACGACGCTCAAGTTGGCTAGCGATGTTTTGCGCTACCAATTTCGCATCCATTTCAGGCTTACGAATTTCTTCGATGTTGATATGAACTGGCACACCCATCATTTCTGATACAGCGTTACGAAGTTTCTCAACATCTTCACCTTTCTTACCAATCACAATGCCCGGACGAGCTGTGTGAATCGTAATACGAGCTGTTTGAGCAGGACGCTGAATCTCAATACGAGAAACAGATGCCTGAACCAATTTTTTCTCCAAATACTCACGTACCTGAAGATCATTTAAAAGCAGCTTAGAGTAGTTTTGATTATTCGCATACCAAGTAGAAGTATGATCTTTAACTATCCCTAGGCGTATACCAGTTGGATGAACCTTCTGACCCATTGGGTTTCTCCTAATTAGTCAGCGACTTTAACTGTAATATGGCAACCGCGCTTTAAAATACGGTCAGCACGGCCTTTGGCACGTGGCATAATACGTTTGAGAGTCATAGCCTCATCAACGTACGCCGTAGATACACGCAAGTCATCGATATCAGCACCTTCGTTATGCTCTGCATTCGCAATAGCAGACTCAAGTACTTTCTTGACAATTGCTGCCGCCTTTTTAGGACTGAACGATAAGATGTTCAGTGCTTCGCTAACAGATTTGCCACGGATTTGATCTACAACCAAACGGGCCTTCTGCGCTGAGAGGCGAGCACCCTTTAATGAAGCGCTTACTTCACTCATGTTAATACCCCTTTTTACCGTTTGGCTTTCTTGTCCGCAGCATGACCGCGATATGTACGGGTCGGAGCGAACTCACCCAATTTATGACCGACCATGTCTTCAGTTACGAGAACTGGAACATGTTGGCGACCATTATGGACAGCGATAGTCAACCCTACAAAATCAGGGAAGATAGTAGAACGGCGCGACCAAGTTTTAATTGGACGACGATCGTTTTTCTCTACCGCAGCCTCTACCTTTTTCAACAAATGAAGGTCGATAAAAGGACCTTTTTTTAGTGAACGTGGCACAGTCGTTTCCTCTTATTACTTAGTACGACGACGTACAATAAGTTTATCAGTACGCTTGTTACTGCGCGTTTTGTAGCCTTTAGTTGGGATACCCCAAGGTGTAACAGGGTGACGACCACCTTTACTACGACCTTCACCACCACCATGTGGGTGATCTACAGGGTTCATCGCCGCACCGCGAACGGTAGGACGAACACCACGCCAACGCGTAGCACCAGCTTTACCAAGAACTCGCAAGCTATGCTCAGAGTTTGATACTTCACCCAAAGTAGCACGACATTCAGTCAATACTTTACGCATTTCACCAGAACGTAGGCGAAGCGTAACGTAACGACCTTCACGAGCCACCAATTGAGCTGAGGCACCTGCAGAACGTGCAATTTGCGCACCCTTGCCTGGCTTAAGCTCAACACAGTGAACAGTACTACCTACTGGAATATTTTGCAGAGGCAAAGTATTACCAGCTTTGATCGGCGCATCGGCACCACTAAAGACAACATTGCCTGCCGTCATACCTTTGGAAGCGATAATGTAACGACGCTCACCATCAGCATATTTAATCAATGCAATGTTTGCAGAACGGTTTGGATCATATTCCAAACGCTCAACTACCGCTGGGATACCATCTTTATTACGACGGAAATCAACCATACGGTAATGCTGCTTGTGACCACCACCTACGTGACGCGTAGTGATGCGTCCGTTATTGTTACGACCACCTGACTTGCTTTTCTTGTCTAGCAAAGGTGCGTAAGGTGCGCCTTTGTGCAAGTCACTGTTAGTAACTTTAACAACGTGACGACGGCCTGCAGACGTTGGCTTACTTTTTACAACAGCCATTGACCTATCTCCCCTTATTCAGCAACCATGAAATCAATTTCTTGGCCTTCAACCAAACGTACGTACGCTTTTTTCACGTCGCTACGCTTGCCTAGACCACGAATTGTGCGCTTAGTTTTACCTTTTTGGTTCAACGTGCGTACAGATTCTACTTTGACTTCGAAAAGTGCTTCGATAGCTTGTTTGATTTCAGGTTTTGTTGCATCACCAGCTACACGAAAAACGTACTGACCATTACCTTCGGCAACGATAGTCGCTTTCTCAGAGATGTGTGGACCCAACAGAACTTTATAAATACGTTCGCCGATCATGCTAGTGCCTCCTCAACTTGTTTCAGAGCACCAACTGTCACCAACACTTTGTCGTATGCAATCAAGCTAACAGGATCAATAGACGCTGCATCACGTACATCCACGTTCGGGATATTACGAGCTGCTAAAAACAGATTGTCATCTAACTCATGTGAGACAACTAAAACGTTTTCAACATTCAATTCTGCCATTTTTGCTGTGAAAAGCTTAGTTTTTGGCGCTTCCAATTTCAGCTCTTCAACGACAACAAGACGGTCTTGACGTACTAGTTCAGACCAGATGGTTCGCATTGCTGCACGATACATCTTCTTGTTCACTTTCTGCGAGTGGTCTTGCGGCTTAGCAGCGAAAGTCACACCACCTGAGCGCCATAGAGGGCTACGGATAGTACCTGCGCGTGCACGACCAGAACCTTTTTGTTTCCAAGGTTTGCGACCGCCACCTGCTACTTCAGAGCGTGTTTTCTGAGCGCGAGAACCTTGACGAGCACCAGCCAAGTAAGATGTTACTACTTGGTGAACAAGCGCTTCGTTATATTCACGAGCAAAGGCTACATCAGAAACTTCAACCGTTCCCTCAGCACCTGTAAGATTCAAGTTCATTGTCTACCCCTCTTAGCGAGCTTTAACAGCTGATTGAAGAATAACATCACCGTTTACTGCACCAGGAACCGCACCTTTAACAAGGATAAGGTTACGTTCAGCATCAACACGAACCACTTCTAGAGATTGCGTTGTTACTTGAGCAGCACCCATGTGGCCAGCCATTTTTTTGCCTTTCCAAACACGGCCAGGTGTTTGACATTGACCAATGGAACCAGGAGCACGGTGAGACAATGAGTTACCGTGTGTAGCGTCTTGCGTACGGAAATTGTGACGCTTAACGGCACCTTGAAACCCTTTACCCTTTGATTGACCAGTAACATCAACCAATTGGATAGATTCGAAATCAGCAACCGTTAGCTCATCGCCAACATTGATTTCTTTTTCATCACCCGACAGGCGGAACTCCCACAAACCACGACCCGCTTCAACGTTCGCTTTTGCAAAGTGACCTGCAGCAGCTTTATTTACACGGTTAGAACGGCGAGCACCTACAGTAACTTGAACAGCTTGATAGCCATCTGTTTCTGCTGTTTTCACCTGAGTAACGCGGTTCGGTTCAACCTCGATGACGGTTACTGGCACGGATACACCATCTTCGTTGAAGACACGTGTCATTCCGGCTTTACGTCCGACTAATTGAATAGCCATTTTTTACCTCATTTGCCAGTTGTGTATGGGGCTATCACCCGCTACGGCTGACCATTCCAGATCATTCCACTAATGTGCATAAGCCGACTGATAACCAGCCGGTTCTCGCACCCCAAACTTTGGATTATTAACCCAAAGAAATTTGTACTTCCACGCCTGCCGCAAGGTCTAGTTTCATTAGAGCATCAACAGTTTTTTCTGTTGGCTCAACGATGTCTAGAACACGTTTGTGTGTACGGATTTCATACTGATCACGCGCATCTTTGTTTACGTGTGGAGAAATCAATACTGTGTAACGCTCTTTGCGAGTAGGAAGTGGAATCGGTCCACGCACTTGCGCACCTGTACGTTTCGCTGTATCCACAATTTCTTGTGTTGAAGCATCAATCAAGCGGTGATCGAAAGCTTTTAAACGAATACGGATTTTTTGGCTTTGCATTTCCAACTCCAAATACAATGTTGTAATGGCTTAACTGTACATTTATTAAACCACAATCCTTTTTTAAGGACGGCGAATATTAGCCACTCATAAACTGGTTGTCAAGTAACCAATTTCAAAGTCAACAAATAAACCATAAAATAAAAAGGCTGCCTATAATCAGACAGCCTTTTTAAAAAGTTAAATAATTAAGATTATTAACTATTTATTACTTTAGGATTTTAGCTACAACACCAGCACCTACTGTACGACCACCTTCACGGATCGCAAAACGAAGACCTTCGTCCATCGCGATTGGGTGAATTAGTTCAACAGTCATTTGGATGTTGTCACCAGGCATAACCATTTCTACACCATCAGGTAGAGAACAAGCACCAGTTACGTCAGTTGTACGGAAGTAGAACTGTGGACGGTAGCCTTTGAAGAAAGGAGTGTGACGACCACCTTCATCTTTGCTTAGTACGTATACTTCAGCTTCGAACTCAGTGTGAGGAGTGATAGAACCTGGTTGAGCCAAAACTTGACCACGTTGAACGTCTTCACGCTTAGTACCACGAAGAAGGATACCACAGTTCTCACCAGCACGACCTTCGTCAAGAAGTTTACGGAACATCTCAACACCAGTACAAGTTGTCTTAGTCGTTTCAACGATACCAACGATTTCAACTTCTTCTTGAACCTTGATAATACCGCGCTCTACACGACCTGTTACTACTGTACCACGACCTTGGATAGAGAATACGTCCTCGATAGGCATGATGAATGCACCGTCGATTGCACGCTCTGGCTCTGGGATGTAAGAGTCTAGAGTTTCAACTAGAGTCTTAACAGCAGTTGTACCCATTTCGTTATCGTCTTCACCGTTCAATGCCATCAAAGCAGAACCTGGAATGATTGGAGTATCATCACCTGGGAAGTCGTACTCAGATAGAAGGTCACGTAGTTCCATTTCTACCAACTCTAGCATTTCAGCGTATTCTTCAGAATCCGCACCGCCACAGTCTTCAGCAAGAAGGTCAGCTTTGTTTAGGAAAACAACGATGTATGGTACACCTACCTGACGAGAAAGAAGAATGTGCTCACGAGTCTGAGGCATTGGGCCGTCAGTCGCACCACATACTAGGATAGCGCCGTCCATTTGAGCCGCACCAGTGATCATGTTTTTAACATAGTCAGCGTGCCCTGGGCAGTCTACGTGTGCGTAGTGACGAGTTGGAGAATCGTACTCAACGTGAGAAGTTGAGATAGTGATACCACGCTCACGCTCTTCAGGAGCGTTATCGATACCTTCGAAAGCAACGGCTTCACCGCCGAATACTTCTGCACATACGCGAGTTAGTGCTGCTGTTAGAGTAGTTTTACCGTGGTCAACGTGACCGATAGTACCAACGTTAACGTGTGGTTTACTACGTTCGAACTTTTCTTTTGCCATGATACAAACACCTTAAGTATTAGTAAGTATGATGATTAATCTTCATTTTTGATGATCGCGTCTGCCACACTAGCTGGTGCTTCAGCGTATTTCTCAAACTCCATTGCATAACTTGCACGACCTTGCGACAAGCTACGCACGTCAGTTGCATATCCGAACATTTCCCCGAGAGGAACTTCAGCACGAATAATCTTCCCTGACGGGGAATCGTCCATCCCCTGAACAATACCACGACGACGGTTCAGGTCACCCATCACATCACCCATGTATTCTTCAGGAGTTACAACTTCCACTTTCATCACAGGCTCAAGAACACAAGGATCAGCATCAACCGCTCCTTTTCTCAAACCTTGAGAAGCTGCAATTTTAAAGGCCATTTCGTTAGAGTCAACATCATGGAAAGATCCATCGAACAATACCACTTTCAAACCCAACAATGGGTAGCCAGCGATAACACCGTTCTTCATTTGCTCTGAAACACCCTTTTCTACTGCAGGGATGTATTCTTTCGGAATAACACCACCAACAATCTCGTTAACGAACTCAAGTCCATCCTCATCAGACGGAATCAATTTCATTACGACGTGACCGTATTGACCACGACCACCAGACTGACGCACAAATTTGTGGTTAACTTCCACCTCTTTGCGAATTTTTTCACGGTAAGACACTTGTGGCTTACCGATATTAGCCTCTACTTTAAACTCGCGTTTCATTCGATCCACAAGAATATCTAAGTGAAGCTCGCCCATTCCGGAAATAATGGTTTGCCCTGTTTCTTCATGCGTTTCCACACGGAAAGAAGGGTCTTCTTGCGCCAACTTACCCAAAGCAACAGACATTTTCTCTTGATCCGCTTGAGACTTAGGCTCAACGGCAACAGAAATAACTGGCTCTGGAAACTCCATTCGCTCAAGGACAACAACATCGCTCATATCACAAAGAGTGTCACCGGTAGTGACGTATTTCATACCAACGGCGGCAGCAATATCGCCTGCCAATACTTCTTTGATCTCTTCACGATTATTGGCATGCATCTGCACCATACGACCAATGCGCTCACGCTTCTGCTTAACAGAGTTATAAACCGCATCACCCGATTTAAGGGTACCTGAGTACACACGAATAAATGTCAGTGTCCCAACAAATGGGTCAGTAGCAATTTTAAATGCCAACGCAGAAAAAGGCGCTTCGTCATCCGCAGTACGGGTAACGACGGTTTCACCATCTTCCAACGTTCCTTCAATCGCTTTTACTTCAAGCGGTGAAGGCATGTATTCAATAACGGCATCAAGTACAGCTTGAACACCTTTATTTTTAAAAGCAGAACCACAAGTAACCAGCACAACCTCATTATTAAGAGTGCGCGCGCGTAGACCTGCCTTTATATCCTCAACAGACAAATCACCTTCTTCAAGATACTTATCCATCAATTCTTCATTTGCTTCTGCTGCAGCCTCGAGCATTTGCTCACGCCATTCTGCGGCAACATCTTCAAGATCAGCTGGAATATCTTCCAAACGGTAAGTCATACCCTGATCTTCTTCGTTCCACATAATGGCTTTCATCAACACCAAATCAACAACACCTTTGAAATCTTCTTCAGCACCAATGTTGATTTGAATTGGAACAGCATTTGCACCCAAACGAGCTTTCAACTGCTCAACAACCGAAAAATAATTGGCACCGGTACGGTCCATCTTGTTGACGAACACCATACGCGGCACTTCATATTTATTCGCTTGACGCCAGACTGTTTCAGTTTGAGGCTGAACGCCAGAAGAACCACAAAGCACAACGACCGCACCATCCAACACACGCAATGAACGCTCCACTTCAATTGTGAAATCTACGTGCCCTGGCGTATCAATAATATTGATACGGTGCTGATCAAACTGTTGACTCATTCCACTCCAAAAGCAAGTTGTTGCAGCAGAAGTGATAGTAATACCGCGTTCTTGTTCTTGCTCCATCCAATCCATGGTAGCCGCACCATCGTGCACCTCACCAATTTTATGAGATAGACCCGTATAGAAAAGAACGCGTTCAGTCGTCGTCGTTTTACCTGCATCAACGTGCGCACAGATACCGATATTACGGTAGCGGTTGATAGGGGTTTTACGTGCCACTGGGTATACTTCTCCGGACGATTAGAAACGGTAGTGAGAGAACGCTTTGTTGGCTTCAGCCATACGGTGAACGTCTTCACGTTTCTTAACTGCAGAACCTTTGTTCTCAGCTGCATCAAGGATCTCGCCAGCAAGACGAAGAGCCATTGACTTTTCACCACGCTTACGAGAAGACTCAACTAACCAACGCATAGACAAAGCTGCGCGACGAGCTGGACGAACTTCTACAGGTACTTGGTAGGTAGCACCACCAACACGGCGAGACTTAACCTCAACCATTGGCTGGATAGCTTCTAGCGCTTTTTCGAAGATAGCCATTGGCTCTTCTGTTTTAGCGCGTTCTGCTACAGTGTCTAGGGCACTGTATACGATGTGCTCAGCGACAGATTTTTTACCACTAACCATTACGTGGTTAATGAACTTAGCTAGCAATTGACTTCCATGCTTAGGATCTGGAAGTACTTCACGCTTAGCGACGACGCGTCTTCTAGGCATTTCTATATCCTCTTCAGGTTAGCCCGAGACAATACAATACTGCTCGGCCTTACTTTATTAAAAATTTGTGTCTAAACGATGACTAAGTAATACTTACTTAGGACGTTTAGTACCGTATTTAGAACGGCCTTGCTTACGATTTTGTACGCCAGAAGTATCCAAGCTACCACGAACTGTGTGATAACGAACACCTGGAAGGTCTTTTACACGACCGCCACGAATCAGCACTACGCTGTGTTCTTGCAGGTTGTGACCTTCACCACCGATGTAGGAAGTTACTTCGAAGCCGTTAGTCAAGCGAACACGACATACTTTACGCAAAGCTGAGTTAGGCTTTTTAGGCGTAGTTGTATATACGCGAGTGCAGACACCGCGGCGTTGCGGACAAGCTTGTAACGCAGGAACGTCACTCTTTGCCACTTTACGTTTACGTGGTTTACGAACCAACTGGTTAACGGTTGCCATTAGACAAGCTCCAAAAATCCAATTCTTATGGCGGAAATCGCCAAAATTAAGGAGGCGCAAGTTTAATTTGCGCCTATAAAACAGTCAATAGGGAGGCGACTAAAAAATCACCTCCCTTTCGATTTAAAGCAAAAAATTAGTCTTTTAGTGCGGCACTTAATGCTTCTTCAACATCAGATGCACTTACTGTAGGACCAGTTTCACTTGCTAATTGCGCAGAATCTTTCTTCTTCTTACGCTCATTGTGGTAAGCCAAACCTGTTCCCGCAGGGATCAGACGACCTACTACAACGTTTTCTTTCAAGCCACGCAAGTGGTCTTTCTTACCTGTCACCGCACCTTCGGTCAAGACACGAGTTGTCTCTTGGAAAGACGCAGCAGAGATGAAGGACTCAGTTGCCAAAGAAGCTTTGGTAATACCTAGAAGCACACGCTCAAACTTAGCAGGGAATTTACCTTCTGCTTCCGCTTTTTCGTTTGCATCCAACAGTTGAGTCAACTCAACTTGGTCACCTTGGATCAGATCTGTATCACCAGACTCACCCACTTCGACTTTACGTAGCATTTGACGAACGATAACCTCGATGTGTTTATCGTTAATTACTACACCTTGTAAGCGATATACTTCTTGTACTTCGTTCGTGATGTAGTCAGCCAACGCTTCCACACCTTGAAGACGCAAAATATCGTGAGGGCTTAGAGGACCATCGGCAATGATTTCACCTTTCGCCACTTCTTCACCGTCGAAGATGTTAATTTGACGCCATTTCGGGATCAAAGTCTCGATTGGGTCACTGCCATCTTGTGGTGTAATAACCAAACGAATCTTACCCTTAGTTTCTTTACCGAAGCTCACCACACCTGTCGCTTCTGCCATAACAGCAGGGTCTTTAGGACGACGTGCTTCAAATAGGTCAGCCACTCGTGGCAGACCACCGGTGATATCCTTGTTACCTTGCGATTCTTGTGGAATACGCGCCAATACTTCACCAGACTTAACTGTTGCACCATGATCCAAGCTCAGTAGCGCTTTCTCAGGCAACATGTACTGTACTGGAGAGTCTGTACCAGGGATATGCACTGGATTACCATCTGCATCAACAACCGAGATCATTGGACGCAAGTCTTTACCTGCAGATGGGCGATCTTTCATTTCCAATACTTCGATGGTAGTCAAACCAGTCATCTCATCGGATTGACGGCGAATAGTTACATTCTCCTCCATACCGCTGAATTCTAGGCGACCTTCCATCTCAGATACGATTGGGTGAGTGTGTGGATCCCAGTTAGCAACCACTTGGCCAGCTTCTACTGTGTCCCCTTCACGCACGCTCAATACCGCACCGTAAGGAAGTTTGTAACGCTCTTTCTCACGACCTGCTTCATCAGCAATTGCCAATTCAGAAGAACGAGATGCCACTACCAAATGACCCGTATCACGCTCGATACTCTTCATTTTGTGGAAACGTACTGTACCGGCACTCTTCACTTGAACACTGTCTACTGCAGACGCTCGAGAAGCCGCACCACCGATATGGAAAGTACGCATGGTCAACTGAGTACCAGGCTCACCGATAGACTGCGCTGCAACAACACCAATCGCTTCACCGATATTCACTTCATGACCACGGGCCAAATCACGACCGTAACACTTAGCACACACACCGTGGCGTGTTTCACAAGTGATAACAGAACGGATTAACATTTCGTCTACACCAGCCGCTTCAATCGTGCGCACATCGTGCTCATCGATCAAGGTACCTGCTGGCAATACTAGGTTACCTTTGGCGTCGTTTACGTCTTGTGCTACCACACGACCCAACACACGCTGACCTAGTGGAACAACTACGTCACCACCTTCGATCATGGCATTTACCACGATACCATTGGTCGCGCCACAGTCTGTTTCTGTGATTACCAAGTCTTGCGCAACGTCTACTAGACGACGCGTCAAGTAACCGGAGTTCGCTGTTTTCAAAGCGGTATCGGCAAGACCCTTACGAGCACCGTGAGTGGAGGTAAAGTACTGAAGTACCGATAGACCTTCACGGAAGTTCGCAGTGATCGGCGTTTCGATGATGGAACCATCTGGTTTCGCCATCAAACCACGCATACCACCCAACTGACGCATCTGAGCCACACTACCACGGGCACCAGAGTCGGCCATCATGTAAACCGAGTTGAAGGATTGTTGCTCAACCTCTTCACCCTCTTTGTTTACTGTGGTTTCTTTTGCCAAGTTGTTCATCATGGCTTCAGTAACGGCTTCGTTAGTACGAGACCACAAGTCAATTACCTTGTTGTATTTCTCGCCCTGAGTTACCAAACCATCAGCGTACTGATATTCGATTTCTTTAACTTCTTCTTCCGCTTTAGCAATGATTTCTGCTTTTTCTGGCGGAATTACGAAGTCGTCAACACCAACCGAAGAACCTGATGCAGTTGCGTACGCAAAACCTGTGTACATCAATTGGTCAGCAAAGATACAGCTCTCTTTCAAGCCCACTTTACGGTAACACTCATTGATCAGGTTAGAGATCGCCTTCTTCTTCATTGGTTGGTTAACCACAGAGAATGGAAGACCATCTGGTACGATATCAAACAACAATGCACGACCAACTGTGGTATCTGCAATGAAAGTAGAAGCAACTTTTTCACCTTCTAGCGTCGTATCAACTTGGTTAATACGGACTTTCACTTTGGCATGCAAATCAACTTGTTTTGCGCCGTATGCACGGTGTACTTCCTTGATGTCAGAGAACGCCATGCCTTCACCTTTGGCATTGATTTTCTCACGCGTCATGTAGTACAAGCCTAATACCACGTCCTGAGAAGGCACGATAATCGGCTCACCGTTTGCTGGTGATAGGATGTTGTTCGTTGACATCATCAAAGCACGCGCTTCAAGCTGAGCTTCGATTGTCAAAGGAACGTGAACCGCCATTTGGTCACCGTCAAAGTCAGCGTTGTACGCCGCACAAACTAACGGGTGCAATTGGATCGCTTTACCTTCAATCAACATAGGTTCAAACGCTTGGATACCCAAACGGTGAAGTGTTGGTGCACGGTTAAGCATTACGGGGTGTTCGCGGATCACTTCATCAAGAATATCCCACACCTCAGGTGTTTCACGCTCTACCATTTTCTTAGCCGCTTTGATGGTTGTCGCCATACCGCGCAACTCAAGCTTAGAGAAGATAAATGGTTTAAATAGTTCCAATGCCATCTTCTTAGGAAGACCACACTGATGTAGACGCAAAGATGGACCTACTGTGATTACAGAACGGCCAGAGTAGTCTACACGCTTACCAAGAAGGTTCTGACGGAAACGACCTTGCTTACCTTTGATCATGTCTGCCAAAGATTTCAATGGACGCTTGTTCGAACCCGTGATAGCACGACCGCGACGACCGTTATCAAGCAAAGCATCAACAGACTCTTGCAACATACGTTTTTCGTTACGTACTATGATGTCTGGAGCCGATAGCTCTAGTAGACGCTTCAAACGGTTGTTACGGTTGATTACTCGACGGTACAAATCGTTCAAATCAGATGTCGCAAAACGACCACCTTCTAGCGGCACCAATGGGCGTAGATCTGGTGGTAAAACTGGCAATACATCAAGCACCATCCACTCTGGGTTGTTACCAGAATGATAGAAAGCTTCAACCAATTTCAGACGCTTAGACAGCTTCTTGATACGAGTTTCAGAATTCGTGCTGTTTAGCTCTTCACGCATTCTGTTGATTTCTTCTGGCATGTCCAAATCGCGTAGTAGCATTTGAACCGCTTCCGCACCCATACGGGCATCAAACTCGTCACCAAACTCTTCCAGTGCTTCGAAGTACTGTTCGTCGTTTAGCAATTGGCCTTTTTCAAGCGTCGTCATACCTGGATCGATCACGATGAAAGATTCGAAGTAAAGAACACGCTCAATATCACGCAAGGTCATATCCATGATAAGACCGATACGAGATGGCAAAGATTTCAAGAACCAGATGTGAGCCACTGGCGAAGCAAGCTCAATATGCCCCATGCGCTCACGACGCACTTTAGACAGAGCCACTTCAACGCCACACTTCTCACAAATAACACCACGGTGTTTCAAACGCTTGTATTTGCCACACAAGCATTCGTAGTCCTTGATAGGACCAAAGATTTTGGCACAGAACAAACCGTCACGCTCAGGCTTGAACGTACGGTAGTTGATGGTCTCAGGCTTTTTAACTTCACCGTAAGACCATGAACGAATCATATCTGGTGATGCCAAGCCAATGCGGATCGCATCAAACTCGTCAGATTGTCCTTGTGATTTTAGAAGACCTAATAAGTCTTTCATGGATATTCGCCCCACTCATAAGGCTGGGGAAGTGTCTTCCCCAGCAGGTCAAATGTGATTCGTGCTTATTCGTTTTCCAACTCGATGTCGATACCAAGAGAGCGAATCTCTTTGACCAACACGTTGAAAGACTCAGGCATGCCCGGTTCCATACGATGATCGCCGTCAACGATGTTTTTATACATCTTAGTACGACCATTCACATCATCCGACTTAACCGTCAACATTTCTTGTAGAGTATAAGCAGCACCGTATGCTTCAAGTGCCCATACCTCCATTTCACCGAAACGCTGACCACCGAATTGCGCTTTACCACCCAGCGGCTGCTGAGTAACCAAGCTGTATGAACCAGTAGAACGCGCGTGCATCTTGTCATCAACCAAGTGGTTCAATTTCAGCATGTACATGTAACCAACCGTTACTGGACGCTCAAAGGCATCACCAGTACGACCGTTGTACAAAGTCACCTGACCACTTTCGTTCAGACCTGCAAGACGCAACATTCGCTTGATCTCAGCTTCTTTCGCACCATCGAAAGCACCTGACGCCATTGGCACACCACCAGTAAGGTTAGATGCCAAGGTTAAGATTTCTTCGTCGCTGAAGCTGTCCAGATCTTCCGTACGCGCACAACGCAAGTCACTTTCGTAACCGTTGTAGATCTCATTCAAGAAGCCACGCAGTTCTTTAACAGCTTCCGCTTTTTCACGTTCTACTGCTAGCATCTCGTTGATCTTACGACCTAAGCCTTTAGACGCAGCACCCAAGTGAGTTTCCAAAACCTGACCTACGTTCATACGAGAAGGAACACCGAGCGGGTTCAAGACGATGTCTACTGGATCACCGTTCTCATCGTATGGCATGTCTTCTACCGGCATGATTTTAGAGATTACACCCTTGTTACCATGACGGCCGGCCATTTTATCACCTGGCTGAATGCGACGCTTAATCGCCACGTAAACCTTAACGATCTTAAGAACGCCAGGTGCCAAATCGTCACCTGTTTGAAGCTTACGTTTTTTATCTTCGAATTTTGCATCTAGCTCTTTACGACGTTCAATCAAAGCCGCTTGCGCTTTTTCAAGCTGCTCACTAGCTTCTTCGTTTGCTACGCGAATTTTAAACCACTCAGAGTGATCTAAGTTCGCTAAGAAGTCCTCAGTAATGACCGCATTACGCGCCAAGCCCGGACCACCTTCTGCTTGTTGCCCCACTAGGGCTTCAGCCAAACGCTCAAAGGTCGCTTTTTCTACGATACGGAATTCTTCGTTCAAGTCTTTACGCACTTGATCCAACTGAGATTTCTCAATGGATTTCGCACGCTCATCTTTCTCGATACCATCACGAGTGAAGACTTGGACATCAATTACAGTACCACGAGTACCTGTTTTAACACGCTGAGACGTGTCTTTAACATCCGATGCTTTTTCACCAAAGATAGCACGCAATAACTTCTCTTCAGGCGTCAGCTGAGTTTCACCTTTTGGCGTCACTTTACCAACAAGAATATCACCCGGCTCTACTTCAGCACCGATGTAAACGATACCGGAAGAATCCAGCTTAGATAGCGCACCTTCACCAACGTTTGGAATATCAGCTGTGATTTCCTCAGGCCCAAGTTTAGTATCACGAGCCACACAAGTGAGCTCCTGAATGTGGATAGAAGTGAAACGATCTTCTTCTACAACACGCTCAGATACTAGGATAGAGTCCTCGAAGTTAAAGCCATTCCAAGGCATGAAAGCAATACGCATGTTCTGACCAAGCGCCAAATCACCCATATCAACAGAAGGGCCGTCAGCCATGATGTCACCGGCAGCAACCTTCTCACCTTTCATTACCAAAGTACGCTGATTAATGCAGGTATTTTGGTTAGAACGAACGTATTTTGTTAGGTTGTAGATATCTACACCCGCTTCACCAGCAATTGTTTCTTCTGAGTTAACACGAACGACGATACGGCTAGCATCAACGGATTCAATTTCACCACCACGACGAGCAACGATACAAACGCCTGAGTCTTTCGCGACGTTTTTCTCCATACCCGTACCAACCACAGGCTTATCAGCCTTAAGTGTTGGCACTGCTTGACGTTGCATGTTCGATCCCATCAAGGCACGGTTTGCATCATCATGCTCAAGGAACGGAATCAAAGACGCCGCAACAGATACAACCTGACGTGGTGATACGTCCATCAAGTTTACTTTTTCTTTTGGAATCAAAGTGGTTTCGTGCATGTGACGAACTTGTACCAAGTCATCAACCAAACGACCTTCTTGATCCACGTTTGCAGAAGCTTGGGCAACTACGTACTTCGCTTCATCAATCGCTGAAACATAAACCGTCTCATCAGTAATCTTGCCATCAACTACCTTACGGTAAGGCGTCTCCAAGAAACCATAGCTGTTAGTGCGAGCATAGGTTGACAAAGAGTTGATCAGACCGATATTTGGACCTTCTGGTGTTTCGATTGGGCAAACACGACCGTAGTGTGTAGCGTGTACGTCACGTACCTCAAAGCCAGCACGCTCTCGAGTCAAACCACCAGGTCCCAATGCAGAAACACGGCGCTTGTGCGTTACTTCTGACAACGGGTTGTTTTGGTCCATAAACTGTGACAATTGGCTAGAACCGAAGAATTCTTTGATTGCCGCCGCAACCGGCTTAGCATTCAACAAATCCTGAGGCATTAGACCATCCGCCTCTGCCATAGAAAGACGTTCTTTCACTGCACGCTCAACACGTACCAAACCAACACGGAATTGGTTTTCAGCCATTTCACCAACAGAACGAACGCGACGGTTACCAAGGTGGTCAATGTCATCCACCATGCCATTACCGTTACGAATATCCAGCAAGGTTTTTAGAACTGAAACAATGTCTTCGTTATCAAGAACGCCAGAACCTGTGTCCTCATCGCGACCTAAACGACGGTTGAACTTCATACGACCAACAGAAGACAAGTCATAACGATCTTCAGAGAAGAACAAGCCTTGGAATAAACCTTCAGCAGATTCTTTGGTTGGCGGTTCACCTGGACGCATCATACGATAGATCTCAACCAACGCCTCTAACTGATTGCTGGTCGGATCAATGCGCAATGTGTCTGAAATGAATGGACCATTGTCCAAATCATTTGTATACAGGGTTTCCACTTCTGTGATACCGGAAGAAACCAAGGCCTCTAGAAGATCAACAGACAGCTCAGTGTTGGCTTCTGCAATCAATTCACCCGTTGCTGGGTGAGCCAGATTTTTCGCGGTCACTTTACCAAGCATATATTCTAATGGCACAGCAAGACGTTCAAGACCAGCTTTTTCCATAATACGAATATGCTTAGCAGTAATACGACGACCTTCTTCAACAATCACTTCACCGTTCACATCAGCAATATCAAACAACGCAGTATCACCACGTAAACGGTTAGCAATCAGCTCCATTTCGAAGCCATCTCGCTTCAAGAAGAAGCGTGTTGTTTCAAAGAAAGTCTCAAGTATTTGTTCGGTGTCATAACCCAAAGCACGCAGCAAGATAGTTGCTGGTAACTTACGACGACGGTCAATACGAACAAACACACAATCTTTTGGATCAAACTCGAAATCCAACCATGAACCACGGTAAGGAATTACGCGAGCTGAGTGTAATAATTTACCTGAAGAGTGAGTCTTACCACGATCGTGGTCGAAGAACACACCAGGTGAACGGTGCAATTGAGAGACAATTACACGCTCAGTCCCATTGATAACAAAAGTACCATTGTCTGTCATAAGCGGAATTTCGCCCATGTAGACTTCTTGCTCGCGGATGTCTTTGATGGCCTTGTTAGACGACTCTTTATCATAAATGATGAGTCGCACACGAACGCGCAAAGGTGCCGCGTAGGTTACACCACGCAACTGACACTCTTTAACATCAAATACTGGCTTGCCTAAACGGTAATCGACGTATTCTAGCGCCGCGTTGCCGGAAAAGCTGACCATTGGAAAGACAGATTTAAAGGCCCCATGCAGACCTAATTCCCCACGCTCTGCAATTGCTTTACCTTCTTGCAGAAAATTGCGATAGGATTCAAGCTGAATTGCCAGCAAGTATGGCACATCCAAAACGGGCGGCAGTTTACCGAAATCCTTACGGATACGTTTTTTCTCAGTGTATGAGTAAGCCATCAGCATTCCCCAGCTTGTGCACATTGACGCAAAAGGCCCAAATCAGGCCTTACCATTGATGGGAGGATTATCTCCCTCCCATTTAAAAAAATTCTGTAGATTTTATTTGAGTTTCTGAAACCCAAAAAGGCCGGTGACATAAATATGTCACCAGCCATTTCGACTAGCGGTCGAAATCGGGAAATACAAGTAGCATTACTTGATTTCGACAGATGCACCAGCTTCTTCAAGAGCCGCTTTAAGTGCATCAGCGTCTTCTTTAGAAGCGCCTTCTTTAACAGTTGCTGGAGCGCCGTCAACCATTGCTTTAGCTTCTTTCAAGCCAAGACCAGTTGCTGCACGAACAGCTTTGATTACGTTAACTTTCTTATCGCCTGCAGCAGTAAGAACAACGTCGAATTCAGTTTGTGCTTCAGCAGCACCACCAGCTTCAGCAGCTGGGCCAGCAGCAACAGCAGCCGCTGCGGTTACACCGAATTTTTCTTCCATTGCAGAAATTAGTTCAACAACGTCCATTACAGACATTTCTGCTACTGCATTGATGATATCTTCTTTACTTAGAGCCATGACTCAGATTCCTAGCATTCTTTAGCGTCACCCAAGGGTGACAAAACAAAATATTTATCAAGAAGGGATACGAATTGCCGTATTAAGCCGCTTCTTGCTCTTTTTGATCGCGTACTGCTGCAAGAGTACGTACAAACTTGCTGGTTGCGCCCTGCATAACACTCATCAGTTTCGCAATCGCTTCTTCGTATGTTGGCAAAGATGCCAAACGATCAATGTCGCCTGCTGGGATCAACTCACCGTTGAACGCCAACGCTTTAACTTCAAACTCGTCGTTTTCTTTTGCGAAAGTTTTCAACAAACGAGCCGCCGCACCTGGGTGTTCGTTTGAGAAAGCAATCAAAGTTGGACCAACAAAGCTCTCAGTTAAGCACTCGAAGTCAGTACCTTCAACTGCACGGCGAGCCAAAGTGTTACGCACTACACGTACGAATACACCTGCTTCACGCGCTTCTTTACGAAGTGCTGTCATGCTGCTCACGGTAACACCGCGAGAATCAGCAACGACTGCAGACAACGCAGTTTTAGCTACTTCACTAACTTCGGCGACAATGGCTTTTTTGTCTTCTAGACCTAATGCCACTGGTTTTCTCCTGGATTAGCAGGGAACGTATTCCCCTATTTTTACCAACTCTCCGATCACTCGGAGTACTTGCTGGTGAGTTAGATCCAGTACATCTGAATCGGGCCACACCATCTGCGCAGGACAAATATTTTCCAACATTTGATTAAACCCATTAGGTTCCTGCGGTCTTTGACGGCCTGTCAGGTAGCCAAGCTACTAAGACAGACCCCAAAGCGCATGATTTAGAAGCTTAGCGCACCTAAATCAATTTGTAGACCTGGCCCCATTGTAGAAGACAAGGTCACTTTTTTCATGTACACACCTTTTGCAGAAGCTGGCTTAGCACGACGAATGTCAGCCAGTAGAGCTTCTAGGTTGCCTTTGATCGATTCAGCAGTAAACTCAATAGAGCCGACTCCTGTATGAACAATACCATTCTTATCTGTACGGTAACGTGCTTGACCTGCTTTTGCGTTTTTAACAGCAGTCGCAACATCTGGCGTTACAGTGCCAACTTTCGGGTTAGGCATAAGACCACGAGGACCCAACACCTGACCTAGTTGACCAACGATGCGCATAGCGTCTGGAGAAGCAATAACCACATCAAAATCTAGAGCACCGCCTTTAACTTGCTCAGCCAAGTCTTCAAAACCTACAACGTCAGCACCAGCTTCTTTTGCAGCTTCAGCGTTTGCGCCTTGAGCAAATACAGCTACACGTACGTCTTTACCAGCACCGTGTGGCAGTACAGTAGAACCACGAACAACCTGGTCAGATTTACGTGGATCAACACCTAGATTGATAGAAACATCAACAGACTCTTTAAATTTAACAGTAGACAATTCAGACAAAAGAGCAACTGCTTCTTCAACAGAGTACAACTTAGTTGCGTCTACTTTTTCTGCGATCAAGCGAGCGCGTTTAGTTAACTTAGCCATTAGTTCACACCCTCAACTTCCAAACCCATAGCGCGTGCACTACCAGCAATAGTACGAACAGCCGCATCCATGTCTGAAGCAGTCAAATCAGCCTGCTTAGCATTAACGATCTCTTCAAGTTGCGCACGAGTAACCGTACCCACTTTTTGAGTGTTAGGACGTGGAGAACCACTCTTGATACCAGCAGCCTTCTTAAGAAGTACAGCAGCAGGCGTAGATTTTGTTTCGAAAGTGAAACTACGGTCGTTGTAAACAGTAATGATTACAGGCGTTGGAAGACCAGGTTCAACATTTTGCGTTTTCGCATTAAATGCCTTACAGAACTCCATGATATTCACACCATGCTGACCCAAAGCTGGACCAACTGGTGGACTTGGGTTCGCTTGACCCGCTTTAACTTGTAGCTTGATATAAGCTTCGACTTTTTTAGCCATTTTATAACTCCAGATGGGTCACCGCCCGAAGGCTACCCGTTTAAAAAATCAGGCTTTTTCAACCTGACTAAATTCCAAATCAACTGGTGTAGAGCGCCCAAAAATAAGCACCGCCACCTTGATTCGACTTTTATCATAATCCACCTCTTCGACAACACCATTAAAGTCAGCGAATGGACCTTCGTTAACACGAACCACTTCACCCACTTCAAACAAGGTTTTCGGACGAGGCTTATCAGCACCATCGTTAACTCGCTGCAAAATTGCATTCGCTTCACGATCGGTGATTGGTGATGGTTTATCCGCTGTACCACCGATAAAACCAAGCACACGAGACGTACCTTTCACCAAATGCCAAGAGTCATCATTCATATCCATTTGTACCAATACATAGCCTGGATAGAACTTACGCTCACTCTTGCGCTTCTTACCATCACGGATTTCAACCACTTCTTCGGTTGGCACCAAGATGTCACCAAAATTCTCTTCTTGCCCCATAACCTGCACTCGCTCAATAAGCGAACGCATTACGTGCTTTTCGTACCCTGAGTACGCTTGTACTACATACCATCGTTTGGTCACGAGTAGCTCCTAACTAATTACCGAGGACACAATCCAACTAAGGAGTGAGTCCACTCCCCACAGCACGAGAGACATAAAAACAACTACCGCCAACACTATAAGGGTTGTTTGCACTGTTTCCTGTCTAGTTGGCCACACTACTCTACGTATTTCAGTCTTCGCTTCTTTTGCCAAAGTAAAAAAAGCCTTACCTTTTGCAGTCTGCAGCGCAACAAAACCAGCCACAACAGCCAATACCAAAATAGCAATTAAGCGATACAACAATGATTCAGTTGCGTAATAATTATTACCAACCACACCAACCGCAACCAATAAAACAACAATCGCCCATTTTAACACGTCTCCGCGAGACGCTTGAGCTTCAGCACTCGAACTCATACTTTAGGTGATCCCTAACAAAGAAATAGGATACGATAAATGGCAGGCCAAGAGGGACTCGAACCCCCAACAGCCGGTTTTGGAAACCGGTGCTCTACCAATTGAACTATTGGCCTACATTCGTATGGGCGGAGGATGATACCGAAACATGCTTAGATTAGCAAGGGTATCTGCCCAAAAAACAGACAATAAAAAAGGCGGTTAAACCACCTGTCTTTTGCTTAGAAAAACTGGAGCTCATGAGCAGACTTGAACTGCCGACCTCACCCTTACCAAGGGTGTGCTCTACCAACTGAGCTACATGAGCTTGGAGCGGGTAGCGGGAATCGAACCCGCCTCTTCAGCTTGGAAGGCTGAGGTAATAGCCACTATACCATACCCGCAAATGGTGGAGGGAGGTGGATTCGAACCACCGAAACTTTCGTGGCAGATTTACAATCTGCTCCCTTTGGCCACTCGGGAACCCCTCCACTAACTCAAATGTTGCAATGCAACACCCCAAAAGGTGGGAGCCATTATATGAATCACTTTACTAATTGCAAGCACTAACAAGGATTTTTTTCTATTTTTATCATCATCTTGCTAAGATCAAAGCGCACCACAAAAGCATCCCAGTCAACCACCTTGACAGGATCTTTTATATCTAATTCAAATAGGGGAACTGTTCTTAGGTGCTCATAGATGTCGACAGGATAACCAGAACTCTTCTCAATCCGTTGTTTTGCTTGCTCCGCCCTATCTTGTGCCGAATACAATCCAAGTGAAATTCGATTCTTCATCTCCGCACGCGTAATAACAAAACTGTCTATTTTTTTACTCGCTAAATCCTTAACTATTGCTGCCGCTTGCTGCTGTGTTTCGGGAGCCGAAATATAAAGCCAGAACTTAGGGCGCTTGCCCGTCACCTCTTTTTCATCAAATGCCCAGCCTACTTTCTGCAGCTCGGCCTTTACACTTGCACGAGATGATTGATTATCCGCCACAATACGCGGACACAATAAATTTTCTTGTGGCGTGGCGGACTGCTTCTCTACAACTCTATTTAAAGCCTCCACCAGTTCATCATTCGATACCACACCAGCATTATAATCTTGCTCACTCACCGCAGCATCTTCAGATAGCAGATGAATTTTCTCACTAACAGGCGGGCCATAAATATTTTCTTTATTTTGCACAGCAGAATCCTTTGCCAGGTTATGCCAACTCAAAAAAGCAGCGTTTAACAATACCACCAGAAGAAAAAGCCACTTCATTTACTGCCTCTTTAATAACTCATCACCAACACGCTTAGCCCCCATGGCGACCAAATGCGGTTGATAATCCATTGTTATGTCTAATGATTCAAGCAAGGCTTTAGCGTCTCCACCGGTTGCCACCCATTGAAACGTCGGATGTTGAGCCTTAACTCGCTCAATAAAAGCCAATGCCATTTCATGCACACCCTCAACCACAGCTCTGGCAGTGGAATTTGGTAAGGTATCGGCCAATTTCACTTCATCCGGTAAATAACGAATACGTGCCGTATTTGCTAATAGTGAAGATTCCATCATTTTTAAACCAGGTGTAATATAACCACCCAAATGCTCGCCCTGCTGATTAACAAAATCCAACTTTATCGCAGTACCAGCATCTAACACAATCTTGTTACCACCCAAGTGATAAGCCGCTACCACACTCAACCATCGATCAATCCCCAACCTTTCCGGCTCAAAATAAGCATTGATCACCCCACACGCCTGGGCAGTACTGGTCAAACTTAGCCATTCAGCGTTTGGTAGCGCTGCCTTTATATCAGCATGCAATAACGCACTTTGCTCCTGAGATCGCACACTAGCAAAATAGATGCGCTGCGGCGTAAATTCGGTCTTTATTGGTGGCACTTCACCACGCTCAACCCACAATACTTGCTCACCACGAAAGGCCGTGTATTTTATACTGGTATTACCCGCATCGACTATTAATACTTCAGACTCGTCGGACACTCACTTCTCCCCCGTGCAAGGTTACCATTTCACCATTCTCTTCCAGTAACAAAGCACCTTTCTCGTCGATTCCCTTGGCAATCCCTTGACGCTGCTGAGAAGCGGAGAGCACCCGAATAGGTTGATTGAACAATACATCGTAAGCTTGCCAATGGGATTGAAAATGCTTCATACCATTGCCGTCTTCAAACCGCTCACACACCCCAATCAGCTCTTTCGTCAATTCCGCTAAAAGATAATTACGACTCGGACGCGACGCCAAACGTGATACCAAATCCGTCCACGGTTGATCGACGTTCATCATTACGCCTTCTTCCATCTCTACATTCAGACCAATACCGATAATGACATCGCACACGTCCTGATCCGCCACCATTTCGAGTAATATGCCACAAATCTTCTGTCCATCGATTTGCGCATCATTTGGCCACTTCAAACCAGGGTTGGGAATGCCCACCTTTTTTAACACACGAGCAACCGCAACGCCTGCCGCCAAACTCAATCCTTCCACTACACTTGGACCGTTTTCAAAACGCCACACGAAGGAGAAAGTTAAATTCTTTGCTACCCCAGACACCCATTGGCGACCACGACGACCACGACCATTGGTTTGTCTCTCTACAGAAAATAACGCAGGCAATTGACCACCTTGTGCAATATAGTGCTTAGCATCGCCATTAGTAGATTCAGTCTCAAAATCCAATTTAATGGCCATCTCATCAGGCACGCCAAATTCTCTAAGAGAAGATTCTGACAACAGCTCCAACGGCGTCGGTAAACGATAGCCACGCCCCTTCACCGAATGCACCCGAACGCCAATCGCTTCAAGTTTTTTTAACTTTTTCCAGACCGCAGCGCGAGTAACGCCTAGCGCTTCTCCCAACTCCTCTCCTGAGTGAAACTGATTGTCACTCAGTAAAGCCAGTACTGCTCGCATTCATCATGCCTCTACCATCATTATTATATTTAGGTATTTGCCTGAAAAGCTGGAAAGACATTTCCAACATTCGGCTGCAACCAATTTACTTCAGGATAATCACATTTTTGATCAACAGCATGCACTGCATAAGCATGGCGAGATTGCTCAGAACGATTCGCATAACTTAAATGCGGAAACTCACCATTTAATAAAACCAGCGACCCCTTAGGAACAGGCAACGCCACCAATTCACTGTCTTGCCATTGATACTCTTTCATTACCACCATTTTGGTTTTAATGGCTTGAGGCGCTATACGCTCAAAGCGTTTAAGTAAGCCAACATTATGACCTTTTGGCACTCCCCAGAGGCAACCATTGTCCAAAGTCGCGTCTTCTATCGCGAACCACAATCCAATCACACTCATTGGATCTGTATATAAGAAAGTACTATCCTGGTGACAATTCACTTCACCACCAATGCCTGGTTGCTTAAAAATATACATGGATTGCGCGGCTCGTGGTTCTTGCATGCCCAATTGTTTCAGCATAGAGCCCCAGACATTAGATAAAGAAAAAGCACGGAATAGAGCATCCTGAGTATGTAAACTATGACCTACCTTATTAATAGAGAGTTCCAGAGTTTGCTTTAAATCACCCTGCTCATCGAACGCCTCTTCCTCAAAAAAAAATGAGATGTTACTCGCTGAATCTATAAAATATTGATCCGTGTGGCGTGATTGTTCATTAGTAGTAAAAATAGAGCGATACGCTCTCGCATCAAACCCTGACATCAAGGTCGTCATTCTTTCTTTGAGGGCGTCACATACTTGTTCAGGAACCAATGACTCTATTATCAAATACCCATCCTTGTGATACTGCGCAACCTGTTGCTCCGTTAATACCACTGAAGGCAATTTGACTAACATATTTTCCACCTCGACAACCAACAAACAACCAACAAACAACCAAACCAACATACACCATAGTACTAATTAGCATTCGCTTGCATAAAAAACGACACTTCTTTCATTAAAGAAGCAAAATCTGGATTCCATGATAATCGAGCTGCATGAGCACTTTTGCCACTCAGTTCATCCGACTTTTCACCAAACCAGTTTGCCTTATCAGAACGGCATTGTTCGTATACCTCCGGATCATCAAAATACCAACCACAAATTCGATATTCACCCTCCGAACCATAATAAGGGTTTTGTGGATTACCATGAACTGCCATATGTGACATACCTAAAATACGCTGCTCAGGCCAACGACTATTGTAAATTTTTAGACGATCCGAAGTACCACTGACTTTATCAATACTGTACATCACCATCTGACTTTTAGAGCTGATCATGGCTTTATTAAAGACTTCCAGTGTCACTTTAGAATCAACCGTTTGGTCTTGTTCAGACATCGCAATAAAGACGGGAATATCTCGTGGTTTTTTCATCACCTTGTTACGTACTTCCTTTGCCAACTTATATGCTTCAGCAATAGCAGGAAGAGGAATTGAAGCGTACTTAGCAAAGTCATCACTAGGATAATTATCTAGCCAATCTTTAACAGTGGCTAATAAAGGTGACAACCAATCAATGGCACTATTTACTTTTAGTAAAGGCGAAAATAAAACTACACCAGAAATCTTATCTGGATGTGTCCAAGCGTACTCTAGCGCCAACGCACCACCGGTGGAGAAGCCACCGACGTACATTACATCTACCTCTTGTTCAAAAACCTCAGCTGCATGACGAAAGCTGTCACGCCATGCCTGCCTAGGTGTTTCCAATAAATCAGCAGATTGCGTGCCATGACCCGGCAACAAAATAACGCGTACTTGATAACAGGCTTGCTGCAATGCAAGCGCAGGATCACGCATTGAAAATGGCGAATCGGATAATCCATGCGATAGCAACAAACCAATTTTTGGCTGTCCCTCACATTGCCTTGAATCTGGTTTCAATTCAAACGGCAGCACAGCTGATAATTCTCGCGCTTGCTGCTGTTCGTTTACCCATACCTTATGTTGCTTTAAATACACCTTACTGCGTGCCACAAAATCATCAAATGATTCTCCATGGCCATACTCTAATAATGAATGTGCGGCATTTACTGAGATTGGCCAAAGCCAAGCAAGCAATCCAAACACAAGCCATTTTCGCCACATTTTCTATCCCTCAAGTTTATCTTCATGAAACCAAAATACAGTATGTTATACTGCTATCCTCATATCCTCCAAAAACAGACAGCATTTAATATGACTTGTCCTTTTCCCAACGCCGAATTAGTGCCAGCACTCTGGTTTCCATTGGTAAAAAAGTTTTATCAAGCTTATTACCCAAGCGGAAGACCCAACAAAGCCGATCCAATTTGGGCAATTAAGCAAAAAGACATAATCCTAGCTGCCGTACGTCTGAAGCAATTTAATGATTGCCAGCTTTTAACCGCTATGGTGACTCACCCGAACTACCGCAACCAAGGTCTAGGACATCACCTTATTAATAATCTACAAGCTATCTTAAACCAAAAAGCCTGTTACTGCTTCGCCCTCAATCATTTAACTGATTTTTATATATCAAACCACTTTCAGCCAATCCTTCCAGAGCAACTTCCCTACGAATTAGAAAAACGATTCAGAAGCTATCAATCACAAGGGCGAAAAATCATATCTATGCATTATATTGCCCCTTAAAATATGCTTAAATAATCTTAAATCTCTAAATACCATTAACCAATATTGACCTGTTTCCATACCCTCTATTACCTTTGTCGCACACTAAAACGACTCGATCATAAGATAAGAACTTGAGGTATACATGACCATTAGCTTACCTAAACAATCTAAAATGCTGACTAAAGATTTTACCTTTGGTGTTGCTACTGCCGCTTTTCAAATTGAAGGGGCAAATACTACTGATGGTCGTCTACCCTCCATCTGGGATACTTTTTGCGCCACTCCAGGTAAAGTACTTAATGGTGATGACGGTTCATTAGCTTGTGACCACTACTATTTATGGAAAGAAGACATCGAACTCATCAGCAACCTTGGGGTTGATGCTTATCGTTTATCTATTGCTTGGCCAAGAATAATGGACAAACAAGGTCGCCCTAACGAAAAAGGCATTCATTTTTATCGTGAACTACTCAAATCGCTGAAAATCAAAGGCATCAAAACCTTCGTAACACTTTACCACTGGGATTTACCTCAACACCTTGAAGACAATGGTGGCTGGGTCAATCGTGATACTGCTTATCGTTTTGTCGATTATGTGAACCTTGCCACTCTAGAACTTGGCAAATGGGTGGATGCTTGGAGCACTTTTAATGAGCCATTCTGTTCTGCCATTCTTGGTTATGAATATGGTATTCACGCCCCTGGCTTGGCTTCTCCAAAATATGGCCGACAAGCAGCTCATCACATACTATTAGCACACGGGTTAGCTCTACCTGTTATCCAACAAAACAGCCCTCAGAGTCAGGTCGGCATCGTATTGAATATGAATCGTACCTACGCAGCATCCGCCAAAAGTGAAGATCAGTTTGCAGCACTAGTACGAGAAACATTAGATAACCAATTTTTTATTGAGCCATTACTCAATGGACAATACCCCAAACTTTTAGAAAAACTCTTGCCAGAATATCTGCCTACCGTACTGCCTGGCGATATGGAGATTATTTCGCAACCCATTGATTTTATAGGAATGAATTTCTACACCTGTAATCACAATGAATACGATGAAAAGACCTTATTCAAAGATGTTAAAAATCAACAGCAAGTGGAATACACAGACATCGGCTGGGAAATTGCGCCTCATGCCTTTAGTGAGTTACTGATCAACCTAAACAAGCAATATAATTTACCACCTATGTTTATAACCGAGAATGGTGCTGCTTGCGCAGATGAACTAATCAATGGTGAAGTAAATGATGACCAACGAGTTCGCTATCTCGATGGTCACATTAACGCCGTCAATGACGCCATTGAAGCTGGTGTGGACATTCGAGGCTATTTTGCCTGGAGCCTAATGGATAACTTTGAATGGGCAGAGGGCTATAGCAAACGCTTCGGTCTTTGCTACGTCGACTACAAAACCCAGAAGCGCACTATTAAGCGGAGTGGGCACGCCTACAAAGCCTTATTAGAAAGTCGTAAATAGTTTTTGAAAGGTATCTAAACTTAGCAATGTTCTTTTTAGTCAAAGCAGAAGAGCGTCCAACTTAATAAACAGATTGAGGGACTCTGACTCTTTTAATTAAACCGAATACTTATGACAACCTAGTCTCACATGCTTATCCCCTTGTAGGACTACCATCGGCATGGGGAGCGCCTACGGCGTATAAAGAGCCACTTCTGAGTTCGGGATGGGATTAGGTGGTTCAACAATACCCTTCGTTCAGATCCAATACAGCATGAGTCGCTGACGACGTCAGTGACGCAAGGCGTCGCGCTTGGATCGGATTATGTGAACAAGGAAGGTTTAACTTTCTTATAGACATAAAAAATCTTACAGACGTAAAAAAGCCCCGACCGTTTCCGATCAGGGCTTCTTAATTAAGATCTTGATAACGACCTACTCTCACATGGGATCTCCCACACTACCATCGGCGATGGCGCTTTTCACTTCTGAGTTCGGGATGGGATCAGGTGGTTCAACGCCTCTATGATTATCAAGAAAACTCGGATGTGCTCAGCACAAATTCGTTTACTTGCTATCTTTAACAATCAACTTTTGAAACAGCGATAATCAAGTATCAAACCGGAACCTCCAAGGATGGAGGAAATACTGAAAATTGTCTGGAACCATTTCAGTACTATCGTAAATTCTTTCTAGTTCACTCTGTTTTCTTCAGAGTTCTGTAAAACCACTTTGGTGTTATATGGTCAAGCCTCACGAGCAATTAGTATTGGTTAGCTCAACGCCTCACAACGCTTACACACCCAACCTATCAACGTCCTAGTCTCGAACGGCTCTTTAGGGGACTCAAGTCCCAGTGAGATCTTATCTTGAGGGAGGCTTCCCGCTTAGATGCTTTCAGCGGTTATCCCGTCCGAACGTAGCTACCCGGCAATGCCACTGGCGTGACAACCGGAACACCAGAGGTTCGTCCACTCCGGTCCTCTCGTACTAGGAGCAGCTCCTCTCAAATCTCAAACGTCCACGGCAGATAGGGACCGAACTGTCTCACGACGTTCTAAACCCAGCTCGCGTACCACTTTAAATGGCGAACAGCCATACCCTTGGGACCGGCTTCAGCCCCAGGATGTGATGAGCCGACATCGAGGTGCCAAACACCGCCGTCGATGTGAACTCTTGGGCGGTATCAGCCTGTTATCCCCGGAGTACCTTTTATCCGTTGAGCGATGGCCCTTCCATACAGAACCACCGGATCACTAAGACCTACTTTCGTACCTGCTCGACGTGTCTGTCTCGCAGTTAAGCGTGCTTTTGCCTTTACACTCTATGCATGATTTCCGACCATGCTGAGCACACCTTCGTGCTCCTCCGTTACTCTTTGGGAGGAGACCGCCCCAGTCAAACTACCCACCACACAGTGTCCTCGATCCCGATAAGGGACCTGAGTTAGAACCTCAAACATACCAGGGTGGTATTTCAAGATCGGCTCCACTAAAACTGGCGTCTTAGTTTCAAAGCCTCCCACCTATCCTACACAAGTAGGTTCAAAGTTCACTGTGAAGCTATAGTAAAGGTTCACGGGGTCTTTCCGTCTAGCCGCGGATACACAGCATCTTCACTGCGATTTCAATTTCACTGAGTCTCGGGTGGAGACAGTGTGGCCATCGTTACGCCATTCGTGCAGGTCGGAACTTACCCGACAAGGAATTTCGCTACCTTAGGACCGTTATAGTTACGGCCGCCGTTTACTTGGGCTTCGATCAAGAGCTTCGCCTAAGCTAACCCCATCAATTAACCTTCAAGCACCGGGCAGGCGTCACACCCTATACGTCCACTTTCGTGTTTGCAGAGTGCTGTGTTTTTAATAAACAGTCGCAGCCACCTGGTATCTTCGACCGACCAGTGCTTACGGAGCAAGTCCTTCACACCGGTCGGCGTACCTTCTCCCGAAGTTACGGTACCATTTTGCCTAGTTCCTTCACCCGAGTTCTCTCAAGCGCCTTGGTATTCTCTACCTGACCACCTGTGTCGGTTTGGGGTACGGTTCACACATATCTGACGCTTAGAAGTTTTTCCTGGAAGCAGGGCATCAACCACTTCGTCCAAAAGAGGACTCGTCATCAATTCTCAGCCTTCTCTAAAAGAGGGCGACCCGGATTTTCCTAAGTCACCAGCCTACAACCTTAAACGCGGACAACCATCGCCGCGCTGGCCTAGCCTTCTCCGTCTCTCCATCGCAATATGCATAAGTACAGGAATATTAACCTGTTTCCCATCGACTACGCTTTTCAGCCTCGCCTTAGGGGCCGACTCACCCTGCCCTGATTAACATGGGACAGGAAACCTTGGTCTTCCGGCGAGGGAGGTTTTCACTCCCTTTATCGTTACTCATGTCAACATTCGCACTTCTGATACCTCCAGGGTGCCTTACAGCTTCCCCTTCAACGGCCTACAGAACGCTCCTCTACCATGAAAACGCATCCTTAATACCACTTCTTCTGTCTCGCTTACCCTCCCTCTAATGAGAGGAACCGCTTTGCTCTCGTGCTTCGCACGTTCGCAAGCGTCTCGCTAAATAGCATTAAGTGATGCGTTTTCATCCGTAGCTTCGGTGTACAGTTTGAGCCCCGTTATATCTTCCGCGCAGGCCGACTCGACTAGTGAGCTATTACGCTTTCTTTAAAGGGTGGCTGCTTCTAAGCCAACCTCCTAGCTGTCTAAGCCTTCCCACATCGTTTCCCACTTAACTGTAACTTGGGGACCTTAGCTGACGGTCTGGGTTGTTTCCCTTTCCACGACGGACGTTAGCACCCGCCGTGTGTCTCCCGTGCTCATACTCATTGGTATTCGGAGTTTGCATGGGGTTGGTAAGTCGGGATGACCCCCTAGCCCAAACAGTGCTCTACCCCCAATGGCAATACACGAGGCGCTACCTAAATAGCTTTCGAGGAGAACCAGCTATCTCCGAGCTTGATTAGCCTTTCACTCCTATCCACAAGTCATCCCCGGACTTTTCAACGTACGTGGGTTCGGTCCTCCAGTTAGTGTTACCCAACCTTCAACCTGCTCATGGATAGATCGCCCGGTTTCGGGTCTATTCCCAGCAACTATACGCCCTATTAAGACTCGGTTTCCCTACGGCTCCACTACATGCTTAACCTTGCTACTGAAAATAAGTCGTTGACCCATTATACAAAAGGTACGCAGTCACGGTGTCACTCAAACTCCCTGCTTGATTTTTTGCGGTTGGCCTTGCTTCGCTAAGGCAACCATCAAGAAGCTTGAGTTGACACCGCTCCCACTGCTTGTACGTACACGGTTTCAGGGTCTATTTCACTCCCCTCACTGGGGTTCTTTTCGCCTTTCCCTCACGGTACTGGTTCACTATCGGTCAGTCAGGAGTATTTAGCCTTGGAGGATGGTCCCCCCATGTTCAGACAGGATAACACGTGTCCCGTCCTACTCGTTTTCATTCAAAAGGCGTTTTCGTATACGAGGCTATCACTCTCTACGGCCGCTCTTTCCAGAGCCTTCTACTAACACCAATTAAACTTAAGGGCTAATCCCCTTTCGCTCGCCGCTACTCAGGGAATCTCGGTTGATTTCTTTTCCTCCGGGTACTTAGATGTTTCAGTTCCCCGGGTTCGCCTCGTATGGCTATGGATTCACCATACGATACCCGCAAGCGGGTGGGTTTCCCCATTCGGACATGTTCGGATCACAGCGTGTTTATCCACTCCCCGAACCTTTTCGCAGATTACCACGTCCTTCATCGCCTCTGACTGCCAAGGCATCCACCGTGCACGCTTAGTCACTTGACCATATAACCCAAAATAGTTTTTTTAACATTCTAAGTGATACTTAGTCCGTCACTACTCTGAACTACATACCAACGCCGCTTTTGTCTCAGCATTGGATTTACGATCTTAGATTGTCGTCATTCTTAATCAGAAGGAAGTAAGATTAAGCACAACGCAATCCACCGGTTTGACGCTTGATTATCGTCTATTTCAAAAATTAAATTGTTAAAGAGCAAGTTTAGTGCAAAGCACTAAGTCAGATGCTTGATGATTCCATCAAACCTCTTGCTTAGAACTCTGTCTAATTCGCTTTAAGATAAGTAACCATGAGAACTCATGGCCATCAGATAATTTGTGTGAACGCTCACCAGAACTTTCATCGTTTAAGGAGGTGATCCAGCCCCAGGTTCCCCTAGGGCTACCTTGTTACGACTTCACCCCAGTCATTGACCACTCCGTGGTAACCGCCATCCCTAAGGTTAAGCTAGCTACTTCTGGAGCAATCAACTCCCATGGTGTGACGGGCGGTGTGTACAAGGCCCGGGAACGTATTCACCGTGGCATTCTGATCCACGATTACTAGCGATTCCGACTTCATGGAGTCGAGTTGCAGACTCCAATCCGGACTACGACGCACTTTATGGGATTCGCTTACTATCGCTAGTTCGCAACCCTTTGTATACGCCATTGTAGCACGTGTGTAGCCCTACTCGTAAGGGCCATGATGACTTGACGTCGTCCCCACCTTCCTCCGGTTTGTCACCGGCAGTCTCCTTAAAGTTCTCGGCATCACCCGCTAGCAAGTAAGGATAAGGGTTGCGCTCGTTACGGGACTTAACCCAACATTTCACAACACGAGCTGACGACAGCCATGCAGCACCTGTCTCAGAGCTCCCGAAGGCACCAAAGCATCTCTGCTAAGTTCTCTGGATGTCAAGAGTAGGTAAGGTTCTTCGCGTTGCTTCGAATTAAACCACATGCTCCACCGCTTGTGCGGGCCCCCGTCAATTCATTTGAGTTTTAACCTTGCGGCCGTACTCCCCAGGCGGTCTACTTATTGCGTTAGCTGCGCCACTAAGTCATTACAACCCAACGGCTAGTAGACATCGTTTACGGCGTGGACTACCAGGGTATCTAATCCTGTTTGCTCCCCACGCTTTCGCACCTCAGTGTCAGTATCAGTCCAGGGTGTCGCCTTCGCCACTGATGTTCCTTCCTATATCTACGCATTTCACCGCTACACAGGAAATTCCACACCCCTCTACCGTACTCTAGCCTGCCAGTATCCGGTGCCATTCCAAGGTTGAGCCCTGGGATTTCACATCAGACTTAACAAACCACCTACGCGCGCTTTACGCCCAGTAATTCCGATTAACGCTCGCACCCTCTGTATTACCGCGGCTGCTGGCACAGAGTTAGCCGGTGCTTCTTCTGGAGCTAACGTCAAAATACTTGGGTATTAACCAAGCACCCTTCCTCACTCCTGAAAGTGCTTTACAACCCTAAGGCCTTCTTCACACACGCGGCATGGCTGGATCAGGCTTGCGCCCATTGTCCAATATTCCCCACTGCTGCCTCCCGTAGGAGTCTGGGCCGTGTCTCAGTCCCAGTGTGACTGGTCATCCTCTCAGACCAGTTAGAGATCGTCGCCTTGGTAGGCCTTTACCCCACCAACTAGCTAATCTCACGCAGGCTCATCTAATAGCGGAAGGCTCAAAAGAGTCCCCTCCTTTCCCCCTAAGGGCGTATGCGGTATTAGCATGCGTTTCCACATGTTGTCCCCCTCTACTAGGCAGATTCCTACGCGTTACTCACCCGTCCGCCGCTCGTCGGCAAGAAGCAAGCTTCTCCCGTTACCGCTCGACTTGCATGTGTTAAGCCTGCCGCCAGCGTTCAATCTGAGCCATGATCAAACTCTTCAGTTAAAATCTTTTAACTAATTGCTCGAAAGCAAAAGTTTGCTTACTCAAACATCGAAACACTAACAATTACTTAATAAAGCGAATTGACGTGTTTGACTCTCGTAAGACTTCAAGTTTTCGAAGCCCCAGCGAGCGCCCACACAAATTATCTGATTATCTATTTTAAAGAGCGTCTGACTTAATATTGGATGTTTCGTTGTTCTGAAGAGCACCCCGTGTCAGCGGAGGCGTATATTAAGGATATACAGATTTTTAGCAAGCCATTTTTTCGTTTTTTTCGAGGTTTTGGTTACGTTTTTTCGTTCTGTACAAAGAATAAACAAAAAGACCTGTTATCCGTCAATAACAGGTCTTTTTAACGGCTTAACACCAATTTCCTAGTGATCAGGACTCACTAACGTTAGCCGCTTCTTTACGACGTTTCCATTCGTAAACCACCGCCAGCAAAATGGTGATGGTAATCATCACTAAACCTAAAGCGTTCACCGCAGGGGTTAGACCAGTACGCACTTTAGATGCAATATAAACGGTCAAGGTTGTGTCATAACCTTTCACAAACAAGGTCGTGTTATAGTTTTCGAAGGATTGCAAGAAGGCAATGGCAGCAGCCGAAAAGATCGCAGGCTTAAGGTAAGGCAAAAGAATGCGACGAAACGCTTGCCATTGTGTTGCCCCTAAACTCAACGCAGCATTTTCCAGCGTGCGATCAAAACGCTGTAGTCGCGCTAACACCATCAACATGACGTACGCTGCAATAAAGGTAGTTTGTGCAATCACGGTCAAAAAGACACCGCCACTCACGGATAACCCTTTCCAGAAGATCAGCGTAGAAATACCCACAATAACACCAGGTGTTAAAAGTGGTGACATCATCAGTGAATAAAGAAAGGTTTTTCCTTTACCTTGCACGGTCGATAAGAACAAGGCACAGCAAATCCCAATTGGCACGGCCACTACCAAGACGCCTGCAGCCACTATGATACTGGTCCACAATGCCTGCCACATGGCACCGTCTTGCGCCAAGGCCTCAAACCACTTAAGTGTTGCTCCACGCCATGGTGAAACCGTTGGAAAACGGCTGTCATTAAAAGTAGCCAACCCCATGATAATAAGTGGTGTAAATAGGTATAAGAAAAATACTCCGATATAAAAGCGAACACCAAATCGCATAATGCTTTCTGAACTCATCGTGCAATGTCTCCTAGGCCCACTTTAAACACACGCATTACCAAGGCAATAAAGCCAATACAGATAATCAACAATAAGAAGGCATAAGCAGCACCTTGATTCCAGTTACCACCTTCAAAGAACCAGTTGTAAATAATCTGTGTAAACCAACGACTACCAGGTGAACCTAGTAATGCAGGTACCGCGTAACTTCCAGCCGCCAGCATGAAAGTCATGATACAACCCGTCGCAATCCCTGGCTTGGCATGGGGAATAATGACTCGCCAATGAGTACGAATCCAACCTGCTCCCAAATTTCGCGCCGCTTTAATTTGATTGGTGTCTAAACTCTCAATAGCGTTGTAGATAGGAAAGATCATGAAAAGAATGTAGGCGTACACCATACCAATCAATACACCACCATCACCCGATAAGAAGCGAATAGGACGATCAATCAACCCTAAACCAAGCAACAATGCATTTAATGGCCCACGATAAGCCAAAATAATGTACCAAGAGAAGGTTCTTAGAATTTCGTTGATCCAAAATGGAATCACCAGTAATAAAAGGCACAAAGCAGCTTTTTGTGGTGTCGCCACTTTTGCTAGGTAATAGGCAATAGGGTAACTAACCATTAAAGTTAGTACTGTCACTAAAACACTAGACCAAATTGTCTTAAAAAAGATTTTCAAGTGGATTTGATTACTAAACAAGGTCTCATAGTTTACCAATGAGTAAACATCTTTCGGCCCACCCACTTCTGCTGGTAGCAAATTAGGACGGAACGAATAATCCACCATCAACAATTGCGGCAGTATCACAAGCGCAATCAACCAAATGGCAATCATTCCAATGATACCAACCGCTAGCCCACTACCGAAACGCGCGGTGAGTTGATTAAACATCGCCACCCCCAATCACCAATGCATCCTCAATCTGATAAGACAAGGTCAATGCCGCACCTTTGGTTAAGGAATCATCATATTGATGCGCCCCTAATTGAATATTCAGACTTTGCTGTTGAGAGGTTTTAGACAAGGTACTTAACGTTAAATAAGCCCCTTCAAAGTTAACTTCTTCAATTTCAACCTCAATACTCTGCATACCGCCTTCTGCTTGTAAACGAAAATGCTCAGGTCGGATGAATAAAGTAGCTTCATCACCAACTGACACAGAAGACTGAACACGACCTTTTAAAACACCCAATTCATCACAGCGAATGTCAGCAACACCATTATTAATTTGCTCAACTTCACCCTTAATCGCATTATTTTCACCGACAAAGGAAGCAACAAAAGCGGTTTTCGGGTCACGGTACAGGGTAATAGGATCAGCCACCTGCTGAATACGGCCCGCCGACATAACGGCAACACGGTCTGACATAGTCAGCGCTTCACCTTGGTCATGGGTAATGTAAATGAAGGTAATGCCCGTTTTACGCTGGATCTCTTTTAGCTCTGTGCGCATGTGCTGACGCAGTTTAAGATCAAGAGCGGAAAGCGGTTCATCTAATAATAAGACCTGTGGCTCAACAGCCAGAGCACGTGCGATCGCAATACGCTGCTTCTGCCCCCCTGACAATTCAGAAACTTTTTTGTGGCCACTACCTTCCAACGCAACCAATTCCAACAAACGATCAGAGGTTTTCTTACGCTCACTTTTCGAAACACCGCGGACCTCCAGCCCAAACTCTATGTTTTCAGCCACCGTCATCAATGGAAAGAGCGCGAGGTTTTGAAAAATCATCGAGGTTGGGCGCTTGTTTGCAGGTACACCAGCCATATCTTGCCCACCAATCTTGACACAGCCTTGTGTAGGGTCTAGAAAGCCGCTAATCATGTTCAAAATAGTGGTCTTACCACAACCAGAAGGGCCTAAAAAACTAAAGAACTCCCCTGACTCAATCTTTAAATCAGACTTTTGAATGGCTGTAAAATCACCAAATTGCATTACGACATTGTCTAAATGAACACTACTATCCATTGGTTCTCTCAAATATTAATCATTAATGTAAAAAAGCCCCTCGGAAGACAAATCTCTCCCGAGGGGCTTTAGCAAATCACTTAGGCAGATAGGTAACGGTCTTGATATTCGTTACGCAGGGCCACATACCAAGGCTCTTGGATAGGCCACCACCATAGGTTAGCAAGATCTTGCTGGGTGTAAGAATCTTTGAAGAACTGCTTAGTTGCTTCAGGCAGCAAGTCTGCCGCACCTTTTGAAGTCGAATTATAGCCTGTTGCTTTCACAAACATAGCACCCGCTTCTGGTGTGTAATACCAGTTGATGAATTCGTAAACCGAATCCACATTGTTAGCATTTTTAGGAATAACGAAGCCTTCCATCCAAGCCAACGCACCTTCTTTTGGCGCACCGTAAGCCACTGGTTCACCTTCAGACTTGAGTTTGAAAGCGGTACTATCCCAAGTTTGACCAATCACCGCACCATTGGCACGGAAAGCACCTTGCGCTTCGTTTTCTGTAGACCAGAACTGAGCAATCGACGCTTTATTTTCAACCGCCACTTTTAGAATGACATCGAAGTTAGCACGCATGGCTTTTTCGTTTTTGTAGGACTCTAGAAGTGGGTAAGGTAACTTACCAGCTTTTTCTAACCACAAGCCAATACCAACTAAAGCAGAATGGCCACGTACCGTCACACCACCAGCATTTTCAGGCTTCCATAGGTCACCGTAACTTAGGTTGTTTGGGTCAACATCTGCATATTGTGTGTTATAGGTAATGGCTTCTGTGCCCCAGTCCGATGGTGCAAAGTAACGTTTACCATTCACAATACCACCTACGTCAGAGCCTTCTAGAGCACTGTCAAGACAGCCGCTCCAATTGACACGTTTCACATCTAGAGGCTGGATTAGGTTATAATCAACATACCCTGGTACACGGTCAACAGTCGGCATAATGATGTCAAAACCAGTGCCATCTGTCGCTCGCAATGAATTCATTAATTCATCATTAGTACCGTATGGTGTAAAGGTAGCATTAATGCCTGTTTTGGCTTTGAAGTCCGCTAACATTTCATCCGTAATATAGCCAGCCCACGCATAGATACGTAGTTCTTTATTGGCTGCAATAGCGCGATTGATTGAGAATGGCGTAGCCGCAACAGCACCTGCAATAGAGGCACCTTTTACAAACTGACGACGTGAAAGGGTCATGCTCGAGCTCCTTTTTCATTAGTTGTTGTCATATTATCAAAACGGAAATAACACAAAAGTTCAATACTTATTAAACGAGTGTTTAATAATACTGATAACCTAACTTGTTATCGTGACGATTCAGTGACCATGTAAGTTATTGTGAAAAATAGCAATAAAAAATAGCAATATTGATATGCTTTTTGTCGTATACAATCATTTTTGTGTCGCTGTCAATTTATTGATTTCAGGTCCCCCAGAAAACATCTCATGCGAATCACCTTCCTTGTAGTCACAAAACGGTAACAAAATAAATTTAGTCTGACCGTCCTACCTAATATTTTGTAAAATGGGCTACTAATTGAAAATATCTAACGTCACGCGTACCACGACAATAAGTTACCTAATTATTGCTGTCATGCTGATTGCCTTATTACTATGGAGCTTAATGAAGTTTCGCAGTGCATTTTCAGAAAGCAATTCATACGCACAAGTATGGGAATATTCTGCTATTGATTTAAAACAACAAATTGAAAGTTACCTGTCTTCAGGTGAAGCATCAAAATTGCAATCTGCTCAAGAATTTATTCAAACGCAAATTACCCCAACCTTGAACACCCTACCTGCCCAAATCAAAGAACCTATTCAGGCACCATTGGCTGAAATTTTGAACAGCTTGGAATCAGACGTAAGAGCTGCGGGCAAATTAGCAGGCAGCCCTTTTGCTTTAATCGAAAATAATGAGCTGCAAACCTTACTATCATTGGATGCATTGGCGGATAAAATTGCTGAGTATCTTGAAACTAATGACTTAACTCAAGCGGCGCCCTACTTATCCAGCCAGGCTTATTTATATGCCGATTTAGCTCATGTCAGACGCGCCAAAGACGAATACCTTGCTAATACCACAGAAGACAATTTACAGCGTTTGCAACAAGCCCTTGAGCGTTTTAAAGATCACATTGCTGAATTTAATGCTTTACCTATTTTGGATTTAAAAAACAGTCAAACAACGGATGACGAAGACGATTTATCGGCTTTGATGGGCTGGGCATCCGAAGAAAGTGATGAGGCGACAGATCCATTAGAAGAGGTCAAAAGTGAACTCAACACATGGTCAAACCGTTATTTAAAAGATGTTCGTTCTAGTTTGGCTGGCATACAACAAGCGACCGCGGCACAAACAAAAATCCGCGGCCTAATTGAGCAACTTGAAAGCACATTAAAAGCAGGCACTAGCAGCATTCAACAAAGTGCCCAAAATACTCAGCTACAAACCCTAATTGCCTTTTCTCTTTTTGTCTTACTTATGATCATTACCACCATTTCGGTACATTTATTCACCAATAAAGTCGTGGTAAACAGTGCCAAAGATCTTTACAAAGCTGTAAAAGAATTGGTTGAACATCAAAATGTTCAGACCCTTAAAGTCGGTAAAGCCAAAAACGAATTGTCGGATGTGGCACATTATCTCAATCGCTATTTAGAACAAGTCAGCGTACAGAAACAACAACGGGATACAGAGCTAAGCAATATTTCTATCTCGCTAAATGAAATGCTCAATGCTTTTGCGCAAGTACACGAAATCAGCGTCAATTCCAAACAAGAATTGGACAATACACTGGGTATGTCAAACCAAGTAGAAGTCTTGGCCAACAAAGCCGAAGTTCGTGCACAAGAAGTGGCAAATTATGCACAAGAAACCAACACAGCTATGACACACAGTGTCGACCAAGCTGCCTCTCTTGCCAAAGCCAATGAAATCACCGTCGACCGCCTTAATAGTAGTCAGCATGCTCTGAAGAATCTTGAAAACTCGGTTTTAAATGCTTCAACCATTGTTGGTGGAATCAAGGACATATCGGAACAAACCAATTTATTGGCACTGAATGCAGCAATAGAGGCGGCTAGAGCGGGGGAACATGGAAGAGGGTTCGCCGTTGTGGCATCAGAAGTAAGAAGCTTATCGAATCGAACTCAACAGTCTCTAGAAGAAATAACACAAATTTTTGCCTCACTTACCAAGGCGACAGGCAAGCTAAAAAGCAATCTACAATTAATCGAAAAGTCTTCCACCGAGCAAATCAGCCTGACACAAGCTTTAGGACAGTCCGCACAAGATGTCTTGGAAAAATCTCAGCAATCGACTCATTTAGCCAACAAAGCCACAGGTTATGCAGCAGAGCAAAAAGCAGGCATGAGCAATTTAAATAACGCCGTTAGCAACATTCGCGAGCAAGCCAATGAATCAGAAGCCTTTATGTCTCGCGTGACGGACAATATCAAACAGAAGATTCAGGATATTACCACCACATTGGGTATTCACTGATGTTTGCTGAAACATCCATAAAAAAGTATTAAATATAAAAAATCCAGCCGCAGCTGGATTTTTTTATATCAACAAGAGAAACAAAAGCTTAGAACAATACGCGCGCTTTGATGGTGCCTTCAACCTGCTTCACTTTTTCCAATGCCAATTCACCTGTTTCAGAATCCACATCCATAACCATGTAACCTAACTTCTCAGTAGTTCGTAGATACTGACCTGTAATATTGATACCGTTTTCAGAAAAGATAGCGTTGATCTTAGATAACACGCCAGGACGGTTTTCATGAATATGCAGAATACGATGATCATCAGCTTGTGCAGGCAAAGCAACCTCAGGGAAGTTGACGGCTGCAATTGTGGTGCCCACATCAGAGAATTTAATCAGTTTCTCTGCCACTTCCACACCGATATTCTCTTGCGCTTCCATCGTACTACCACCAATATGCGGCGTTAGAATCACATTATCTAGACCACGCAATGGCGACTTGAATTCTTCGTCGTTACCTTTCGGCTCAACAGGAAACACATCCACTGCTGCACCCGCAAGATCTCCAGCTTTGATCGCTTCTGCCAAAGCATCCAAATCCGCAACTGTGCCACGAGAGGCATTAATGAAGATAGAACCCTTCTTCATATAAGATACCTCTTGTGCACCAATCATCATCTTAGTCGAAGCGGTTTCTGGTACATGCAAACTAATAATGTCGCTGGTGGCCAACAACTCTTTCAAACTTTTGATTTGGCGGGCATTACCCAAAGGCAATTTGGTAACAATGTCATAGAAACACACTTCCATACCCAAAGATTCAGCCAGTACGCTTAGTTGTGTACCTATACTACCGTAACCTATGATACCCAAACGCTTACCACGAGTTTCATATGAACCTACAGCCGATTTAATCCAACCACCACGATGACACGCTGCGTTCTTCGCAGGAATACCTCGCAATAATAAAATCAGTTGACCAAGTACCAGCTCAGCCACACTTCGCGTATTAGAATAAGGCGCATTAAAAACCACGACACCTTTCGCACTGGCCGCTTCTAGATCAACTTGATTAGTACCGATGCAGAAGCAACCAATCGCTGCCAATTTGTTAGCATGACTCAATACTTTCTCAGTCAATTGTGTACGAGAGCGAATGCCAATGAAGTGTGCTTCCGAGATTTTCTCGATCAATTCTTCTTCAGCTAAGGCTGTTTTGTGGTATTCAATATTGGTGTAACCCGCATCGTTTAGTGCATCCAATGCAGACTGATGGACACCTTCTAGTAACAAAATTTTAATCTTCGCTTTGTCTAATGAAGTGTTGCTCATGGCTCGTTCAATTTCTCTGTTTTAGGGTGGGGGAAAAATTAAGGCCATATGGTAACACAGAACATTCTTTGTCGTATTCAGAATACTAGAATGTGATTCATTATGATAAGAACAAAACTCATGAATAGTAGGTACCAGATACTCACCTGACACTTCAAGAAGATACCATCAAGTCTACTCACTTGTTAGACAGAGGCTTTGCGTTTTAAATAAACACCCGTTTCCACATGATGTGTATAAGGAAATTGATCAAACATGGCGTATCGCACCACTTCATGGGTGGTAAGCAAAGACTCCAAGTTAGTTTTCAATGTCTCTGGATTACAGGAAATGTAAAGAATAGAATCCACTTTACGAATCAATTCAATGGTCGCATCATCCAGTCCCGCTCTTGGTGGATCTACTAGCACGACTTCTGGCGACAAGGTATTCATACCAGCTTGCAGCAAGCTTTTAGGCAAGTCAGCATCACCATTCAACGCGGCTGACACATCTTCACTGGCCATTTTGACCACTTGCACGTTTTGCATACCATTGATGGCGATGTTGAGTTGTGCTGAATTGACAGACACCTTTGAAATTTCCGTCGCTACCACACGCTCAAATTGACGCGCTAGTGGTATCGAGAAATTACCATTACCACAATACATTTCTAACAAATCGCCACTCGTACTGTGCGTCACATCCATTGCCCACTCAAGCATTTTTTCATTGATGCCTGCGTTAGGTTGAGTAAAGCTGTTTTCCACTTGTTGGTAATGAAACTTCTGACCATTTACAGTCAAGGTTTCCATAACAAAATCACGAGTAAGCACTTGCTTACGTTTACGACTTCTACCGATAAAATGACAATTTGGAAAGGCTTTGTTTAACTCACGAGCAGCAGTATTCCATTCATCGTCAATTGGCTTGTGGTATAAGAGGCTGATTAAAGCTTCACCTGTCGTCGTGGTTAAAAAATCCACCTGAAAGAGTTTGTGACGCAGTACGGTGATATCACGAATCGCATCCAACAATTCAGGCATCAACTTATTGATCAGGGACGATGCTGCAAGAAATTGGTCTGTTCGAATCGGCGTTCTTGGATCCGCTGAGTCAAACATGGCATAAAATAAATCATCGCCATCGTGCCAAATACGAAATTCCGCACGCATACGATAATGACTCGGCGCACTTTCAAAGACCTCTAAAGGCGGCAATGGCAACCCTGCCATCAATTCGCTTAAGCTCTCTCGTTTATTAGCAAGCTGTATAGAATAGTGTTCAGGTTGAATTTGATCAGGTCTCATGACAGGCTCTCTAAGATAGCAATACGTAGCTGGCAAATCACATCAGCAATAATGGCGCGGCATTATACGAACTTATTACTGACAAATCTAATAAGCCTCAGTTCAAATATTGAGGTCCCAGTAAAATAACCATAGACAAGGTCAATGACCAAGCACCTTTATAATCTTCCTCAGCTTCATGGGTCACTTGGGGTTTTATCTGAGCACTAAGCCAATCTCGGTAAAATCGTCTTTCGTATTGCACAAAATATAGCACACTGTCAGATTCCAAACTGTGCTCACCAGATTGTAGGAAACTAAGCTGATAACTCAGGTTGTTTTTGTCGTCCAACACTTGGTAGGCAAACAGGTTTTCCCGACCAAAGAATTCACCTTCTTGATCCAGCCACACCACACTGAAGTCCGCACCATAATGATATTGCTCACTGGGATAAATCGTTGCCCCTATACCGTAACGAGCCCCCACCCCTTTAGAGTAATAAGCAAAGGCTTCTTGCTTTTGATACCAACTCCAGCCTTCATGACTGTATCCTTGATTGAAACGCAAACGCATAAAGGGGTCTAACGGAAAATCCACCAGTACCCCCATATCAAAATCAGAACCTAAATCATCACGAACAAATTGTATGGCAGCAGAAAAGCTGGTTTGCAATGCCGACGTTAATACCGAGTCTTGTTCAGAGGCCTCTCCGCGCTCACTTTCTGGTGCCAATGAATCGGCATTAGAACTGAGCTCTACCCGCAAACGCTTCTCGGTGTTAGGTAGTTTCATACGCGCTTTGAAATCAAAGAAACCGGTACTATCACCTTCCTTAAAAACAGGACCAAAGCGCATATGCACAAAGCTATCAGACTGACCATCACTGTCGTATCCCGACAAGAAGGCGTCCGTACTGTTAGACCAACGCCCTATCGTTCTCGAAAAACTGGTATGAGTGGTTTGCCACCAAGGACGCTCTTCCTCATCTGTAGCAGCGGTCACCGCTGGGTGTGAGTTAAGCATAGCTTCTTGACTAACATCCGCCTCTTGATTCACTAATTCGGCTGGCTGCTGTTGAGAATATGCATCCGACACACTTACTAAACCAGTCATAGTAACGATACAAAAATGCTTCGCTAGACGTAATGTCAAACTATCAGTCTCGCAACATTTGCTGAATCATCAAGGACGAGTTTTCAGCAGCGACTTTTAAGTATTCTTCAAAGCTTTGGGGGGACTCTTTGCCTGCAATGTCAGACAAAGCACGCACCACAACAAAAGGGGTTCCGAATTTATAACAAACCTGTGCAACCGCAGCCGCTTCCATTTCAACCGCCACCAGGTCAGGAAAAGTTTCACGCACTAATGCAACACGAACAGGATCGCTCATGAAACTATCACCTGTACCAATCAAACCCACTTTAGCGCCCGCTGTCGTCGCTTTTTCAAGGGCTCGTTTGGCTTTTTCTACCAAGGCCACATCCGCCAAATAAGCTTCTGGCATACTGGGCACTTGCCCCATAACATAACCAAATGCGGTAACATCCACATCATGATGAATAACACGGTCAGAAATAACCACATCCCCTACCTTTTGCTCAGCATCATAGCCACCAGCAGAACCAATGTTAATTACATAATCGGGTTTAAACTGAGACAAAAGTAAGGTGGTAGAAAGCGCTGCATTAACCTTACCAATACCAGACTTAAGCAATACCACTTGCTTACCTTCAAATTGGCCTGTGTAAAAATCACAACCGGCAATATTTTGCTCTTTAAGATTCGCCATCCACTGCTTGATGACTGCCACTTCCTCGTCCATTGCGCCAATTAGCCCGATTACGCTCATGAATACTCCTAATAAAATGATTTATCTGTTCGTCTGAATGGGGAGATTGTAATCTAACCAAAGCCACATTGTCTGGTCTGTGTTGCCAATCTTGAATGGTAAAAATACTTACCTTTGGAAATGCGGTAATCAGCTCAGTCAATAAATCGTTAGACTGAGGAGTTAACAGCACAATGACAGCCTCTGGGTGGTATGGCAACACTAGGTCGTAACTACTAAGATCTGTCAACCACTGAGTAGCGATATGTTGTCGCTCTAATTCATTATACCAAATAGCTTTCGTCACTCGACTACCGCCCACCATGAGCCAAGAACTCTCTGTATTTGGTTGGTAAAGCGGCATCACACCATCACGCTCTAAAGCCCGTAATAAAATTTGATACAAACTATAATCGAATGGACAACCTTGTAACTGGAAGACTTCCGATGGTTTGACCTCACTGAACACACTATTTACCCAAACAATAGGCAAGGCCTGCCTATCATGTTTTACTTGCAGAGTCTGGGTCATTTTCTTCTGGCCCGATGTATCCTGATCACACCCAATGAAAATCGCATCGTACTTCACTATGGTACTGGATTCTGTAAAGAAACTATCGGCCGATACAAATTTCTTCACTTTACACCCCAATCTTTGTAACGCATCACTGATCAACTCTGGATTTTGATAATCATTGGCCACCCAAGCCACCAGCTTATCTTGTGTAATGCGCTCTTGTGAAAGAGTCTCTTGCGCAACCGAAACATCACTCTGCTCGTACCAAGCCACAGGCAAATTAAACTGCAAAGCGTTATTGCGCAGTATCTTATATTGCGCACCTAAATTACTCGCCAGAGCCTTTACCATCCACATAAACAAGCTGCGGTTAGCCATGTCGTGCATAGCAACAATTTCCAACTCATTTGCCTTAGCCTGCATGGTCAAACGTCGTTCTGCCAAATCATTAGACAAAACCATCATAAAGATTAAACGCACCAAAGCTCGAATGTTTCTATCAACAGGCAATGTGCCGCTGGCAACACTTAACGGCACTTCCAACAAAGCCCGATTACCTTCCACGCTCATGGCTTTCATTACTGAAGCACTTTCTTGCGTCAATAAATCTCCAAATATGCAGTATTCTACTTCGTCATCTAATGTGCGAATATCGTCCAACACGGACAAAGTCAAACTCAGCCAGCCCTGAAATTGTGCCGTCTTAATATAGGTTGGTAATTGCGTCAAATACGCCAATTCACCCTGTAAAGTCTGAGTATCCACCTGCTTTTCAACCGCACTGGATAAAGGCTGTAATTGATCCAGCTGCCACATCAAACTGGTTTCTTTGGTGATGTTCCTACCCACCAGCAAAATACCACGGTAGCCATATTCATTATGATAAGAAAAAGCACGCCACTGATAGATACGCCCCAACCTGTCTATCGTCATTTCAAAGCTGCGCCCCACTGCACCTTTCAGCGCCTCTTGGATGCTCTGGTGGTAAGCAATGGGAAGAAAATCAAACAAGGTACGAGCACGCTCTGCCTCAGGGAAAATTTCTTTTGCTTCTTTGTTAAGCACTTGCAGCTCGGCCACTTCATTACAAAAGATAATGGCGCTATGTACGGATTCTGCGAGCAAATCAAACTGATCACCTTTGGCTTTGATTGCTGCGCGATATTGTTTACTTTGCTCTTCAATGGGTTGTAACTCTTTAAAATGTGTCTTTGCCTCTTTCTTACGATATACGGTTTGTTCCAAAGAAACGAATATCAACTTATTTATATAAAAGTTAACTAACCAGTTAAATGCGACCAAACACACTATAATGAAGCCCAAGAGCGGCCAAACTAAAACAAATATTTTTCTACCGGATGCTTCTCTTTGCTCCACCTCTAAAAGAAAATCGCCTTGCACAGCGGTCGCCAACGGAAAACTGTAGGTCAAAGTCGCAAAGACTTGCTCTCCATCATTCGACGTTTTTTCATCAAGTAAAACACGCCAATCAGTAACATCGTACAAACGAACCCCGGTCACTTCGACACTGGTCAGTAATTCATTGCCGAGGGTGAGATTATCATTTAGCGAAATATAACCGTATAAAAAACCCAGACTCTCTCCAGTAGCGGAGACAATTTTCTTTTTATACTGCAGTAGTACCTCATCATCTTCAGTAAACACTGCCGTCCAACGATTTAACAATGCCTTTTCTAATAACGGAGTAAAGCTAACTTGTGTAAAAAGACGAGCTCTTGGATCCATCGCAATACGATTATCTTTCCAAACGATATAAAAAAAGTCCAAACCGCCTGAAAACAACACTTCATGGTGACTAAACAATAAATCCAATTCTTGGCCTTCAGCATAATTTTGCGCCATTAACTCTTTGGCAATAAAACTCATTTCCGTCTCTGCACGAGCCAAATAAGAAGCCAATGTTTGTTCAACTATTTGGTGTTTCAAAGCCAGTGAAGTCATCTCGGCATTTCGCTCTAACAAAGTAGCAAAATATACAGTGCCGACCCCCAATAAGAGTAACAAACACAACATTATCAGTAATATTCTTTGTTTTAGACGATCTTTTAAACTCATTCTTAACGCCATGATTTCACCGAATAGTGATAAGCCTGCTGTAACATTAAACTCAAAGTTTCGCGGTCAATATCGCCTGGTAATAAGGATGAACGCGCCATATAAAGATTGGCAGAATTGCGTCCTTCCAAATCCAGTTTAATCGCTTCGGCAATGGCAATCACAACATCATCCCAGTAAAACAATGTTATGGCATTGATATACGGTGTTTTAATATCACTAACATTGTCATTAAATGGACCCCATACGTTCGTTTGAACCTCTAGACTTGAATGCGCTTGCAAAGCTTGTATTACTCCTTTAGCGATATTCTGCGTACAACTAAAAATAAACTCAGATGGAACATTACCAGTCAGTAGGGATTGGGCACGCAAAAAAGCCTGTTGCTGATCATTGTTTACCACATAAATATCGGTAATTGATCGACCGTGGCTTTGCATTTCATCAATAAAATGGTCACAACGCATCTGCCCTATATAGTCATCCGGCAACACCAAAGCGGATATCATTGCCTGCTCTGGTAACTGACGATCAAGGTAACTTGCCAACTGCTGTACGGCTTTAGCTTGATCAAAGCCAAGATAAATCAACGGCGGCTCCAGTACCCAATGGCGAAGTGGTGCAGCAAAATCAAACAAAATCAGCTTACTCTTCTCAGCCAGTAAAAAACGTTCATAAAGACGCTTCAAGCCAAGGCTCATCTTAGTTGCTACTATATAATCCGATTCAGCCACCATGACATCTAAATGAGGAATAAAATCCACACCACTGCCTGAGCGATCAAGGTAAGTATCCAATCGATAGACAATACCCAATTCGCGCATCCGCTTACGAAATGCGCTCAATATCAATTGATTCTGCCATGTATCTCGTTCACCAAATAGCAGGAACACCACACGAATGGCTTCTTGTTGTGACACTCTAAGCGGGTTAGGGGGCGAATTCACTAAGGCAGTGAACTGTTCAGACAACGGACTTTGTTGTGGCTGGAGTTGAAAGAAAGCCTGCTCGGTCAGTACTTGGTCGGCTAAGCTGGCCGTAAAGCCCATTACACTAAAGCAACTTAGCTGAAGCCATACCAACACACACCGAAGTTTTCGCATCTTACTCATTTTCCTGCTAATAGATAATTCCCTAGAATTATCCAAAAATATCGAACTTTCAGCGAATACGAAACAAGAAATGACGTTAGAAAGGAAATTAACTTATTCCTTTAATAAGTTTCAGGCATAAAAAAAGCCGACATAAAGTCAGCTTTTTAAAATATGGTGCGGAAGGAGAGACTCGAACTCTCACGCCGTGAAGCACTGGAACCTAAATCCAGCGTGTCTACCAATTCCACCACTCCCGCAAGGAATGGCGAGCATTATAGGCAAATCATTTTGATGGTCAACTGTTTTTTGCAAGTTTTTCTAAAAAAACGCAAAAACTACTCATTCATCAAAATGACTAATACCCTGTTCACAACATTGACCATTATCGCTTTAATAAAACAATTAGAAGGTACGGCCGTTGCTATACTCGCCATGCTCATAACGCACTGCCATCTCTTCCAAATCAATGGTGTTGATACGCGATGCCTGACCAGCACAACCAAAGGCTTCATAGCGATCAATACAAACTGCCTTCATCGCCTTGATGCTTTCAGTCAGGTATTTACGTGGATCAAAGTTACCTTTGTGCTCGGCCAAACTACGGCGAATAGCACCGGTTGCCGCCAAGCGTAAATCCGTATCAATATTTACTTTGCGTACACCATATCGAATCGCTTTCACAATCTCTTCTACAGGCACACCATAGGTTTCTGGGATATCACCACCAAACTCATTAATGATCGCCAACCAATCTTGTGGCACTGACGAAGAACCATGCAGCACAATGTGAGTATTTGGCAAACGCTCCACAATTGTCGCAATACGTTCAATATCCAGAATATCGCCCGTTGGTGGACGAGTAAACTTGTACGCACCATGACTGGTTCCAATCGCCACGGCTAATGCATCAATTCCCGTAGCATTCACAAAGTCCAACGCTTCTTGTGGATCTGTCAACATTTGATCATGAGACAAGGTGCCTTCAGCACCCACACCGTCCTCTTCGCCCGCTTGACCAGTTTCCAACGACCCTAGCACGCCCAGCTCCCCTTCAACAGACACACCACAGGCGTGAGCAAACTCAACCGTACGACGTGTCACATCAACGTTGTATTCATAGCTTGCGGGGGTTTTGCCATCATCCATCAAGGAACCATCCATCATCACGGAAGAAAAACCTAATTGAATAGAACGTTGGCAAATCGCGGGAGACGTACCGTGATCTTGGTGCATCACCACAGGAATGTGCGGGAAGTCTTCAATCGCAGCGGCAATCAAGTGGCGTAAAAAATGTGAGCCTGCGTATTTACGGGCTCCGGCAGACGCTTGCATGATTACAGGAGAATTGACTTCGTCGGCTGCTTCCATAATAGCTTTTACCTGCTCCATGTTATTCACATTGAAAGCGGGCAAGCCGTAACTGTGCTCTGCGGCATGGTCCAGTAACTGGCGCATACTGATTAAAGGCATAAAAGGTTTCCTCTGACAATTTGTCTAATATTCTATTTATTACAGACAGTGCATCGCTTCCCGATGCACTCAGTTTTGTTTTCACTCCATCTACAGATGAAGTGTGGCTTACGCCTTATCGTTATTGTCATATTCAACTTACTGTCGAATAGGTCACTCTCTCGTAATTGCCACTGACCTCATTGAGTCAGCGGCTTAGGCTTTTAGCCTTTATTATGTAAAACAGTCTTTGCTGCTCTTATAAGTATTAATTTTGCGCCCGTGATTCTAACATAGCAACCGCTGGTAATACTTTTCCTTCAACAAACTCAAGAAAAGCACCGCCACCAGTTGAAATATAAGACACTTGTTCAGCGATGTCATATTTGTCTACCGCGGCTAGGGTGTCACCACCACCGGCAATAGAGAAACCAGAACTGTTGGCAATTGCCATAGACAAGGCTTTGGTGCCCTCACCGAACTGATCAAACTCGAACACACCAACAGGGCCATTCCAAATGATAGTTTGAGATTCTTCTAATAATGCAGAAAAAGCCATCGCCGCTTTGGGACCAATATCCAAAATCATGTCATCCGGCGCAACGTCTTTCGCATCCTTAATTGTCGCCTTAGCGTCCGCAGCAAACTCAGTGGCAACCACTACGTCTTCTGGTAACGGAATGCTGGTTTTCGCCATCAAGGCTTTGGCTTGTGGAATCAAGTCTTCTTCATAAAGAGATTTACCTACAGGGAACCCTGCGGCTGCCAAGAAAGTATTAGCAATACCACCTCCCACAATCAATTGATCGACCTTATCAGACAGAGATTCAAGCACAGTCAGCTTGGTAGATACTTTTGATCCACCCACAATCGCCGCCATAGGGCGAGCAGGTTTCGCCAAAGCTTTTTCCAAAGCTTCAAGCTCAGCGGCCAACAATGGCCCAGCACAAGCAATTGGAGCAAATTTGGCAACGCCATGAGTAGACGCTTGCGCACGATGAGCAGTGCCGAAAGCGTCCATCACAAACACGTCACACAAAGCCGCCATTTTTTTCGCCAATGCTTCCTCATCTTTCTTTTCGCCTGAGTTAAAACGCACGTTTTCTACCAAGACCAACTGGCCCTCTGCCACATCAACGCCATCTAACCAATCTTTAACTAGAGGAACATCCAGGCCCAACAAAGCTGACATATGCTGTGCCACTGGCAACATAGAGTACGCTTCTTCATACTGACCTTCAGTCGGGCGGCCAAGATGCGACATCACCATCACTTTCGCGCCTGCGGCCAAAGCCAACTGAATGGTCGGCAAGGCAGCACGAATTCGAGCATCACTGGTTACCTTGCCATCTTTCACAGGTACGTTCAGGTCTTCACGGATCAATACTCGTTTACCGGCGAGATCCAAGTCTTTCATCTTAATTACCGTCATGGGTATGTCCTCATTATTATCTTTTAACAATCCTATAATCGCATTAGGCAGAGATCAGCTGTGCCCAATGCTTGGCTACGTCTAACATTCGATTAGCGTAACCCCATTCATTATCAAACCAACACAAAATCTTAACCATGTGATCATCAATAACTTGAGTCTGCGTACCATCAATAATGACAGATCGTGAATCATGATTAAAATCCACAGAAGCATGAGGCTCTCGAGTAAAGCCCATAATATGTTGATATTTCCCTTCTGCTGCTTGCTCTAGCTGCTGATTAATCTGTTGCAAAGTAACAGGGGTTTCTGTTCGCAACACCAAATCAATTAATGACACATTCAATGTTGGAACGCGCAAAGCATTACATCCCATTTTACCGTCCAACTCAGGCATCATTCGGGTGATGCCCTTAGCAAGTCCCGTATCAACTGGAATGATGGAGCTGAGTGCAGCCCGGGTTAAGCGTAGATCCTTGGTATGATAACCGTCTATCACTGGCTGATCGTTCATCGCAGAGTGAATGGTTTGGCTGGTGCCATGTACCACACCACAAAAATTTTGCAGCACATCCAAAACAGGAATCAAACAGTTTGTGGTACAAGAAGCCGCTGACACAATTTGGTCATGGGTTTGGATAATGTGATGGTTGTAGCCATACACTAAAGTAGCATCTACCTCCGCGTCAGCAGGCTGAGATAATAAAAGTCGTGGCACCCCTGCAGCAATATACTGCCGCGCACTGGCACTGTCACTAAAACTACCCGAACACTCCAACACCAAATCCAAATTTAGGGACGCCCAATTTATGCCCTGAGCGTCAGCACTGGAATAACATTGAATGCGGTCGTTACCAATCAACAAGCAATCATCTTGTGTGGTAACAGATTGCGGAAAACGACCATGGGTGGTGTCATAGCGCGTCAAATAACTCATTGTCTCCACATCAGACAACTCGTTTATCGCCACCACTTGCAGCTGTTCACGGTAACCATTTTCATACAAGGCCCGCAATACAGAACGGCCGATTCGACCATAACCATTAATAGCGATTCGCAACATAGTCTCACTACTTATCGCAATAAAAAGAAAAAAGAGACGCTTTATTGCGTCTCTTTTCCAATTGGGTCAAGTTACGCTGAAAGCAAGGTTTCAGAAGTAGCCACCACATTGTCGACGGTAAAGCCGAAGTGATTCATTAGGTCGCCGCCAGGTGCAGACTCACCGAAGCTTGTCATGCCAACCGTCGCGCCTTCAAAGCCAACGTACTTGTACCAGTAATCCACGTGAGCCGCTTCAATTGCCACCCGCTTAGTCACTGCCTTAGGTAAAACAGATTCTTTATAAGCTGCGTCTTGTGCATCGAATACATCGGTGGATGGCATAGATACAACACGTACTTTCTTACCTTTTGCTGTTAGCGCTTCGGCAGAAGCCACTGCCAAGCTCACTTCTGAACCGGTTGCAATCAAGATAAGTTCTGGTGTACCAGCGCAATCTTGCAATATGTAGCCACCTTTCGCCACATTAGCAAGTGTCTCTGCATCACGAGCCTGAGCAGGTAAACCTTGACGAGAGAAGACTAACGATGTTGGACCATTACGACGCTCAATTGCGGCTTTCCAAGCCACCGCCGTTTCCGCACCGTCACATGGACGCCACACCGACATGTTTGGTGTCATGCGAAGATTAGCAAGCTGCTCAACAGGTTGGTGAGTCGGACCGTCTTCACCTTGGCCAATAGAATCATGGGTATAAACAAAGACGTTTTGAATCCCCATCAATGCGGACATACGCACTGCATTGCGCGCGTATTCCATAAACATCATGAAAGTCGCACCATAGTTAATAAAACCACCGTGCAAAGACGCACCGTTCATAATGCCGCTCATACCAAATTCGCGCACGCCGTAGTAAATGTAGTTACCCGCTGGATCATCTTGAATACCTTTTGAGCCAGACCAAAGTGTCAAGTTTGAACCGGCAAGGTCTGCTGAACCGCCTAACAATTCAGGTAACATAGCACCAAATGCACCAATAGCATTTTGCGAAGCCTTACGACTAGCAATGTTCTCACCCTTGTCCTGACATTCTTGAATGAAAGCTTGGGCTTTTTGTTCGAAGTCAGCAGGCAATTCACCCTTGATCACACGACGTTCAAATTCTGCTGCCAACTCAGGGAATGCTGCTTGGTAGGCAGCAAACTTGTCTTGCCATTGAGTTTCACGAGCAGCACCCGCCTGCTTCGCATCCCAACCCGCGTAAACATCCGCTGGAATCTCAAACGGTGCATGCGGCCAGCCAAGGAATTCACGTACTGCAGCAATTTCTTCTTCGCCCAGTGGCGCGCCGTGACAATCGTGGGTGCCAGATTTATTAGGCGAACCAAACCCTATGATGGTCTTGCAGCAAATCAGAGTTGGCTTACTGGTTTCCGCTTTTGCCGCGTCAATAGCAGCTTTGATGGCTTCTGGGTCATGACCATCAACACCCGCAATAACATGCCAACCATATGACTCAAAACGTTTTGGCGTATCGTCTGTAAACCAGCCCTCAACATGTCCATCAATGGAAATACCATTATCATCCCAGAATGCAATCAACTTACCTAAGCCAAGTGTACCGGCCAAAGAGCAAGCTTCGTGAGAGATACCTTCCATCAAACAACCGTCACCCAAGAAACAGTATGTGTTGTGATCTACGATTTGATGGCCGTCACGATTAAATTGTGCCGCCAAGGTCTTTTCCGCAATTGCCATGCCCACCGCGTTGCTGATACCAGCACCCAATGGGCCTGTGGTGGTTTCAACACCATCCGTATAACCATACTCTGGGTGACCTGGAGTTTTTGAATGCAACTGGCGGAATTGCTGCAATTCTTCAATCGGTAAGTTATAACCAGACAAATGCAACAAAGAATAAATCAACATAGAACCGTGACCGTTAGACAACACAAAACGGTCACGATCCACCCACTTAGCATTGGATGGATTGTGCTTTAAATAGTCATTCCACAACACTTCTGCAATGTCTGCCATCCCCATGGGAGCACCTGGGTGACCTGATTTAGCTTTTTGAACAGCGTCCATACTTAAAGCACGTATGGCATTCGCGAGTTGTTTCCGAGACGGCATGGTTATTCCACTCCTGGTAGCTTGACGAACAATAGAAGGAACATTCTCCATAGACTGAAGCAGCATGCAATGCCAACTCAGTTCATTTGCCTCATTTTAGGGCCAAGAAAATGCATTCTCTTAAAATCTGCACCATGCTATCAAAAAAACCACCTTTTGCCTCGTACAAATGTAGGCTTCGGGTTGCTATTTAACAATTTATCCGCCATTATTCACCGCTCAAAGCGTCGATTTGTTTCGGCTTGCGGACGCTATATAAAATCAGCTAAACAGAAGCAGTATAGATGCCTGTTTAGCGAATCTCATGCTAAGCGGGTTTTTTTATACCTTTTTAGCGCTTTTTCATCTTATTGATAGAGGCACTAAACATGTCAGAATATTCATTATTTACTTCCGAGTCCGTTTCTGAAGGCCATCCAGATAAAGTGGCCGATCAGGTTTCCGATGCCATTCTTGACGCCATTTTGGCGGAAGACAAAGAAGCTCGTGTGGCCTGTGAAACACTCGTCAAAACCGGCATGGTATTAGTTGCGGGCGAAGTTCGTACCAATGCCTGGGTCGACATCGAAGAAATCGCCCGTGGCGTCATTCGTGAAATTGGCTACAACAGTTCAGACATGGGGTTCGATTGGGAATCTTGTGCTGTGATGAACGCCATCGGCAAACAATCTGCGGACATCGCCGTGGGTGTCGATGAAGCCGATGAAAAAGAATTAGGTGCGGGCGACCAAGGCCTAATGTTTGGCTTTGCCACCAACGAAACTGATGTATTAATGCCAGCGCCTATTACTTATGCGCACCGCTTGGTTGAACGCCAAGCCCAAGTTCGTAAAAACGGTACATTAGACTTCTTACGCCCTGATGCAAAAAGCCAAGTTACTTTCCGCTACGACGACAATGGCAGACCATGCGCTATCGACGCCGTTGTATTGTCCACCCAACACAGTGCCGCAGTGAAACAGGCAGACCTTCGCGAAGCGGTTATGGAAGAAATCATCAAGCCAGTGCTACCTGAAGAATGGTTATCTAAAGAGACCAAATACTTCATCAACCCAACAGGGCAATTCATTATCGGTGGCCCAGTGGGTGATTGTGGTTTGACGGGGCGTAAAATCATCGTAGATACCTACGGCGGCATGGCACGTCACGGGGGTGGTGCATTTTCTGGTAAAGACCCTTCTAAAGTGGATCGCTCAGCCGCTTACGCAGGTCGTTATGTGGCAAAAAACATAGTAGCAGCCGGCTTAGCCGACAAATGTGAGATTCAGGTATCTTACGCCATCGGTGTGGCAGAACCGACTTCCATTAGCATCAACACCTTTGGTACTGGCAAAATCAGCGATGCCAGTATTGTGGAACTGGTTCGCGAACACTTTGAGTTGCGCCCTGCAGGTCTAATCAAAATGCTGGATCTGAAACGCCCAATTTATCTACCAACAGCAGCTTATGGTCACTTTGGCCGTACTGGTGATAATTTTACCTGGGAAAAAACCGACAAAGCCGAATTATTACGTAAAGCCGCTGGTTTATAATTCCACTAATTTCCGTTATAAAAAGCCTTCTGGTGCATCGCGCTGGAAGGCTTTTGTATTTTTAATTCACTTTTATGCGTTTTCTATTCATTAGGACAAGGTATGCGAATCCCACGAATTTATATCAATACTGAACTCAGTGAAAACCAAACGCTGACCTTGCCTGACACCAGTTTCCAACATCTGTGTAAAGTTTTAAGGCTCAAATCGGGCCATCCATTACGGGTTTTTAATGGTCAAGGTGGTCAATATCACGCCACTTTATGCGACGTAGAAAAGCGCTCAGCTAATATAACGACTAGTAGATTTGAAGACTTAAACAATGAGTCCTTAGTAAAAGTGACCATAGGACAGACTTTGTCACGTGGAGAGCGTATGGATTACGCCATTCAAAAATCAGTTGAAGCAGGCGTGTTTGCCATCCAACCCTTGTTTAGTGAACGATGTGAAGTAAAGCTCGAAGACAAGCGTATTGAAAAACGTCTCGCACATTGGCAACAAGTTGCCATTAGCGCTACTGAACAATGTGGTCGAGGCGTAGTTCCGGAAATACGCATGCCAATGGCACTCGAAGATTGGCTTGATGAATGTAACCAAATGTTAAAATTCACCCTGCATCATCACAGCGACAAATCAATAAAGAACTATTCCCTCAAAACAGATCAACAAGTTGGATTACTCATAGGTCCTGAGGGAGGCTTAACCGATCGAGAGGTCCAACTATCTGAAAAACAAGGTTTTAATCCCATTACCCTAGGACCAAGAGTGTTACGAACCGAAACCGCACCTGTGGTGGCACTGAGTGTGATCAACACTTTATGGGGGGATATAAATTAAGCGTATTCTATAAATCAGCTAACAGAATCGCTACATACAAAATGGCAAATTTCGTTTTACTATCTTGTCTGGATATATAGACAGGATACTGAGACACATGTTTTACCGAACAGCCATTACATGCATGTTTTGTATAGGAACACTCATACTGCCTATAACCAGTGCCGCGCTCACACTTGAAGAAGCAACCTATACTGCAATTGAAAACAGCCCAACAGTGCGCCAAGCCATTGCCAAATACCGTGAATCAAAAGAGAACATGGATCTAGCAAGACGCAATGGTTATTATCCCAGTGTTGATTTAACCGCCGGTATTGGTCACGAAACCACTTATGCTGATGAAAACAATTCAGATGACATAGGACTGACACGACGTGAACTCTCTCTGTCGTTAAATCAACCCATCTTTAATGGTTTTGCTTCACAAAACGAGGTTGATCGTTTGTTTAACGAAGCCGAAGCTGATCGATGGAGTGCCCTTATCTCCGTAGAAAACACGGCTCTAGAGGTGGCACAAGCTTACGCTAATATTCTGCGTTACCGTGAGCTTGTCAATTTGGCAAACATGAATTTAGAAACTCATCAACGCATCTACAAGCAGATCAAACTAAAAAGCGACACAGGCGTTGGACGTCAATCGGACTTAAGTCAAATCACAGCACGCCTTGCTAAAGCTCATGCCAACTACCTTGCTGCTACTAACAATCTCATAGATGCGGAAAGTAACTACAACAAAGTGGTCGGCGAAATGCCACCTAAAGACTTAATTTACCCAATTCCAGACCGTGATCTACTACCCAAAGACTTAGATAGCGCCATCAAGCAAGCATTGGCAAAAAATCCCGCCATCGAGGGAGCATATTGGGATGTGGCTGCCACCGAAAGCATTCAAAAAATTTCAGATGCGAGAAAATACCCAAGCGTAAACTTTGTATTAGAGCGAACCTGGAACAATAACCTAGACGGTGATGAAGGCCCAAGTGAAGATTTGCTCGCTATGGTCAGATTGAACTACAACCTCTATAGTGGCGGTTCTTTTAAGCGTCAAAAAGAAGTAGCAGTTCAACAAAACATCCAGGCTAAGGAAATTCGCCGAAATACCATTCGCGATACAGAATTAACTGTACGCCTTGCTTGGGCTGCTTTTGAGGCGACTACTGGCCAAAAAAAACACATCCGTGACTACGTGATCGCCACCAAAGAGTCCCAAGTGGCCTACGAGAAGCAATTTCGCTTAGGCCGACGCACTCTATTAGACGTTCTAGACAGTGAAAACGAGCTTTTCCAAGCTCGCCAGGATTACGTTAATGCGGACTACGATGAATTGTTCTCTGAATTTCGTCTATTTAACGCCAAAGGCGAGTTAATGCGCTCTTTCCGTATTTATCGTCCACCTTTACTTGGCTTCAAAGATGAATTTGAACCGCCACGGCAGGCACCAACCAAAAAGGCGGCGACGGACGAATTAGAAAACATCGAGGCCACAGTAACGCCAAAAGTTGAAGAATCCGATCCAGCTTCAGCAGAAGACCTCCTATTACCGTCAGATCGACCAAGCGCTGATGATTTATTTATTGATGCAGATGAAGCATCCGGCAGTTGGTAACATTATTACTGAGAGCCAAGTCGATTCCTTTTGCTCTCAACGGTAGCATGTCGAATAAGGAAATTTTGCGGTCCTCCCAAACTATTGAAAAAACAGAGCTATTTTTTCTTCTCAGCGCCTGCATATTTCTATAGCATCAATACATATATTACGACTAAGTTGAGCACAGTCGGATACTCGTTTTTGAGGACACTGCAGAATGACCGTTAAACTAGGGATCGTGATGGACCCCATCGCATCCATCAACTACAAAAAAGACACATCACTTGCCATGTTATGGGCCGCCGCTGAAAAAGACTGGGAGCTTATCTACATGGAACAAAAAGACCTATTTCTCGACAATGGCAAAGCTTATGCTATGGCGAGTCCACTTACTGTACACAAAAAGCCAGAGCATTTTTATGATTTAGGTGAAGAGTCACAAATTGCATTAGGCGATTTGGATGTTATTCTGATGCGTAAAGATCCACCTTTCGATGGTGAATTTGTATACAGCACCATGATTTTAGAACAGGCTCAACGCGATGGCTGCATGGTGGTTAACGACCCGAAAAGTCTACGCGACTGTAATGAAAAACTCTTTGCCACACAATTTCCTCAGTGTTGCCCACCGGTACTGGTGACTCGTCGAGCGGACTTATTAAAAGCCTTCCATAAAGAGCACGGCGACGTCATCTTTAAACCATTAGATGGCATGGGAGGCACGTCTATTTTCCGTCTAAAACCAGACGATTCTAATGTCAGCGTGATTATTGAAACTCTGACTAACATGGGCTCTGAGCAAATCATGGCGCAAAAATTCATTCCTGAAATCAAACAGGGTGATAAACGCATTTTAATCGTTGATGGTGAGCCAGTTCCTTATGCTCTAGCCCGTATTCCAGCTTCTGGTGAAACCCGAGGAAATTTAGCAGCTGGTGGCCGTGGAGAAGGTCGACCTCTGAGTGACAGAGACCGTTGGATTTGTCAGCAGGTCATTCCTTCACTTAAGGAAAAAGGGCTTTTATTTGTTGGTTTGGATGTTATTGGCGACTACTTAACTGAAATCAATGTCACTAGCCCAACTTGTGTCAGGGAGTTAGACCAGCAATTTGATCTCAATATTGCCATGACATTAATCGAAGCCATTGAGAAACGCTTAGCCTAATATCATGCGTGTGATTGATAAATTTTCCGTTACCCTTTTTATCGCCATCAGCGTACATTTGCTGTTGGCGATCTTAGTTAGTTTTGATTTTGAACTGCCCTCACCCAAACCAAAAACCTTAGAAGTGACCTTGGTACAGCATACTACCAAAGCGCCAGTAGAAGCAGACTTCATTGCGCAAGCAAACCAACAAGCAAGTGGTACTGAGCTACGTAAGAAAAAGCTCACCACCACGGAAGAAGCGCAATTTCTATCTGATAACATTCAAGAAATTTCACCGCCAGTACAACCCCAACTGGCCTCAGCAGAACCCATTGACGAACCCAGTCTATTAGCAACACAAGAGCAACAATCAACCCTAGAAGTCGCAAAAGAAGTCGAAAAAGAACCTCAAACATTAGAAGAGCGTTTTCGTGGCGAAACACAGATTCCTAGCCATCTGTCTAATGACATAGCAACGCTAGAGGCTTTACTTGACCAACAACGACAGTCATACGCCAAACGTCCTCGTATTAGACGTTTAACGTCCGTATCAGCCAAAGCCGCAGTAGACGCAAAATATCTTGATGATTGGCGTCGGCGTATCGAACGCATAGGTAACATACACTACCCAGCAGAAGCCAAACGAGACCATTTATATGGTGAGTTACGATTAGCCGTTGTCATCTTACCTAACGGCTACGTAGACGACATTGAAATATTACATTCTTCCGGTATTCGAGTTTTAGATGATGCGGCCATGCGAATTGTGCGTCTAGCCGAACCTTTTCAGACCTTCCCTAGCGAATTAAAGAAAGAGGTGGATAAATTAGAAATCATACGCACTTGGCGTTTTATTCCTGGCGATCAATTACGTAGTCAGTAACAGCGATCAGCTTAGCAAAGCTTTCTTCTGTTGTTTATCAAGTAACAAGATTCAGATACAAAAAAGCCCTCATGGAGAGGGCTTTGCAAACTATTTTAGGTAGATCAGTCAAACTGACCATCACCCATCGCCAAACGAATTTTCTTCATGGCGTTCTTTTCAAGCTGACGAATACGTTCAGCAGAAACTCCATATTCATCGGCTAATTCATGTAAAGTAGACTTACCATCCGACAACCAACGTTGCACCAGAATATTACGACTACGTTCGTCCAAATCGGCCATAGCGAGTTCAAGACGTTGATTAGAATCTTCTTCCCAATTGCCGTTTTCCAACAATAACGCCGGATCAGAGCGATGATCCTCTAAAAACTGCGACGGAGCCTGAAACGCACTGTCATCGTCATCGTCAGCAGACGCATCAAACGCCATATCTGAAGCGCTTAGACGCCCTTCCATTTGACGAACCACGTCTGGCGTCACACCAAGATCATTAGCCACCGACTCGACCTCAGAATTACTAAACCATGACAAACTCTTTTTCGCACTACGCAAGTTAAAGAACATTTTGCGCTGCGCTTTAGTGGTTGCCACTTTCACAATACGCCAGTTTTTCAGAATAAATTCATGAATTTCAGCTTTGATCCAATGCACCGCGAAAGAAACCAAACGCACACCCACTTCAGGATTAAAACGTTTTACGGCTTTCATCAAACCAACGTTACCTTCTTGGATCAAATCACCTTGAGCCAAGCCATAACCTGAATAACTTTTTGCAATGTGCACAACAAATCTCAAATGTGACATGACGAGTGTACGCGCCGCTTCCAAGTCTTCTTGATAATAAAGACGTTCTGCTAAGGCTTTTTCTTCATCAGCAGTTAAAATCGGAATACGACTTACTGTTTGCACATACGACTCAAGGTTCTGACCTGGAGTCATCATATCTATAGGCTGAAGAGCTTTACCCATCTCTATTTCCACCTTTTAATTGTTCATACCCTGTATGACAAAAATACTAACAAGTTAATTCTGCATATGTGTGACATAAATGTGGATATAACGTGGCGAATGCATTTTGTTGAGCGATCGCCGCTTTATCTCACTGCAGCTCCATATCTTTGATGTGTCGGTTTACCGCAATCCAAGCACCGACTACACCAATTAATGCACTAATAGTTAAACATAAAACAATCTCATCTGCATTAAAAGTCTGCAATTGAAAATCGCTTTGATACAAATCAATCAAGCGCTCAGCAGGAGCACTCACCCACCAGCTAAGCACCAAAATACATAGGCTAGCAAAGATTCCACCCAACAAGCCAAACCAAAAGCCCATGTACAAAAATGGACGACGAATATAAGCGTCCGTCGCTCCTACCAGCTTCATTACCAGTACTTCATCACGACGATTTTCCACCGCTACACGAATGGTGTTCCCCACAATAAGAAACACGGCAATCACCAATAAAACCGATAATGCATAAGAAAAACGCTGACCAAAACTCAAGATATTGGCAAGACGCTGTAACCATTGTGCATCTAATTCGGCGATTTCTACTTCTGGGTTGTTGGCCAACTCATCACGTAGCACCTGTAAACTAGACAATGTCGTTACGTCAACCGACTCCCGCGGGATCACTCTTAATACGATTGGTAAAGGATTTTCGGACAAAGAAGACAGTGTTTGTTCATAACCGCTAGAGCGCTCAAAGTACCTCAAACCTTCTTCTTTCGAAATATACTCCACCGAATCCACATCCGCTTGCGCAGAAATACGGTGTGATAGAGCCAATGCCTCGGTATCTTCTAAGTTGGGGAAAAGATACAAGGTAATGACAGACTGCTGTTCCCATTGGTCCGTAACGGTTTGCACATTTTTCAGTGCCACATACAAACCTCCCGGCAAGGACAAAGCAATGGCAATCACCATAATGGTCATCACACTAGCAAGCGGATAAGTCAACAAGCGTGTAAAACTTTCCGTCAAGGTGGTTTTATGCTGACGGAAATACAAGCTCATGTTAAATCGATTCCGCGACGGCCAATGATGCTTTGTGGCTTTCACAGAGGCACGGGTAGCGCCTCGTTGATTGGGCTTTTGCGCCATCAAGCAAACCCTCCATCATTGACCATTCGACCTTGATTCAAGGTCAAAACGCGATGACGCATACGCGCCACCAAAGCCAAATCGTGACTGGCAACCAACACAGTAACACCGACACGATTAAACTCTTGAAACAGGTTCATGATTTCCGCAGACAATTTAGGGTCCAAGTTACCCGTTGGCTCATCCGCCAGCAGCAACTGAGGCTTGTTTACCACGGCACGAGCAATACCTACCCTTTGTTGCTCTCCGCCTGACAAGGCCATAGGGTTAAACTTTTCCTTGTCCAACAAGCCCACCTTATCCAGTGCAGCTCGCACTCGCTTAGCCACCTGCTCGTGGTCTGCACCACTCACCTGCAAAGGTAAAGCAACATTATGAAAAACACTGCGGTCAAACAGCAATTGGTGATTCTGAAACACCACACCAACACGACGTCTATGCTGCGGAATAGCACGGCGACTTAAGGTCCGTAAATCAATACCGTTGATAAAAATTTGCCCTGATGTTTGACGCTCAATCATCATCATGAGCTTCATCAAGGTACTTTTACCTGCACCAGAGTGGCCAGTTAAAAATGCCATTTCACCTTGCTGCAAATGAAAACTCACCTGCGACAAAGCTTCCTGACCGCTGTCGTACTTCTTACCTACGCGCTGAAATTCGATTTCCACTCTGCTTCACTGTCCTGTTTCAAAGGTGATTAATCTTGATCCCCTGCAAACAGAGCATCAATAAATTCTTGGGCAACAAACGGACGTAAATCATCAGCTTGCTCACCAACGCCAATATATCGAATCGGCAAGCCAAACTGTTTGGCAATGGCAAAGATAATACCGCCTTTTGCAGTACCATCAAGCTTAGTAAGAGTGATACCAGATACACCCACTGCTTCTGAAAAAAGTTTCGCTTGGCTAATGGCATTCTGACCCGTTCCCGCATCCAACACCAACATCACTTCATGCGGCGCGCTTTCATCCAACTTTTTCATCACACGAACGACTTTAGACAATTCGTTCATTAAGTTTTGTTTGTTTTGCAAACGCCCAGCTGTATCGGCAATCACAATATCAATATTTTTCGCCTTTGCAGACTCAATCGCATCAAAGATAACAGAGGCCGAATCAGCGCCCGTATGTTGCGCCACAACAGGAACATTATTTCGTTCCCCCCAAACCTGCAACTGCTCTACCGCAGCTGCACGGAAAGTATCGCCTGCGGCGAGCATCACACTCTTACCTTGTGCTTGATACTTTTTCGCCAACTTACCAATAGTAGTGGTTTTTCCAACGCCATTAACACCCACCATCAAAATAACAAAAGGGCCGTCCGCTTTGCTTGGCTCAAGCTCTTGTTGTGACAGGCCTAGAATCCCTTGCATATCAGCTTTTAAGTGTGTCATCAAAGCGTCGGCATCTTTTAATTCTTTACGATTTAGCTTTTCTATTAATCCTTCAATCAAGGTTCGCGTAGCGTCGATACCAACATCCGCCATCAACAACTGTGTTTCCAGTTCTTCTAACAAGTCATCATCAACTTTATTACTGCCACTGATGATGGAAGACAAACCATTACCTAAACCATGTCGGGTGCGAGACAAACCTGATTTAATTCGCTCTGACCAAGACAAAGCAGGCTCTTCTTCTGGCTTGTCAAGCTGTGTAGACGCTTGCTGCTCAGATACAGGCTGTTCGCTTGTCAAAGGCGTTATATCTGCAGACATGGCTTGTGACGAAGAATCTTGAGCTTCAGTTGAAGGCTTTTCCACTTCACGGGCTGCAACGTCTTTTTGTTTAGCGACCGCAATATCTGCTCTCATTTTGTTGACAAAACGGCGACGAATCACAAAGGCTAATACCGCCAACAGGATACCAATTATCATAGGAACAAAGCGGGCGTATTCACCAAAATATGGGGTTAAAAAAGCAATAATCTGATTCACAACTTCCATTAAATTCATCTCTTCGTTTTGGCTGATGCAGTTAACACCAGTGAAATGCTATTATAAAACTCTGCGTCATTGTGGTGGACGCACAAAATGATTATTTTATCATCATTCTGATTAGCAATCAGGCCTGTTTTTACACTATTTAGCCTGTGTTTAGGTCTTCTAAAGGTGCTCTAATGCGCGACACAAATAAGCCTCTTTTCAGCCGCCCAATGTTGGCTGTCATTATGCTCTTCTCTAGCTTGGCAATTTGGCTACTTAATCTGACTGCACCAAGTGCAAACTTGCCGCAAACCAGTATCCAAGAATGGTCAACAAAATCGAATATTCCAGTTATCTGGCTGAATCAAAAAGACTGGCAAGGCAGCGATAAATTGGAAATCCGCTTCAGCTTTCGCGCCGCCAACACCAATACCAAACTCATTCAGTCCACCATGGCCATGTTAATGAGCGATGCCTTACCCCTTAGTACAGCATCGATCAATCAGCGTCTCTCTCCTTTAGCCGCAAGCGCCATGACCTATTATGATCATGAAAATCAAGTCATCGGACTCACCATCAGCAATGATCCAAATTATCTGATTCCAGCGTTAAAGCTCGCTAAAACTTGGCTAACAGAAACCAAATTCAAAACACGCACTTACACCAATTGGCTTGACCGCGACCCTTATCAACACGAGCCACTACACGAACTAGAACAAGTACTGTTTGTAAAACCTAGCACGCTACCACAAGAGCAATTCAGTCTTTCAGAAGTAAAGAATTATTACCAAAACATGACCCAATCTGTCTCCGCCATCTACTTAACCGGAGATTTGTCTGATCGAAGCAAAGCACTTGTAGAAGCGGCCTTGAACGCCATCACTGAGAACTTTTCTCCCAACACAATGGAAAATGATATACAGATAACCTCAGTCAGCACGGTAATTCAGCGACATCATGGTGAGCTTTGGCAGACTCGCAGCGCAGTGGCTCTCACCCCATTAAGTAACGTCACTCAATGGCTCAGTTTACAAATATGGGGGGCCGATTTAGTCAACAAACTTAATAACGAAGAAAAAATCAATTTTGTTCAACTCAATCTGACGTTAGCACCTCAACATCCTTGGGTAGGTTGGAATGTACAATATCATCTAAATGATACCCTAGACGCTAGGACGCCATCGACTGGAGCACCGCAATTGAGCCTTAAAAGCTTTGTGTTTGCTGAACAAATCCCATCAAGCAATGATAAAGACGGCTTTAATGCACTTCGTGAACAGTTATTGCAACAAATTGAGCAAAACGCTCAGTCGCCAACTTGGTGGGCGCAGATTGCTAGCCAAGTAAGTCACCAAAATACTGAACTAACGTTAGAAAAGTTCGCTAACAACTATCGAGAAGCTGTGGATAATTTCAATTTCCAAGCCTATCAAGAGGCATTAAAAGAATTATTTAACGCACAAACATATCAAGAAATTCAGGTTTACCAATGACAAAACGTCCCTCTTCTAAGCATAATAGCGTTAAAAATAAGCATAATAGCGGTAAAAGCAAAACTGCAAAATTACGTATCATTGGGGGAGAGTGGCGCTCACGGCAATTACCCATTCCCGATTTGGAAGGTCTAAGACCTACACCAGACCACGTACGTGAAACTTTATTTAACTGGCTCAGCCCCCATGTGCCAGGAGCGGTTTGTGCAGATCTCTTTTGTGGCTCTGGCGCCTTAGGCTTAGAAGCCTTATCCCGTGGTGCAAAGCATGTCACCTTTGTGGATAGTGCCCTACCAGTAACCAAGCAAATGCTGAACAATCTAACAACATTACAAACGCATCAAGGACAAGTGATTACCCAAGGTGCCGAAAGTTATTTACAACAGTCTCCTCAAAACAAATTTGATCTCGTCTTCCTTGACCCCCCTTTCCGTAAAGGCTGGTTAGAAAAGATAATACCCCTATTGCAAAATGACTGGTTAGCAGAACGTGCATTGGTGTATATAGAGATGGAAAAAGAAAGTTCTTTACCAGAGTTGCCCGTACACTGGCAGCTTAAAAAAGAGAAAACGGCCGGACAATTGACGTATCGTTTATTCGAAGTGATTTGCCCCCCAATGAAAACTTGAGTGATTTGCCAGGTTAGAAATAGTTCATACTGGCTGAATACGCAATACTTGGATATTAAAGAGGCTTCTTTTAAAGACGCCTTAAAATTACAAAAACCTTAAACGCACTATAAAAGGGCAAAAATCAATCAATATTCTCAACCAAACCTAGCATTTACTGCGTTCATACATATTATTGACCTGTGCACAGTATTTGCATAGGCCATGCATCATCTAGATAAGTCAAATTCTAATTGATCCATTAACCGCTCAAAAGGCAGGTAGGTGTAAGCAATGCTCAATAACCTTTCTTTTAAATCCAAACTCATACTGTTACTAGTCTCCGCCATTGTTGGCTTTGTCTTGGTGACCTTTGTTGCCATTGAAGGCTTATCTTCACAGCAAAATGCCAACAACGAACTTAGGACGCTGTCAAAAATTCAAGCATCAAATGATCAAGTCAGCATTAATATGCTGGCCAGTGCTGATAACTTGCGCTCTGTCACCAGCAGTAATATTGAACAATATGTTCAGAAGGTAAAAGATCAGGCCCTATACAACGAAAATATTATTAAAGAAAACATGGCATTAGCCAGTAATGACGAGCTCAGAGCATTACTTGAGGCCAATTTAATTAAGATAGAAGACTATAGCCAATCACTTCTGGCGTTGGTAAATAAACAAAACCTTATTGGCTTTGATTCAACCTCAGGAATGCGCGGCGAGATTGATCAACTTGGCGCAAAGCTCACTGACGATATCAGCAGCTTAAGTTTATTAAAGCGTGAATTCTCTAGTGTAAGACAAGCCGAAGCCAGCTATCTGTCTGACCCAACCGCCGATAATCTTGAAAAATTTAGCGCCAATTTCGAAAAGTTTGATCGTCGAATTTCAAACTTTGGTTTTCAAAGTACTCATGGTGTCACAGCAAACGCCTATCATGATGCCATCCTAAAATATGGTGAAGAATTTCAATTATTAAAAAACATTGAAGAAACTTTTGATAACTTTAAACAAATTTTTAATACCAGCCAGATCGAAGCCAGTAAACTCATTGAGCAACTTCTGGTTAATGCAGAAGCAGACTCAGAAAGCAGCTCTAACAAAGCCAACGCCACTTTACTGGTTGTAAGCTTGGTAGTTATCGTACTGGCAACCTTATTGATGATTACTATTGGCCGCAGTGTAAACGCTTCTTTGAAAAGCATTGGCAATGATCTAAATAATGTCAAACAAGGTGACATGACAACCCAGGTAGCAATTAACACCAAGCGTAATGATGAATTTGATTTGTTAGGCACTTCCCTAAATGAAATGGCCAAAGGACTCAATAGTGTACTTAAAGATGTGGTGACCACTACCGACACTTTTACCACTATGTCTACCGATTTGAACAATACCATAGGCAATATTTCCAGCAGCAACCATGTGGTTAATCAACGCACTGATTCGCTGGCAACCGCCACAGACGACATTTCCAGTCGTCTGACTGAACTTTCTAACACCACAGAATTGTTAAAAAACCAATCGAATGATACTTACCAATCTGCTAAAGCGGGCGCTGATACCATAAACAAGGTATTAACCAGCATCAATGACACAGTCAATGTAGTACAGGTTATCAGCGAACAATTAAACCATCTTGGTCAATTATCAAAAGACATAGATAATGTGATCTCTATGATCAACGATCTTGCCAATCAAACTAACTTATTGGCACTGAATGCTGCCATTGAAGCCGCTCGCGCTGGTGAAGCCGGACGCGGGTTCTCTGTAGTGGCCGACGAAGTACGCGCTTTGGCGGAAAAAACCGTGGATGCAACATCGAAAATTACAGAAATCGTTAGCACCATTCAAACCTCTACTCACTCTGCCATCACCACCATGGAAAGCGGTAAATCCAATTTAAGTGTTATCAGTGAAAATGGCAGTAAAGCAGAAGAAGCCATGCGTAATATTGAAAACTTCGCCATGACAGGCACAAAATCAACGGATTCCATGGCTGCTGCGATTCAGGATGTAGCCAGCACTGCTGTTCAAATGAGTGCAGAAATGGATCAAATTGCCCAGCAACTGACAGAAGATACAGGGTCAATCGACATAATGGCTGACAAGACGCAACAGATTCAGCAATTATCACAACAACTGGCTGAGAAAACGCGTGTTTTTAGCCTGGCTTAAAATCCATTCACACAGACGCCCCCTTAATTTAGTCTCTGTCTCTAAATAGGGGGATTTGCCCTATCTTCACTTGATGGTATTCCGCTCAGCCGCTAGACTGTGTGGATTATTTTTCGAGTCTGTTTCCTCATCAATTTCGTGGAAACATGGATATTTCATTAGGATTATCAAAACACATGCCAGACGCCATTCCTGCTGATTCTGTGGGCATAGTCATACCTCAGACAGCGCAATTCGACGAGCCTCTAACCTTAGCTTGCGGGCAAACCTTGGCATCGTATCAGCTCATTTATGAAACCTATGGCACTCTGAATCAAGACGCTTCCAATGCCATTTTGATTTGCCATGCTCTAAGTGGAGACCATCACGCAGCCGGCTATCACGACCTAGCAGATAAAAAACCCGGTTGGTGGGATTCTGCCATTGGTCCGGGAAAAGCCATCGACACCAATCATTTTTTTGTCATTGCTTTAAATAATCTTGGCGGCTGCGGCGGTTCAACTGGACCCACCAGTATCAACCCAGCCACAGGTCAGGCGTGGCAAGCTGATTTTCCTATTGTCACAGTTGAAGACTGGGTAGAAAGCCAAGCACGCCTAGCAGACAGACTTGGTATCGAAAGCTTTGCTGCTATTGTCGGAGGCAGTCTTGGTGGAATGCAAGTTCTGGAATGGAGCATTCGCTATCCTGAGCGTTTGCAAGCTGCTGTTATCATTGCTTCGGCACCCAAATTATCGTCACAGAACATTGCTTTCAATGAAGTGGCGCGTCAATCCATTCGTCGTGATCCACACTTTTTTGACGGACAGTATTTAGCAAACGACTCGGTACCGACCAATGGTTTAGGTTTGGCCCGCATGTTGGGGCACATCACCTACTTATCAGACGATGCCATGGGGGAAAAATTTGGTCGCCAGAGGCGTCACGAGTCTTATCAATACAATTATGGCATTGAGTTCGAGATTGAAAGCTATCTAGGTTATCAAGGCGAAGCTTTTACCAAACGCTTTGATGCCAATACTTATATGTTGATGACCAAAGCATTGGATTATTTTGATCCAGCCGCACAAGCCAATGGTGATTTGGCTGCAGTATTGAGCCGTGCAAAATGTGAGTTTTTATTGGTGTCTTTCACCACTGATTGGCGTTTTTCACCCCAGCGCAGTGAAGAAATTGTCAACGCCTTGATAAAAGCAGGAAAAGCGGTGTCGTACGCTAAAATTGAAGCCACTGAAGGTCACGACGCTTTTCTGTTTCCTATTCCACGTTACATGCAAGCTTTGAGTAGCTTTTTAACGCGCATTGCTAATCAAGTAACTGCTGATGGTCAGCAAAAGGAGTCAGCCAATGCGTCCTGATTTAGAAATCATTGATGAATGGATTCAGCCCAACATTCGTGTTTTGGATTTGGCTTGTGGTCCGGGTGAATTGCTACACCACCTCATTACAGAAAAACAAATCCATGGCTATGGTCTGGAAATCGATGCTGACGATCTGAATACCTGTATCCAAAAAGGCATCCCTGTATTAGAACAAAACATTGATGAAGGTTTGCAAAACTTTGACGAACAGAGTTTTGATTTAGTTTTGATGACTCATGCCCTACAGCAATTTCGTCGTCCTGACTTATTGATCGACGAAATGCTTCGCATTGGTAAAGAATGCATCATTACCTTCCCTAACTTTGGTCACTGGCGCAGCCGCCTGCATTTGGCACTAAAAGGTCGCATGCCTGTGTCTGAGTTTATGCCATACAATTGGTACGACACACCCAACATCCACTTCTTCACCTTTCAGGATTTTGAGCGTTTATGTCAGGAGAAGAACATCAAAGTATTACGCTGGGCTGCAGTAGACGGTCAACTCAAAGACCATTGGTGGATCCGCTCCATGCCGAACCTTTTCAGTGAAACGGCGATTTTTCACATCAGTCGTAACAACTAATTTTCCGTCAGGCTGTCAATACAATCCCAGCCTGACCGAAGCTCATTTTGAGGACATTTCCGTGAATGAAATCCTAGTCTTAGCCAGCAATAACGCTGGTAAAATCAAAGAGTTCAACGCCCTACTTAGTGGCCTTGGCTTTGACGTCAAAGCACAAAAGGAATTCGCTGTGGAAGACGCAGATGAAACCGGTTTAAGCTTCATTGAAAACGCCATATTAAAAGCACGCCACGCTTGTGAAAAAACCGGCTTGCCCGCACTAGCAGATGATTCTGGTATTGAAGTGGATTACTTAAATGGGGCCCCCGGAATATATTCAGCACGTTTTGCTGGCGAACACGGTAACAACCAAGCGAACAATGAACTGCTTCTACAAAAGCTGGCAGGTGTCCCTAGCGAACAAAGAAGTGCCCGCTTTCATTGTGTATTGGCGTATTTACGCCACAAAGACGACCCCACACCAAAAGTCTTCCATGGTGTTTGGGAAGGTAGAATTTTAGAGTCTTTGGCAGGTCAAGAAGGCTTTGGCTATGACCCATTATTCTATGTACCTGAGTACAACTGTAGTGCAGCCAGTTTACCAAAAGAAGTGAAAAACCAAATCAGTCATCGCGCCAAAGCGTTAAAACAATTATTAGCTGCCTTCCAACAGGATGCCGCTAAGTGAGTACCCTTCTACCGCCACTTAGCCTTTATATCCATTTGCCTTGGTGCGTCAAGAAATGTCCCTATTGTGACTTCAATTCTCACCAAGCAGATCGTTTTCATCAAAAAGGCCAATTACCGGAAGAAGCTTATTTACAGCAACTGCTCGCCGATTTAGACGAAGATATGGCATATGTTGCCAATCGACCTATTCAAACGGCCTTTATTGGCGGTGGCACACCCAGTTTAATGAGCGAAGATTTTTATTATCAATTAATGGATGCGCTGCGCAGTAAACTTAGCTGGGTAGAACAGGCGGAAATCACCATGGAAGCCAACCCAGGCACATTCGAGCAAGAAAAATTTCGTCACTTTCGTCAAGCAGGCATTAACCGTCTATCCATTGGTATTCAAAGTTTTCAACCTAAGCTGTTGAAAACCCTAGGAAGAATCCACAACCGAGAGGAAGCTATTCTGGCTGTGGAAAAATCACGCGCTGCTGGCTTTGACAACATCAACCTGGATTTAATGCACGGCCTACCAGAACAAAGCCTTACCATGGCAATGGAAGATTTGTCGCTGGCTATTCAACTCAACCCCGAACATCTATCTTGGTATCAACTAACCATAGAACCCAATACCGAATTCTATCGTCGCCCTCCGACTCTGCCAGAAGATAACACTTTATGGGAAATCCAAGACGCAGGACAGACATTGCTGAACCAACATGGCTACCATCAGTATGAAGTCTCAGCCAACGCTAAAACAGGTCGACAAGCAGCTCATAATCTGAACTATTGGCGCTTCGGAGATTATCTCGGCATAGGCGCAGGTGCTCATGGAAAAATCACATTAGTTAATGGTCAAATATTTCGTACTCGAAAGACTCGTCACCCAAATCATTATCTCAATAATCTGCCTGCAGCCTTAGTCACTAAGGAAGCCATTGCACCACATGACATGCCTCTAGAATTTATGATGAATCGCTTACGTCTGTTTGAAAGCTTTAATCTCATGGAATATCAACAATATGCACAAAAAAGCATACCAAAGCATCTGATGGATTCTTGCCAAACTGCTTTAGAACGCGGCTTGTTGGATGCTCAAGCTTGGCAAAATCAGCGCATTCAAACCACAGAAAAAGGCAAACTTTTTCTCAATGAATTACTTGAACTCTTTCTTTAGATAAGATTTAACTCGCCTTATATGGTTTGACATCTAAACAAATTGATGTAACGCTTACTTCGACTATGATAAAAGATCATCTTGAATGAGGTCTTTTTACTCAGTCTAGTTGGAGCTATCAAAATAGTGATGCCAGTCAATCATAGTTTCACCATGAAAATGCCATTTTGTTTTGACCCCTTAACACTCACACTCTTTGAGTTTTATGTTGATTCATATGCATATGATCAAAAAAAGAACAGAATACGTCGCGATAAGAACATTGCTCAATAACCTACTCTTATAGGGTTATTAAGGGCCACTGTTTCTAGTGCATGTGATTTTCATTGTGAAATAGAAAAAGGCTGGCTGAGTTTTCACTAAATCAGGAGAAAAATATGAGTAATAAAACACCTGACAGTGGTCGGGCGGAATACGACACTTCTTATAAAGTGGGTCAGGACAACGTCCAGTTTCTCGGTTTGGATGTATTAAACCCTGTTTTCAGTACCAGTGCTATCATCATACTCGCCTTCATCATTGGCAGTATTCTTTTCCCTTCCGATGCCAGCGCTTTACTTTCTAGCGCAAAAAACTGGTCTATCAGTCATTTTGATTGGTTCTTCATGGTCGCTGGTAACCTCTTTGTTCTATTTTGTTTGGCTCTGATTCTCTTGCCATTCGGTAAAATTCGTCTTGGTGGTACAGAAGCCAAAGCAGAACATTCTACCCTTACTTGGTTCTGTATGTTATTTGCAGCAGGAATGGGAATTGGTCTGATGTTCTGGAGTGTGGCGGAACCGGTAGCTTACTACACTGGCTGGTATGGCACCCCATTTGACGTTATGAAAAATACCCCTGAAGCTAAAGATGTAGCCATGGGCGCAACCATGTTCCATTGGGGTTTACATCCATGGGCCATTTATGCGGTTGTCGCACTATCACTTGCCTTTTTTGCTTATAACAAAGGTCTACCACTGACCATACGCTCTGCTTTTTATCCACTTTTTGGTGAGAAAGTATGGGGGGGGATTGGTCATGTAATCGATATTATTTCGGTTATTGCGACCATCTTCGGTTTAGCAACATCACTTGGTTTTGGTGCTCAACAAGCCACCAGTGGTTTGGCTTTCCTATTTGGACTGCCTAACACATTAACTACCCAAATTTTAGTTATTTGCGGTGTTACTGCCGTAGCCATTTTCTCTGTCGCGCGAGGCCTTGAAGGTGGTGTGAAACTGCTTTCTAACGTCAATATGATCATTGCTGCAATATTGGCTATTTTCATTGTGATAGTAGGCCATACAGGTGCTATTTTCGCTGCTATCGGTTCTTTCCTATTGAATTATGTGGAAAACATCATTCCACTAAGTAATTGGATTGGTCGTGAGGATGAAACCTTCTATCATGGTTGGACGGTATTCTACTGGGCTTGGTGGATTTCTTGGTCACCATTTGTTGGTATGTTTATCGCTCGTGTTTCACGTGGTCGTACCGTTCGTGAATTCATCATCGCAGTACTGCTAGTGCCCACACTCGTTACACTTGTATGGATGGCTGTTTTCGGTGGTTCTGCCATTGAGCAAGTACAAAATGGCGTTGGCGCTCTGGCCAATGGCATCAGTGATTCATCTTTGGCTATGTTCCAAATGTTTGAAAATCTACCACTAACTGCCATTACTTCTTTTGTGGGTATTGTGCTGGTATTGGTGTTCTTCGTAACCTCTTCTGACTCTGGATCCTTGGTTATTGATGGTATTACGGCCGGAGGTAAAACCGATGCCCCTATGATTCAACGAGTTTTCTGGGCGGTATTGGAAGGCATCATTGCTATTGCTTTACTGGTTGGAGGTGGTTCTGAAGCACTAGGAGCAATTCAGGCTGCTGCTATTACCATTGGACTACCTTTCACTCTGTTGATGTTAATCATGTGTATCAGTTTATGGAAAGGTCTACGCAGTGACATGCACTTGTATAAATAAAGCTATATAAATATTCAAAGGGCGGCTTAGACCGCCCTTCTTGTTTCAATACAAAAAATACACTATTATCTGCGCATCTTAGGGGAGTAATCTTCTTCGTTTTACGAAGATTCTTTGTCAACATAATTGGGCCTCACGCTCATGGCAAAGAAGTCCTGATGCCAAGTACAGGATTGATGAGACTTAAGACAAGAACTTGACTCTGGTGGGCTCAAGTTGTTTGTCTTTTGTATTATCGCCCACCTAGGACATATCAATCGATGGAAGCCCTGTTTACTTCTACCTCAACCGTTGCCTTAGCCGAAATGGGCGATAAAACTCAATTATTGGCTCTATTTCTTGCTACTCGTTTTGCCTCCAAAATAAACATTGTATTAGGTATATTATGTGCAACTTTACTAAACCATGCCGTGTCGACCTGGCTCGGTATAGAATTAGCACAATGGTTTCCAGCTAATATCATCAACTGGATTGTAGGCTTCAGCTTTATCGCAGTTGGCCTCTGGTTATTGATTCCCGATAAAGACGAAAGCGCAGACAATCAGCTACTAAAATATGGCGCTTTTTGCGCTACTTTCATGCTGTTCTTCTTAGCCGAAATCGGTGACAAAACGCAAGTCGCCACTGTCTTACTCGGAGCGCACTATGGCAGCATGTGGGCTGTCTTACTAGGTTCCACTGTGGGTATGATGATGACCAACGTACCGGTCATTTTTGCTGGTCGCTGGTTGATGGATCAAGTAAATGCCAAGCGCACTCGTCAATTAGCTTGCCTACTCTTCATTATCATTGGCATGATTACTCTGGTCACGCCTTATCTGCAATAAAAGGTTTCACTATGGATGTTGAATTAACCGAGATTTTAGACGCCCTATGCCAATATGCTCCCTTCAATGAAATTGCAGATGAAGCCCCCTTGGCAGACATGACAAAAGAAATCGAGATTCAGTATGTGCGGGCAGGAGAATGGGTCATTTCTCCCGACGCCTTTAATAACACCCTGTTCTTCATCCGCAGCGGCGCAATCGAAGTGCTCAATAAAGACAATATACTGATACGTCGCATGAACGAAGGAGAACTCTTCGGTTATGCCTCTATACTCAGAGGTGGTAAGTCTTCACAAACCATGAGAACCATAGAAGACAGCCTACTTTATCGCATCCCAGCCCGTTGGTTTATTAAATTGTATGAAGAGAACGATACCTTTTCAGACTTTTTCGAACTGGCTCGTGAAGTTCGCTTGCGACTCGCCATGGATTCGCAAAGCTCTGATGTTTCTCTCATGACCTGTCCCGTAACTAGTTTATTAAGACGACAGCCCATCAGCACTCAAGCGGATTCAAATTTACTGACCGCCGCGCAAATCATGACAGAACATCGGGTTTCTAGTTTGCTGATCACAAATCAACAAGAGCTGATTGGCATAGTCACCGACCGGGATTTGCGCACCCGTGCTTTGTCAAAGGGACTGCCTTTTGACACCCCTATCGCCGACATCATGACAGCTAACCCTATTGTGCTTGATAGTCATGATTATGCCTCTGAAGCCGTTCTCAAAATGATGGCTAGTAATGTTCATCATTTGCCCATCATTAAAGATGGTAAGCCTATTGGCGTCATTAGCGCAGGTGATATTGTTCAAAGAGAAAGTCATGGCAGCGTCTATTTAATCAGTGATATTTTTAAGCAGAGTAATATTGCAGGTCTGCAAAACATCAGCCGTAAAATGACCCATACCTTTACTCAACTGGTGAATGCTGACGCTAACACGCAAATGATAGGTAATGCCATGTCCCACATTGGTATCGCCTTTGTAAAGCGACTACTCCAATTAGCAGAAGAAAAATTTGGCAAACCGCCAGTACCATATTGCTTTGTTGCCTTGGGTTCACAAGCTCGAGAAGAACAAACCATTAAAACCGACCAAGATAACGCACTGATTCTGAGTGATAAATACGACCCTAAAGCGCATGGTGAGTATTTTGCCACACTCAGCAATTGGGTCTGTCAGAACTTAGACAAATGTGGTTACGACTTGTGTAGCGGCGACATCATGGCGTCTAATCCACGCTGGCGTCAGCCATTAAGCGTCTGGCAAGATTATTTCAGTCAATGGATTCGTGAGCCCAAAGCAGAAGCCTTATTAAGACTGTCCATCTTCTTCGATCTACGTGGAATTTATGGTGATAAAAGTCTCGCTCTTCAGCTCAATCGACACATACGCAAAGAAGCCAAAGAACACACGGGCTTTTTAACCTTTATGGCACGTAATGCCAACCAGAGAAAACCGCCTCTCGGCTTCTTCCGGCAGTTCGTGCTCGACGGCGAAGGTAAGCAGTCACGTACTTTCAACCTCAAAGAAAGAGGCATTGCACCAATCATTGACATAGTACGTGTACATGCTTTGGCCATGGGTAGCGATAAGTTAAATACCTTTGAGCGCCTTGAAGACATTGAAGACGCAGGCCTATTACCTGATGGTCGCGCTAAAGATTTGACTCTGGCACTGGAAATGATTGGTATGGTACGAATTCGACATCAGAAAGAACAAATTGATTCAGGAGAATCGCCTAACAATCATGTTAATCCTGCCAATTTGTCATCCTTTGAAAAACGCCATCTCAGAGACGCTTTTGACATAGTTGCTCGTCAACAAGAATTTATTAAATTCCGCTATGCGGGAAAGCGCAGTTAAGTTATGGCAATGCATATTTCCAACCAACACAGCGAGCCTCTTGATTGGCCAAATCTCTTTAAAAAGTGGGCAAAAGAAGCGCCAGAAGGGGCATTAAAACGCTATTATCAAGCAGGGATGATTGCGGCTAATACACCATTAAAAGACGTGCCCTTACTGGCCTTAGACCTTGAAACCACTGGCTTAGATCCGAATAACGACGAGATCATCAGCTTGGGCTTGATCCCCATGAAACACAATGCCATTCGTTGTCAGGGAGCAGGTTACTGGATGGCAAAGCCAAAAAAAGCTTTGCATGCCGAATCGGTCACCATTCACGAAATCACTCATTCTGAGCTTACCGATGCACCGCAATTGGATCACATTTTGGACGACATCTTGGATGTCATGTCAAAACAAGTCCTGGTAGTACATTGCGTGGCGATTGAAAGGCAGTTCCTTCTAGAGGCCTCCTTGAAACACTATGGTTACCCTTTGTATTTTCCTGTTTTGGACACCATGGACATAGAGCGGCAAGCACAACACAAACCTTGGTGGAGACAGTTTGGTAAAGCGCCGTCATTGCGTTTAGATGCTTGTCGACAGCGCTACCATTTGCCGAGATACAAGGCCCATCACGCATTGACAGATGCCATATCATCGGCGGAATTGTTACAAGCTCAAATAGCTCATCACATGGACCTTGCAGCCCCAATTAGTCGCTACTGGCTGTAGGAGACTCTGCTGAACAAAGGTGCTGTTTATAGCGCTGGACAACTCTCACGTATTACCAGCTCTGTCTCTAATACCACGTCTTTCGCTTCGCGCAATCCTAAAAAGACTTCCGCCGCTAAACGACCTTTCTCAACCGTTTGCTGATGAATGGTGGTAATAGAAGGGTGAAAGTTTTCACTTTCGGCTATACCGTCAAAACCCACTACTTGCAGATCTTCCGGTACACGAATGCCCAATTGCAGAGCCGCTTGTACCGCAGCAATGGCAATACAATCACTCATACACAGTAAAAGCTGAGGACGGTTAGCCATGGTCAACGCTTCTCTCGCTGCTTGATAAGCCAATTTGTGATTGTTCTCAGGAATGTTCCAGATGCACTCTGACGGTACAACAATTTGATGCTCTTTGAGGGCTTCAAAATAACCATATAAGCGTTGAATCGAGATCGACGCAGCACGATCAAACAACTCATCTTCACGAATACGACAGACACGATCCGTGTCTAATAAACTCAAGCCCAAAATGGCCACACTTTGAGGATTATGCGTCAAGGCGTGTTTAGCAATAGTATAAGCGCCACTGTGGTTTTCCACATTCACCGAGGTGGTGCCAGGAATAAAACTGTCCACTGTGATGATGTTTTTGTTGGGCATTAACCAAGGTGCGTTAATGCATTGTTGAGGTTTGTGTCCATAGACAATAAAGCCATCTACCATAGAAGATTGCATGCGGCTTTGGGCGTCTTGTTCTACCTGATCTGAAGACAACAGCAGCATATTGTATTCGTTAGCTTCAAAAATTTCCGCCATGCCTTTCAAAAATTGATTAGCAACCGGATCGGTTAAGCTATAACTCAAGTCATCCGATAGCACAATTCCCACAATACCAGTTCGCCCTGTACGCAAACTACGTGCAGCCGCATTCGGGCCAAAGTAACCCATTTTTTCACATTCGCTGAGAATGTTTTCACGCAAAGTCGCCGATAATTGATCCGGCCGATTAAAGGCATTTGAAATGGTTGCGGTGGAGACCTCTAAGCGTTCCGCTACATCTTTCAAGGTCAACTTTTTTATGTTTTTCTTCATATGAACACTCACTAGAAATAAGAGTCTTGCCTACTGAGTTCCATTTTGCATAACGGCAAGACTCATGCATTCTATCAAGCTTTCTAAAAAGTACGAAGACCTCGACTTCTACTAGATCCCAATAAACAACAAACCAGCAAAAGTCACCACGTCCTTAGCGCTGACGCGCATAACAAGCTTGATAAGCAGGCAAAGTTAAAGTTTGATTCGATAACTGACATTGGAAACCATGACCTTCAAGAAGCTCTAAATCACCTGTATTTAAGGTAGCAACTTGTTCTTTTCCGGTCAGGTTCAATACCACCAATAAGGAGTCTTCTTGGTAGTCACGTACAAAGGCAATCAAGTCTTCATTGGCAACATCGATCTGTTCTAGCTCGCCATTGACCAAAGCAGGTTGTTGTTGACGCCATTTAATGAACCGACGCATCTTTTGTAATAGAGAGTCTGGCTTAGCTTCTTGCTCTGCCACACTCAACGGCAGATGGTCACTATCCACTGGCAACCAAGGCTCCACAACAGAGAAACCGCCTTGAGCTTTGTTTTCCCAAACCATAGGGGTACGGCAACCATCACGACCTTTAAAAACCGGCCACAACGGAAAACCATATGGATCTTGGATGCGATCATAAGGTACATCCGCTTCTGGCAAACCCAGTTCTTCACCTTGATATAAGCACACACTACCGCGAATGGAAGAAATCAACGCCGTGACAATCAAAGGATAAGCTTCAGCATCTTCATTCGCACCCCAGCGAGTACGTGAACGCTCTACATCATGATTCGAAACCGCCCAACATGGCCAACCATCACCCACTATGTCCTGCATATTTTTCAACACATCACGGATATAGGCAGGTGAATGGGGCTTATTCAATAAATCAAAAGTATAAGCCATGTGTAGTTTATCACCACCAGAAGTGTATTCCGCCATACGATTCAGAGGAAAATCGTCACCGATTTCACCCACAGTGGTACTGCCTGGGAATTCATCCATCAAAGCACGCAATTCTTGCAGGAATGCCAAGTTTTCTGGACGACTCAAATCATATACATGACGCTGATAAGTATATGGGTTGTCCTCTGGCGCACCTTTGGTTTTTGGCTCGCCCGGCAGGACTGGAGGGTTATCTTCCAAGCCTTCACTATGGAAGTAAAAGTTCACGGTATCCAAGCGGAAACCATCGACCCCTAACTCTAACCAGAAACGCATGTTATCTAGATGCGCCTTACGTACTTCAGGATTATGAAAGTTCATGTCTGGCTGAGATTCTAGGAAATTATGCAAATAGTATTGCAAACGACGGCTATCCCATTTCCAAGCACTGCCACCAAAGATAGACAACCAGTTATTTGGTGGCGAACCATCTGGCTTAGGATCAGCCCAAACATACCAATCCGCTTTTGGATTGCTTTTATCCTGACGACTTTCTTCAAACCAAGGATGCACATCAGAAGAATGACTGATCACCTGATCGATCATTACTTTCAAATCCAGCTCGTGAGCACGGTTCACGAGTTTCTTGAAATCCTCCAAACTACCAAACATTGGATCAATATCGCAATAATCCGATACGTCATAACCAAAATCTTTCATTGGTGAAGTAAAAATCGGCGATAACCAAATGGCATCCACTCCCAACGAGGCTACGTAGTCCAATTTACTGGTAATACCAACCAAATCGCCAACACCGTCGCCATTAGCATCCATAAAACTACGCGGGTAGATTTGGTAAATGATCCCGCCTTTCCACCAGTTCAAATTGGTTGTCATATTGACTCTCCAAAAACAAAAAAATTGTGATAAGGCACAGCCTCATCACAAGTAACAATCAGATTGATATTAACGACGGTAAGACAATTCTTGTTCGTCGAATAAATGCATTTTTTCTGGCAACGCAGACAAATGAACTTGGTCACCACGCTGGGTATTCAAGGTTCCGGATTCTTTAGCAATCACCATGTCTTCACAACCTGGCACCTGAATGTATAACAAGGTAGCTTCACCTAAAGACTCAACAAACGACACACGACCTGACAAGAAGCCTTCATCTGCGGTGGCTACCACACTCAAATCTTCAGGACGAATACCAAAGAAAGCAGGCTTAGATTGCTCGCTTTCAGCAGTGGTGATGGGCGCTGTTACAGACATATCATCCGACAAAGACAGCTCTGTTTGCTCACCCGTTTTCTCAATACGGCACGGCAAGATGTTCATCGCCGGAGAACCGATAAACTTAGCAACAAACACATTAGCAGGGTTTTCATATAACTCTAAAGGTGAACCCACTTGTTCAATGTTACCCGCTGACAACAGCACAATACGATCGGCCAAGGTCATGGCTTCAACCTGATCATGGGTGACATAAATCATAGTTGAATCCGGCATACTGTCTTTCAGATTGGCAATTTCCATACGTGTTGCCACGCGCAATGCCGCATCCAAATTAGACAAAGGCTCATCAAATAAGAAGACTTTTGGACGACGCACTATGGCACGGCCAATCGCCACACGCTGACGCTGACCGCCAGATAAGGCTTTTGGCAAGCGATCAAGATAAGGTGTTAATTGCAGCATATCTGCCGCTTTACGCACTTGCTGATCGATTTCTTCCTTGCTTGCTTTAGCAATTTGCAAGCTAAACGCCATATTGTCATAGACTGTCATATGCGGATATAAAGCGTAGCTTTGGAATACCATGGCAATGCCACGCAAAGCCGGAGGAATATCGTTTACCACCTGCCCATCGATTTCCAAAGTACCAGCTGAAATCTCTTCCAATCCAGAAATCATTCGCAATAAGGTTGATTTACCACAACCAGATGGACCCACAAACACAATGAATTCACCTTGTTTGATGTCCAAATTAATGTCTTTTAATACTTCAACTTTATTCGAATAAATTTTCTTTACATGGGTTAACTTAACATCAGCCATGATTTTAATGCCTCAATCTAAATGCTTAGCTTGAGTGAGGAGCCTTGCTCAACTCACTCGCCTGGATGGTTTATTTCACTGATCCTGCCAGCAAACCGCGTACTAAATAACGCTGTAAGCTGAAGAAGACACACAAAGGAATAATGATGGTAATGAAGGCTGACGCCGTCAGGATCTCCCAGTTACCGCCACGGGAACCCAACAATTCACGCAACTGCCCCGTCAGCACCAAATGCTCCTGATTGTTCCCCAAAAACACCATGGCAATCAGCAAATCATTCCATACCCAAAGGAACTGGAAGATGGCAAATGACGCCAGCGCAGGGAAAGATAAAGGCAAAATAATTTTGCGGAAAATATCAAAGTCAGACGCCCCATCGACACGCGCAGATTCGATAATTTCACCCGGCAAACCAGAGATATAATTACGCAGTAAATAAATCGCTAAGGGGAGACCAAAGCCGGTGTGTGCCAGCCAGATTCCCACATAGGTTTTCGAGCCCACACCGAAAAATTCCCCAATTAGATTGTAACTCTTTAGTAGAGGTATCAATGACATCTGCAAAGGCACCACCAACAACCCTACCACGCCAGCAATCAGCAAAGCACGCCCGGGAAAACGCATCCACGCCAAAGCATATGCCGCAAAAGCCGCTACCAAAATGGGAATAATGGTGGCGGGAATGGTCACTGTCAGGGAGTTAATAAAAGACTGTCCAAGTCCTTCTGCACTCAGTACTTCACGATAGTTATCTAGGGTGAATCGAGGTGGCACTTCTGCGGTGTAGAAAATACGTTGTCCACGGGAGCCTTTCCATTCGGTAGGCGAAGACAACACGTAATCCCCATTGGCATTCACTTGTAAGGAACGGCCCTGTTTCATTTCGGCCACTTCACCAACAGCAAAGGCTTCAGGTTTTAATGAGCTATAGCCAAAACGCGCAATTTCACCGCTTTCACCTTCAAGCAAATTACCACGGATAACAAATACATCACCTTCTTGCACTTGCGACTGCGGTGTTTCCGCTCGCGCAACCAGACGTTGCTCCGATGTGGATAAGGCTGTCCACCAGCCAGACACAGACAACTGGTCTTTATCACGTATCGAAGAAATAAACAGACCCGCTGTTGGTATGGTCCAAATCACCACCAAAAACAACACAGTGGCATGAACCAAAAATGTGAGCGGCGTTCGCTTTGAAGAGGCAATCATATTAACGGCCCTCCATTTCTGCGTTTGCACGCTTAATGTTCCAAATCATGATAGGAATAACCAATACCATAATAACAATCGCAACCACTGCTCCCCGGCCAAAATCACCACCGCCACGGAACATCCAATCAAACATCTGATTGGCTAAAACCTGTGTGTCCCACTGACCATTAGTCATGGCCAACACGATATCGAATACTTTCAACACCAGAATGGTAATGGTGGTCCACACCACGGCAATAGTTCCCCAAATCTGTGGCACCATAATTTTAAAGAATATTTGCAAACCGTTTGCACCGTCTAATACCGCAGCTTCAATGGTTTCGTCAGGAATGCCTCGCAGCGCGGCAGACAAGATCACCATAGCAAAACCCGTTTGAATCCAGATCAAAATGACCATTAAGAAGAAGTTATTCCAGAAAGGAATGGTGATCCAGTTTTGCGGCTCGCCACCAAAAAACACCACAACTGCATTCAACAAACCAATTTGCGCGTCATCGCCACTACGAAAATCGTAAATAAACTTCCAGATAACCGAGGCGCCAATGAAAGAAATGGCCATCGGCATGAAGATTAGACTTTTTGCAATATTGCCCCACCAGATACGGTCCGTCATGGTCGCAATAATTAAACCAAAAAACGTTGCCGCCGTTGGCACAACGATCAACCACAACATGTTATTGCGAAAAGATTCGAAAAACTCATCATTACCAAACAACCAAACATAATTGGAAAGCCCAACAAACTCATCACCGGTGCGATCAAAAAACGACAAACGGAACGAGTCGATCACGGGGTAAAAAAGGTAAAAGGTTAATAACAGAACGGCTGGACCTAAAAACAGCCAAGGACGCACACTGTTCGCAATACGCAAGTTACGCGCAATACGGTCTGCGGGGCGATCCTTAGTTGGAAAAATTTTATCTAATATAAAATTAGATCCATAAAAATAGGCAGCACATCCTAATACACCCATTATCATAATCGCTAATGCGGAAGCGAGCTGGGCCATAGCATCTCCAAAATACATCTGCGATGAACAGGACACATGTCCTTCATCTTTTGTCCGGCAAAAAATAACAAAAAGCCCCTAAGTAAACCGGTCACTTAGGGGCTTTACCAAATAGGATTACTTCAACGCATCCCATGTTTTCTGAATGTCTTCCGCAACTTCTTTGGCATCTTTACCACCAGTGTAATCAACCATACCAGTCCAGAAAGAACCAGCACCAATCTTACCTGGCATCAAATCAGAACCATCGAAACGGAAAGTAGTAGCATATCGTAAAATCTCACCCTGCTTACGCGCAGCATCGCTTGAGTATAGCTCTGGGTTAGCACCCAAGTGAGCAGACAAGAAACCTGTTTGCGCCATCCACAATTCGTGAGCGATTGGCGAACGTAAGAAATCAACAAACGCACGCGAACCTTTAGAATCGTTAGTGATGCTTACTAAAGTACCGGCCCCCAGTACTGGGTTACCTAAGTCCTTAGAAGCATAAGATGGGAAGTAGAAAAAGTCAGCATCCAAACCAAGCTGTGTGCCTTCTGGGAAGAAAGCTGGAATGAAAGACGCTTGACGATGCATGTAACATTTTGGTGGTGATTGGAACAAGCCTTTCGGGCTGTCACGGAAGTCAGTAGAAGCGACTGCACCTGCACCGCCATCAACGTATTCGTCGTTACGTGCAAACCAACCGAATTCTTCAATTGCACCAACAATGCGTGGGTCATCGAATTTCACTTCATTAGTTACCCATTGGTCATAAACAGACGCAGGCTGTGTGCGAAGCAACAAGTCTTCTACCCAGTCTGTTGCTGGCCAACCCGTCGCGGCACCTGAACCTAAACCAATACACCAAGGCGTACCACCATCGGCAACAATTTGTTTAGTAAGCGCTTTTAACTCTTCCATGGTTTCTGGTATTTCATAACCCGCATCAGCAAAGTTATCAGGAGAGTACCAAACCAAGGATTTCAAATCGGCACGATAGAAGATACCGTACAACTCGTCTTTGCCTTGACCATCTTTAAAGGTTGCCAAGTCAACCCAAGACTGGCCTGCAGCGTAATCTTTTGCAACAGCCTCTTTCACTTCATCACTAAGCGGTGCTAAAAAACCTTTCGCTGCCAAATCCGCAGCCAAACCTGGCTGAGGGAAGATAGAGATATTTGGCGCACTGCCCGCCTGCGCATCAATTACGATCTGTTGCTCAAAAGAATCAGAACCTGCGTAATCTACTTGCGCACCCGTTGCGTCTTCAAAATACGCGATGACGCGATCAAAGTTAGCTTTCTCATCGCCTAACCAAGGACCAAAAACAGAAATGGTTTCACCTGAAAGGTCGAGAGATTTTAAGGCTTCGTAACTTTCCCAGTGAAATCGAGAATCTTCGCCTGGCTTAAATACTAGATCTGCTGCACCTGCAGTAGTGGCGGAAAGAGTCATGGCGACTGCCATGGACAGAATTGATTTTTTCATCATTGCTCCTTTCAGACTCGCCAAGGAAATCCTAAGCTTTCCTTTGTTTGTTATTATCATGAGTCGAAACAAGGTAATCATGTTCTTCTATAAGGATTAAGAAGGTTTTTGATTATTAACAATCAAACGCCCTGCTTCAAGCTTCATACATCCTTAATATTATCTTAATTGTTTTTTCAATTTAGTAGACTTTGGCGAAAAAGCGAGCAATATTTTATTTTCATTTCTGTACAAAAAACAAACAGGCTTGTTTTTTTAACTATATTTCAGGGGGTTAAAGTTTTGTAAAATCGATTAACTGATCATTTTTTCTAACATTTCTTAGCTTCAAGTCAGATTTCAACAGACACAAAAAAAGCGTGATCAAAACACGCTTCTCTTGTCATTCTTAACTCGCTGAATTTATTCTTAACCGTTTAACAGAAGCCTCTAAATTCGCCTCAAATAGTGACGTTTAAAAGCGCTTCAGTTGTGCTTCTGCCTGCTCTAGGTTTGGTAAGGAAGGGTAAGCACCTAACTTGGTCACCGAATCTGCACCACAAGCGGCCGCAAAACGAATCACATTGTGTAGGTCTTGTTGCGAAAAATTTGTCAAGGATTGACGATCGCCTCCTTGTTCTGCCAATTGATACAAGAGACCACCAACAAAAGCATCGCCCGCTGCTGTAGTGTCTTTTACTGCCACTTTTGGCGTTGTCACCTTACCTTCCGCTTGACCTTTTGTATAAAAACGAATCGGGTTGCCACCATCGGTTAATACAAACAAGGTCACCCCGGCCTGCAAAGATTCTTCAATGAGAGCAAATGGATCTTCAGCCATTATGGCCAACTCTTCTAAACTGGCCTTCACCACATCCGCAGTCTGCATCCAGTCAATCACTCTCTGAGTATCAACCTCACTATTTGGCCAAAGGTTAGTTCGCAAGTTCACATCAATGCTGATAATCCAGTTAGCTCGCTTTGCCATTTGAATACCAGCCAAGGTAGCTTGCGTTATATCTGCATCCGTTAGGGTATTTGAACAGGTATGAAATACCCCTTTGGCATCCGTAAACCAAGCCGCCTCAAAATCTTCTTCGCGAAACAAGATGTCTGCAGATGGGCTACGGTAGAATTCAAAGCTGCGTTCGCCCGTTTCGTCCAAACTCACAAACGCCAATGCGGTTTTTGCTTCTTTGGTCATCAACATCTTGCCTGTATCAACACCATACTCATCCAGCGAGGCTTTTAAAAAGTGACCAAAAGCATCGTCTCCCACCTGACCAACAAAGTGACTATTCCCCCCCAAACGGGCAACCGCAACGGCCACATTAGCAGGTGCTCCACCCGGAAATTTAGTAAAGGATTCCAGCTCTCCTGCCTGGGTCGCACCATTTGATAAAAAGTCAATTAAGGCTTCACCAAAAGCCATCACTTTCGTTGTCATTGTGTTGATCTCTTAAAAATAAATATGGGTAAGATTAGTCGAAAAATTATGCAGGGCAGAAATAATTAAATCAATTTAATTTATTTAAAACGAATCGTGCAATCTCTAACCTGTAAACACAAACTAACCCTTCATCTGCGCGTAACTTACCGACTGCGAATTGGTTCACCGCAACTTTCTTGCTAGACTCAGTGCCAACAAAAAATGCAATAACTCTGAGCAATAGTATGACAAAAGCCAAACGTATCTATGTGGTAGACGATGATGACGAAATTCGCACCTTGCTCAAATCCTATTTAGAAAAACATCTGTTTACCGTTTTCAGTGCCGATTCTGGAGAAGCCTTTTTGGCAGACTTCCGACCGGAACAAGAAATTGATTTGGTTATCTTAGACATAATGCTACCAGGGCAAGATGGCTTTTCCATTTGTCGAGCCTTACGCGAACAGTCCCATGTTCCCGTCATTATGCTGACCGCAAATTCCGATGAAATGGATCGTATTATTGGCTTAGAAATTGGTGCCGACGACTACCTTGCCAAACCTTTTAACCCTAGAGAATTACTGGCCAGAATGAAAGCCATTCTAAGACGGATGGAACAAATCGAAGTCAGTCATGAACCTACACAGCATCATGACAGCCCTCGTCTATATCATTTTGCCAATTTCACTTTAGACACCTTGTCACGGGAACTGCATTACCAGCAAGAAAAAGAATCTTTGTCAGGTGCGGATTACAACCTGTTAATGCTGTTCTTAGATAATCCAGGGGAAGTACTGACTCGTGAACACATTGCCGAAAACACTCGAGGACGAGACAGTGCACCACTAGATCGTTTTATTGATGTGCACGTCAGTCGTTTACGTCATCGTCTGCGTGAAGATGCTCGCCATCCCCAACTGATTAAAACCGTACGCGGTCAAGGCTATATTCTGACCGCTTCGGTAAGAGTAGAAGAGCATGTCGACTAATCGTTCAGACAATTTTGCAACACGCTTGAAAACTTGGTCGCAATCATTAACGGGACAGATTCTCATCATCATGGCGCTGGGCGTGGCCAGTGCGCAATTCATCAGCTCAAGTTTTTGGTTACGCCAATTAGAGTCCGAGACAGAACAAAATGTCCGTGAAGTCTCTAAACACATGGCGTTTCGTATCGCAGCCACCGTCAGCTATTTCACCTCCTTGCCAACCAATTATCGCCACATAGTAATAGACCAGCTGCAAGACATGGGTGGCACGCGCTTTTTTGTCACTCTGAATAAAGAAGAAATCTTTATCAACCCACTGGAAGATTCCCCATTAAAAGACATAGTCAAACAGGAAGTGCAATCGACTCTAGTCAAACAATTAGGTATCCACAATGCAAAAATCACCTTTTCTAGCCCCAGCGATTTGCACGTTATCAACAATCAGACCCGCCTAATGGATTTACCTGAACGTTGGGGTCACCACAGTTTACTGGTAAAACCTCTGACACCACCCATTATCGTCATTCAAATTCCGATCAATGAAAAAGACTGGCTATATCTTGCCAGTCTGATGCCCGATCCCTACTTCTTGGATGAGACCACCGCCTTAAGTGGTGATCGTTTATTCTCCATGGCCATGTCGGTGATTACTGTGCTGTTGTTAAGCATCGTCATTTTGCGCCGCGTCACAAGACCCTTAGCCACTTTAGCACGTGCTGCTGAACGTTTTGGTCAGGGCGATTGGCAACCCATTAAAGAAGACGGCAGTGTTGAAGTACGCAACACAGCAAAAGCCTTTAATGACATGCAGCGCCGTATTCAACGCTACTTGAATGATAGAGAAAAGTTGTTTGCCTCCATTTCCCATGATTTAAAAACCCCTATTACTCGCCTTCGTTTGCGAGCTGAAATGCTTGATGAAGACGACACTCGTGACGCCATGATTCGTGATTTAGAAGATTTGGACATGTTAGTAAAAGGCGCATTACAGAGTGTAAAAGAGACAGATATTCACGAAAATCGCGTCGAAGTGGACATAAGTCGAATGCTCAAAGACATGCAGATGACGGCCAACTTACACAGCCTCAAAATCATTCTAAAAGGCGAGCTTAACTACCCATACATTGGTAAGCCACTCGCCATTAAACGCTGTTTGGGTAATTTGGTGGATAATGCTTTGTACTATGGTAAACGCGCCACCATTCATATTGAAGACGATGAAGAAGGCGTCAGTATACGTATTTGTGATCAAGGCCCCGGCATTCCGCTCGACAAGATTGACAAGGTCTTCCAACCTTATACCCGCCTAATTGATGAGCACAATGGTCATCCTACTGGCATGGGCTTAGGTTTGAGTATTGCCCGCAATATCGCCCGTGCGCATGGCGGTGAAGTGACATTGCGCAACCATCCTAAGCAAGGCTTAGAAGCCAAAGTCTGGTTACCTCGCCACTAAACTCAGCGAAGCTGACACCACTTTGCAAGACTTTGTTACATTAGGTTGCTCTACTTTACCCCCGTACTTTCTTTACTTTGATAAATTCGTCAGTTCGAACAAAGGTTAAGCTGATTTTCAGAGAATATTGATTTATCAGAAAACTGAGTCGAAACGCAAAAACATTACGCAATGTCAAAACTTCATTGTATTTGACAAGTCGAAATAACAATAACAAAGGTTTCTATCATGAAAAAAATTGCCTTAGGATTAACTTCTGTTGCTCTTTCATTGGCTGCTGCGCACAGCCAAGCAGGTGAAGTAGAAGTACTTCACTGGTGGACATCCGGCGGTGAAGCTGCTGCGATCAATGTTCTTAAAGAAGAAATGGTTGAAACAGGCCACACTTGGAAAGACTTCGCAGTCGCAGGTGGTGGCGGTGAGTCTGCCATGACAGTACTAAAATCTCGTGCCATTGCTGGCAATCCACCTTCCGCGGCACAAATCAAAGGCCCTACCATTCAAGAATGGGGTGATCTAGGCTTCCTAACCAACCTTGATGACGTTGCTGAAGAAGGCGATTGGGATGTTATCCTACCTGGCGTTGTCAGCGAAGTTATGAAGTACGATGGCCACTATGTTGCAGCGCCAGTAAACGTTCACCGTGTAAACTGGATGTGGGCAAACCCTGAAGTATTCCGTAAAGCTGGCGCGGCTATCCCAACCACGTGGGATCAGTTCATCACCGAAGCCAAAAAAATTAAAGCGGCAGGTTTCACTCCGCTGGCACACGGTGGCCAAGCTTGGCAAGACGCTACTCTATTCGAAGCCATTGCCCTTTCAAAAGGCTCAAGATTCTACAACAGCGCCTTTATCGCACTGTCTGATACAACCCTACGCAGTCAAGATATGATCGACGTATTTGATACCTTCAAACAAATGCGTGAATTCGTAGATCCAGGTTTCTCAGGCCGTGACTGGAACATCGCCACTTCTATGGTGATCAATGGTGAAGCAGCCATGCAAATCATGGGTGACTGGGCGAAAGGCGAATTTACCGCTGCAGGCAAAAAAGCTGGCATTGATTACGTTTGTTACCCAGCACCAGGCACCAGCGGCACCTTCACCTTCAACATTGACTCTTTGGCCATGTTTACTGTTGATGGTAGCGACCAACAAGAAGCTCAAAAAGACCTAGCACGTTTAATTCTTGAGCCTAAGTTCCAAGAAACCTTTAACTTGAACAAGGGTTCTATTCCGGCTCGCTTGAACATGCCTCGCGAAAAATTTGATACTTGTGCACACTCTTCAATGGATGCTTTCTTAGCAAGCTCAACTACAGGTGATCTAGTACCAAGTATGGCGCATGGCATGGCTGTGAACTCTATGATTCAAGGTGCCATCTTTGACGTAGTAACCAACTTCTTCAACGATGACTCTATGACATCGCAGGAAGCTGTAGACAAGCTAGCTCGTGCAATTAAAGCCAGCATGTAAACCCGATTTGGCAGACTAACTGCCAAGTGTAATCGAGGCTGGCCCTCAGGTCAGCCTCTTCGTTTCTTCTCTGTAGTGAAGCATCAATTATGAATACAAAAGCTGCCAATTCTGGGTCGGGACAGGCTCAGTCAGGACGTCCTGCACGCCTTAGTTTGGCTGATTGGATGCCAAAAATCGTAATGGCACCGACTGTTGTCGTAACCCTAGTTTGTATCTACGGCTACATGATTTGGACAGCCATTCTGTCGTTTACCAATTCACGAATGTTACCGACCTATAAATTTGTCGGTATCGATCAATATGAGCGTCTATTTAACAATGACCGTTGGATTGTTGCCTTAACCAACCTAGGGGTATTTGGTGGGCTATTTATCCTCATCTGCCTGTTCCTTGGTGTGATGTTGGCCATTTTCTTAGACCAAAAGATTCGTGCCGAAGGCGCAATTCGAACCATTTATCTTTACCCTATGGCGATCTCTTTCATCGTCACAGGTACCGCTTGGAAGTGGTTACTTAATCCAACCAACGGTTTTGAAAAACTCATGATAGACCTAGGCTTTGAGAACTTTAAATTTGACTGGCTAATCAACCCAGACATGGTGGTTTACTGTTTGGTCATTGCTGCCGTCTGGCAAGCATCAGGCTTCGTGATGGCTCTTTTCTTAGCTGGCTTACGTGGTGTGGATGGCGACTTAATCAAAGCCGCTCACCTGGACGGTGCCAGCACCTTTACCACTTATCGTCGTATTATTTTACCATCGCTCAAGCCGGTATTCTTCAGTGCTCTGGTCATCTTGTCGCACATTGCGATTAAGAGCTTCGACTTGGTGGCCGCCTTAACCAATGGTGGCCCTGGTTACTCTTCTGATTTACCCGCCAACTTCATGTACGCGCACACCTTTACACGTAGTCAGATCGGTCTAGGTTCCGCTTCTGCTATGGTGATGTTGGGCTGTGTGTTAGCTATCTTGGTTCCTTACTTGTACTCTGAATTGCGAGGTAAACGCCATGAGTAATGCTTCTACTGGCCGCCAAACAACTTGGATAGAAAAGGCTTTACGTTTTGCTCTGTATGCGGTTTTGCTGATCATGGCTGCCGTTTATCTGATGCCTTTCTTGGTGATGTTGTTAACCTCACTAAAAGATGTGGAAGAAATCCGTACGGGCACATTGTTATCACTCCCTGGTAGTCTCGACTTAAGTGCTTGGAGTAAAGCCTGGGGCAGCGCTTGTACTGGTAACAACTGTGCAGGCATTTCACCCTACTTTTTGAATTCTTTCCAGATCGTCTTGCCTGCCGTGGCGATTTCGACCCTACTCGGCGCCATTAATGGTTATGTCATTTCCATGTGGAAATTCCGTGGCAGTGACTTCTTCTTTGCTGCTTTGCTAGTAGGTTGTTTCATTCCTTTCCAAGTCATACTGTTACCTATGGCACGCACACTTGGCTGGTTGGGTATTGCTAATACCACCACAGGCCTAGTCTTTGTTCACGTGGTCTATGGTGTGGCCTTCACCACACTGTTTTTCCGTAACTTCTATCAAGCAATTCCGGGAGAATTAGTGAAAGCAGCACGTCTTGATGGCGCCGGCTTCTTCACCATCTTCTATCGCATCATTCTGCCTTTGTCTGTACCCATCATTGTGGTCACGGTTATTTGGCAGTTTACCCAGATTTGGAATGACTTCTTGTTCGGTGTGGCCTTCTCTGGCTTTGACACTCAGCCTGTCACCGTGGCCTTGAACAACCTAGTTAATACCAGCTTTGGTGGTAAAGAATATAACGTGGACATGGCCGCAGCCATCATAGCCGCACTACCCACTTTGGCGGTCTATGTGCTTGCAGGTAAATATTTCGTCCGCGGTCTAACAGCTGGTGCCGTGAAGGGCTAAGGCCTTCGGCATTGAACACTCAAGCTTGTAAGGCATGGGTGAGATACTATTTTGGAGTAATAACATGGCAAATTTAGTCATTGATAATGTGAAGAAACGCTACGGTACGACAGAAGTACTGAAAGGCATTAATATTTCCATCGAAGCGGGCGAGTTTCTTATCCTAGTTGGCCCTTCAGGCTGTGGTAAATCCACTCTGATGAATTCCATCGCGGGCCTAGAAGAGGTGTCAGAAGGCCGCATTCTGATTGCCGATAACGATGTAACTTACACCAGCCCGAAAGATCGTGACATCGCTATGGTGTTCCAGTCTTACGCCTTGTATCCGAACATGACAGTGGCGCAAAATATTTCCTTTGGCTTGGAAATGCGCAAAGTGCCAAAAGAAGAGCGTGATATTGAAGTACAACGTGTCGCAGAATTGCTACAAATCAACCACTTGTTGGATCGCAAACCGGCTCAATTGTCTGGTGGTCAGCGTCAGCGTGTTGCCATGGGACGTGCTTTGGCTCGTCGTCCGCAGCTTTACTTGTTTGATGAACCATTATCCAACTTGGACGCCAAGCTGCGTGTGGAAATGCGTACTGAAATCAAAAAGCTACACCAAAAGCTGGGCACCACCATAGTTTACGTAACCCACGATCAGATCGAAGCCATGACCTTGGCTGATCGCATTGCCGTAATGAAAGATGGTGAAGTACAACAACTTGGGACACCGCAGGAAATCTACGACAATCCAGCAAACTTGTTTGTCGCCGGCTTCATGGGGTCACCCGCCATGAACTTCATTCCAGCAACAGTGGTCTCTGTCGATGGCACACCCATGTTGGAACTGGCAACCCACTCTAGCGTTAGTTTGCCATTCCCGAAACCAGAAGCACTTGCTCAACAGGTTGGACAAACTGTCTTGCTTGGTCTGCGTCCTGAAATGATTACCGAGCCTCAGCCACACAAGGTGGGACAGAACTTTGTTACTACCACTGACATCAAGGTCGAAGTAACCGAGCCAATGGGTGCCGACACCATGATCATCACCCGTATTGGTGATGCAGAGATCAACTGTCGTTCCAATCCGGCTTACCCTGCTAACGCTGGCTCTGTGATCGAAATGATGTTCGATACATCCAAAGCCGTTGTATTTGATGCTGAATCAGGTAAACGACTAGACCAATAAGGTTATGTGCACTATCTGACACATTGTGTTTTTGTACAAAACGTTTTTAGCCCACTCAGATGCTTTACTTTGCTGAGTGGGCTTTTTTTTGCCTGCTTGGTTGAAAACTGTACAAAAGGTCAACTTTTTTCCTTAATCCCTCGAACTTGCCACCAATATGAGATACATTTCAGTAATAATTGATCAGAAATGCTATTACATAAATGCATTCGATTAATGTATTTGTTCGACCAAACTCAATATCACAATCAAGGAATCTCATAGCATGAAATCTACGACGCGTTTTGTGACGCATCTTGCCGTCTCTAGTCTTGTTATCGCCATTGCCGGCTGTTCAATGATGGGACCAAAACAGCCTGGCTGGCAGGAAGATAAAGAATATCGAGTCACCATATTGCACACCAATGACCATCACGGTCGTTTTTGGCAAAACAGTCGTGGCGAATACGGTATGGCCGCTCGTAAAACCCTCATCGACAACATTCGAGAGGAAGTAGCCCTAGACGATGGCAACTCGTTATTGTTATCGGGCGGTGACATTAACACAGGTGTGCCTGAGTCGGATCTACAGGATGCTGAACCAGATTTCCGTGGCATGAAGATGTTGCAATACGATGCAATGGCATTGGGTAATCATGAATTTGATAATCCGCTTTCCGTACTGAGACAGCAGCAAGAATGGGCAGGGTTTCCCTTCCTATCAGCAAACATTACGGATGCCAAAACAGGTAAGCCATTGTTCGACGCTTACAAAATCTTCCAAGTGGATGATTTAAAAATAGCAGTCATGGGGTTAACAACGGACGATACCGTTAAATTAGGTAACCCAGAATACCTAGAGGGCATTAAGATTGAATCGCCCATTAAAGTGGCAGAGAAATTAGTGCCTAAATTACGCAAACAAGCCGACATTGTGATTGCTGTCACGCACATGGGTCATTACAACAATGGAAACTACGGCGGCAACGCACCTGGTGATGTGACCCTAGCTCGAACAGTACCGGGTATTGACGTGGTAGTAGGTGGTCACTCTCAAAACCCATTATTCGAGCCAGATGAGCAAAACGGCACCCTTATTCTACAAGCTCACGAATGGGGCAAATACGTTGGTCGTCTCGATTTCGTCTTCAAGAATGGTGACATAGTATGGTCTGAATACCGACTCATCCCTGTCAACTTGAAGAAAAAAGTCAAAACCGCTGACGGCAAAACGGAACGCGTCTTTATCGAAGAAGAGATAGCTCAAGATCCAGAAATGCTTGCTATGTTGACGCCTTTCCAAGAAAAAGGTCAAGAAGAGCTAAACATTGAAATTGGCTCCGCTAACGGCGACTTCGTGGGTGAACGCAGTGTGGTTCGCAACCAAGAAACCAACCTAGGTAACTTAATTGCCCGCGCCATGAAAGAAAAAGTAAACGCTGACATTGGTATCATGAATTCTGGTGGTATCCGTGACAACATGGAAGCGGGCGTCATCACTTATAAGAGCGTACTTAAGGTACAACCTTTCGGTAACGCCATTTCTTATGTTGACCTTTCTGCAGCCGAATTGACTGACTACTTATCCGCTGTGGCAAGCAAACAAGCTGGTACAGGGGCTTTCGCTCAATTCGATGGTGTTTCATTAACGTTGAAAGATGGTAAAGCAACCAGCATCTTGGTGAACGGTCAACCACTAAACACAGCTAAGAGCTACCGTATCGCGATCAACAGCTACGTGGCAACTGGTGGTGACGGTTATCCGAAAGTGATCGATCACGCTAACTACGTGAACTCAGGTTATGTTGACGCTGATGTCTTGGTTGAATACGTGCAAAACAACGCCCCTCTTGATGTGGCTAACTTCGCACCAAAAGGTGATGTTAAACGCTAATCAAACGGCACATAAATCAACCCTATAGTAAAATGCCCCGCAAGCTCAGCTTGCGGGGCATTTTTTTGTTCTCTGTGAAAAAAGTTTTATGGACTTAACGCTGGTAGATTAATGTCCAAGTTAATGGCGTTGGTAACTTTTCAGACTCTAACTTTACCGTGTATCTTAGCTCATTATCTGACATTTTCTGCCAAGTATTGGTACGTTTACCGCGCTCAGATTCCACGACAACCACAATGGCTTGTGCGGTTTCAGTAAAAGTACCAGAAATTTCAATGTCTTCTTCATCTGTCTTAAAGACTTCACCCTTGGCGGTCAAAGGAATGCTATCGGCTTCTTCTTGATCACATTGCCAAGAAAACTCCCCTGCTTGCTTAGCCAAAAGCCATTGCTGACAAATTTGCGTTTGCTTTTTCAATACAGGTCTTGCCAAAGCGCGGATGAAGAAATTCATTTCTTGCACCACATTTTCAACCGCTTCATCCAACTTTGCTTGCGTATTGGCGGCATCTTGTAGCTGCCATTTACCCTCTAAATTGGCCGCCTGCAAGGCGCCACTGAGCAGCATTACGGATACACCCATGGTTAACATTTTCTTCACTAGCCTTCTCCTTTATTGTTATTGTCATCAGATGATCGCAGAGAAGGTTTGTTATGTAAGGTGCAAAAACACCCACAATGACTAACAATTAACGCCATAACCTTCTTGTTTAAACAGATTTCAGAGCCAAAAAAAACCTGACCGCCCTATTTGATGGTCAGGTTTTCTATTACGAATAAGAACTTATTTCTCAAGTTCTTATTTTTTTAAGCCTTATTTTCGAACAGGGCCGCACGCTGCAGGTCGATGATTTCTGCGATGCCTTTGCGAGCCACCGCTAGCATGCCCATCATGTGTTCATCGCCAAAGGCTTCGCCTTCGGCTGTTCCCTGAATTTCAATAAAACCACCCTTGTCATTCATGATCACATTCATGTCCGTTTCGGCATTAGAGTCTTCTGGATAATCCAAATCCAGTACAGGAGAGCCCTTGTACACACCAACAGAAATGGCAGCAATCTGCGACACAATCGGGTTTTCTTTGATTTTCTTATTTTCTACCAGATAACGCATTGCGTCTGCCAGCGCCACAAAACCACCTGTGATAGAAGCAGTACGCGTGCCGCCATCGGCTTGAATCACGTCACAATCAATAGTGATGGTATTTTCACCTAACTTCTTCAAATCCACCGCAGCACGCAAGGAACGACCAATTAAGCGTTGAATTTCAACCGTGCGGCCACCTTGTTTACCACGTGCCGCTTCACGATCCATACGACTGCCCGTAGAACGCGGTAACATACCGTATTCTGCGGTGATCCATCCCTGACCTTTGCCTTTTAAAAAACGCGGTACACCCGGCACAACGGTCGCCGTACAAATAACTTTAGTGTCACCGCATTCAATTAATACAGAACCTTCGGCATGTTTGGTGAAATTTCGAGTGATTTTAAGGGGACGTAACTGATCAAGGGCTCTTCCACTTGGACGCATACTAGCTCTCTCTGTTGATTAATCTTTTCTAAAGCGGCAATTATAGCGAACCTAAATAAAAATACCCCCTCAGAATGGGGAAACTGTCGTCTTGATATAGCTTAAGTTACAATAACGCCACTTTTTCTTAACCTAGGTAGATAAAATGACAGCAAGCATGACCGCCTTCTCACGCCAAGAAGCCAGCTACGACTGGGGCACCATCAGTTGGGAAGTTCGCTCAGTAAACCAACGCTATTTAGAACCTAACTTCCGCTTACCAGAAAGCTTTCGTGAATTAGAGTTTTCCTTCCGCGACCTGTTAAGAAAAAAACTCAATCGCGGCAAACTGGAATGCCAACTGCGCTTCCAAGCGGTCGACAAAGCAGCCACCAGCTTAACCATCAATCCAGATAACGCCCAAGCCTTAGCCAACGCCATTCAACAACTGGGCACTTGGTTTGATGGCATCAAAACCCCATCGCCATTGCACATACTACAATGGCCGGGCATCTTAAGTGACACCAGCGAAGACGCCGATACCATCAAAAAAGCCGTGGTAGAACTTTTCGCAAAAGCCGTAGACGAACTCATTCAAATGCGTTTGCGCGAAGGTGAGCAATTGGTCGCCATCATAGAGCAACGTCTTGATAGCATTGATGCCATAGTTGCCGAAGTACAAAGCCAACTCCCCGGCATCATTGCCGCACAAAAGCAAAACCTAATCGACAAACTGGAAGCCGCCAAAGTCGAACTCGACCCAATGCGCGTAGAAGCAGAAATCGTCCTCTTGGCACAAAAAGCCGACGTGGCCGAGGAACTGGATCGCCTTGTCACCCACACCAAAGAAGTCCGTCGTCAGCTAAAACAAAAAGGCCCCATTGGCCGCCGCCTCGACTTCCTAATGCAAGAACTCAACCGTGAAGCCAACACACTATCGTCTAAATCCATTGTGGTGGAAACCACCCAAAGTGCGGTGGAATTGAAGGTATTGATTGAACAAATGAGAGAACAGATTCAGAATATTGAGTAATAACCAACATGGGCTTCATGATCAAATTCACCGCCTAAGGCATATTAATTTAAGCTAAGCGCACTTACTTTACTTGCGCTTTCGATTTGAAACCTAGGAGTCCATGAGTCTTTGATTATTCATACTGACTCCAAGTACCTGTCGTCTTTAACCAAGGAGAGGGTTCTTCAACCTCTCCTCGCATTGGCAGAAAACGCTCAATAAAAAGACTACTGTGGATTTGAATCGCCACTATCGATTCTGCTCCCTCGAATTCTGCCAGTGTATTTGAGTCCCAGATGACATCAGCCGTTCCAGTCATAAATACGGTATTACCACTCTTAAAGTCTGGAAAAAACAAGCCGACTCGCCCATCAGATTGAATATTGCCTAGGGTATTGTAGAAACGGTTACCTTTGAAATCGGGAAAACATAAAGTATCGCCTTCAAGCTTTACAAAACCCGGTTTCCCTCCTCTATGAGATACATCCAAACCCTCTTTACTATCACTGGAGAGGCTTTTGCTTCGAGAGCCAATAAAAAAAGTATCTGCCACTTGAATTAGATCGATAGCGTCAGGGGACAACCTAGAACTTAAAGAAAGATCATTTATATCTGTTTGATTAGCATGAGTATTTTCCCATGATAATGATCGCTTTTGTATGTACTGGGGACAATTGCCAAAACTCTGCTCAACCAACACTGAAAAGCCATTAATATCGATTGCTTGAATGGTGCCATTCACACGATTACGACGACGCGTATGCAATTCTATGCCAAGCAACCCTATTTTTTTGTGTGGCATAAAATCGAGTTTTAGTAACTCAGCTAATGTTGGTAAAGCCATTATCTCAAGCTTATTGACACTAGGTGATTGAATAAAACCTGGATTGCCAAATAAAGGGATGGCCCAAGGCATGCCATCATGATCCGTTATGCAAACAACCAGCATAGACAGATTGGAAAAAAAAGTTCTATGCTGAGCTAACAACTCTGAACGTATCATTCTGGCGTTTCTTTGGACTACCGCTTCAGCCACACCAACCCGTTGTTGGATGGTGGTTTCACCATGGTGAAACGGAGAAGGCTGTGGCTGAGACATTTTAGAATCCATATAAGTACACTTTTATTCCGTAGGCTCTGGCGTGCGTTTCATACCAACAAAGCGAGGATGAGCTTCTATACGTCCAAGCCAAGCTCGAATCGCCGGATAATCAGCCAAACTCACTCCACCTTCGGGCACGTGTGATATGTAGCTGTAACCTGCCACATCAGCGAGTGTAATAGCATCGCCAGCAAGATAGTGACGAGAATTTAGAAGCGGTTCTAATACATCAAACAGAGCAATGGTTTTTTGCTTAGCAACATCATAATCAAGCTCAACGCCAAACACTTTGACTAAGCGTACAGCACAGGGGCCATATGCAATTTCACCAGCCGCGACTGACAACCAGCGTTGAACTTCAGCGGCTTTTATAGGGTCCTGTGGATACCAATCATAGCCATCACTGTATTTTTTCTCTAAATAAATCAGAATGGCGTTTGAATCAGATAAAATCACACCATTGTCATCAATAGCGGGCACTTGGCCAAATGGACTTATTTTTAAATATTCAGGCGCTTTGTGCTCTCCCTTAAGCAAATCCAAATCAATGGTTTCATAAGGAATATCCAAAAACGACAACATTAATTCAACACGATGGCAATGACCTGAAATTGGATGCCGGTACAATTTAACCGGTGAACTTTGCGTTAGAAATTTCGGATTCATGGTCGATTCTCCTTGTTTATAATGCGTAAAAAAATAAAAAGAGCTTAAACTCCAAGCTTTTCTACTCACGATGGCTATTGGCTAAAACGCCAATGACCATCTAAATAAAACTTTCTAATCTATCCAATATCTCCTTATGTTAATGCGCAGGCACTAGATAAAAACTTTCAAGCCGAAACATTTTTTTATTAACATAAGTAAAGCCATTTTCAGTCAATGGAAATTAAGTATCTTCCTTAACGAATTATTTCATTGAGAGACGATGTCGTTTCGAATTGATAATCTGACCCTTGTAAGCCAATATACAGCTATCGTTTTGGATAATAATTAAAAGAATCCACAATAGTTTATTTCACAACTCGCAATAGTGGTGTACAAATGGACAAGTTTCATACCATGCAAGTGTTTGTTGAGGTGGCAAAGCAACAAAGCTTTACCGCTGCCAGCGAGATACTCGGTATCACAGCACCAACCACCACAAGAGCCATTGCAGAATTAGAAGGTCAGTTAGGCGTTAAGCTTTTTAATCGAACAACGCGCACTGTTCGATTAACCGAATCTGGGGAAAAGTTTTTCCATGATACTCAACAAATACTGGAGCGACTTGCAGAAGCTGAAGATACGGTGCGAGGCATACAAATTAAGCCCAGTGGCATTCTCACTATCACTGCCCCAGTCTTATTTGGCGAAAAACACATTATTCCTATTATCAATGAATACCTTAGGTTACATCCCAATGTCTCAGTAAAGGCGGTATTTTATGATCGAATCACCAATTTGCTGGAAGAAGAGATTGACGTTGCCATCCGAATTGACAATCTCAAAGATTCTAATCTTTATGCAACCAAAGTGGGTTCTGTAAGAAAGATGGTTTGTGGTGCACCTGACTATTTTCGTCAGCACGGAATACCTGTACACCCCAGTGAATTAACGAAACATCAAATTATACTTCCAGCAAACCAGAACCATTCTCGATCTTGGAAATTTATGAAAAATGGTAAGCAAGAGATTGTAAAACTTACTCCTAGAATGTATTGCAACCAGAATGCGTCTGCTATTAAGGCTGCTGTGTTAGGGCTTGGCATTACGCAATTGATGTCTTATCAAATAGGTGAGGAATTAGATAAACAGTTACTGAAGGCTATCTTAATTGATTACAACGAACCGCCTTTGCCTGTATCGATTGTTCGTGTTGATGGCCGAAGAGCAAATGCCAAAATACGATCTTTCATTGATTTGGCCACAATAAGACTAAAAAATAATCCCTTTATAAATAGTGAGATTTAAACCTATTTATTATACCGACCAACCAAGAATAAGTTACCTTGCCTCTGAAGGCATATGATTTATTTTCGTTTCATAAGACAATTTCGGTTCCTTAAAAAAACAACCAAACCCATTCAACGCTTACCTCGTACACACTTAAGTAAAGTCGATTACTAGGGGATATGAAGGATGAAAAGCGCAATTCGAGTTCGTTTTTTGGTGGTTTTGCTAACAGTGTGTTTAGGCTCTGCTGCGCAAGCAGATCAAAGCACTTGGGATACTATGGCGCAACCGGGCGTACATGCTTTAGTTCGTCATGCTTTGGCACCTGGTATGGGAGACCCTGCGAATTTTCAAGTTGATGATTGTACCACTCAACGCATTTTAGACAGCAGGGGGCGACAGCAAGCGACCCAGATTGGCGAGGCGCTTCGCCAACAAGGGATTCGTTTTGATCAAGTCTTAAGTAGCCAATGGTGTCGTTGCTTAGAAACCGCAGAATTGATGAAGATGGGAAGCGTGCAAGTCGAGCCCATGTTGAATTCTTTCTTCAGCCGTCCGGGCAAATCAAAAGCGCAAACATCAGCACTGCGAGCATTTTTATCAAGCTTACCGAGTGATAGCAAAACGCTTTTGGTCACCCATCAGGTTAACATCACTGCCTTAACTGGCATCTTTCCACGCTCTGGTGAGATGGTGCTCGTCGCCCTTTCACCGGACAATAACCAACTAGAAGTAGTCGGACGTTTGATGCCTGCGCCTCTTTAACGCGCCTCCAACGCTTGGAGGCGCATCTACCGTAACTAGCCAATTTCGAAAGAGGTAACGCCAAAGGTTTTGGATAAGGGTAAATCGGGCACATTGCCTGTATACATGCGCGCCGTTTCGAAACTGGGCGTCATATTAAAGCGCATAACCAGCGCCATGGCTGCCTCATTCACATTCGGCACATCAATAAAAATAGCAGCATTGCCTTTCACTAAAGAGATTAAATGCAAAAATAATCGCTCTGCCAATTCTGGTGTATCTGCAAACAGAGGCGCGATCTTGAAACCGTCTTGACTGGGTCGAATCACACCATAACCGGACAATACTCCGTCTTGTAGTACGCCCACTGCCCTACTCTCCTTTTGAGTGATCCATTGCTGAGTAAATTCGCTTCGTTCTGCCGGGAAAAAGTCTCGATCATAGGCGTCGAGTATTGAAAAAGGCATCTCAGCTAAAGGCACAATATCAATATTTTCAGAAGAAGCTAATGGCTTATTGGCACTCACAAAGTCTGAGGTATTCCCAACAAATCGAATGTTGCCGTATGCCAATTTAAAACCCGATTTTTTGTAGTTTTCTTGCTGCTCAACCACCCCATCCAATCCAATGTTACATCCTTCAAGATAGCGCAACCCAGCCTGCCACATTTGCATCCCATAACCTTGGCCTCGATAGGCGGATTTCACAATATAAAATCCTAGAAAACCAAAGAAATCATGGTATTTTATGACCGAAATACAGGCGATCGGTTCGTCTCCCAGATAGCCCATTAAAAATCCGTTTGGATCCGCTTTATAGTAACTGTCGGCATCGTGAAATCCTGGGTTCCAGCCTTCTTGTGCCGCCCACTTCATGGCAAGATCCAACTCGGATCGCGTCATGGTTTTAATGCTGAACGCGTTATTGTTCATTTGGTATCCTCATAGTCTTCGCCATCGTTTTGCAATGTTATTTCTAGACGCTTCAACGCCATGTTAATATAGATTTTTCTTGATAGTAGGAATGAATGTGTCTCAATATGAAACCCTATACGAATTTGACCATACATGGAAAATCACTCAACTGGTCATCAAGCGTGCTTTAGAAGAAGTACAGGTTTCTCTAACAGCCACTTTTGCCCAACAAGATAACAGCATAACACTTGAATTTACGCGTCTGGATGACCCTCAGAATTTGATTGAATTAATCGACTTTAGACAAATTACCATCAGCCAAGAGCAAGATACCCAACGGGATTTTAGCACGATAAAAGTGGAACTCTTTTGTGACGGATACAGCGAATTTTGGTGCGATGCTGTCGACCTAAAATGATCATTGTTTTTTTAGGGTAAAGACATCATAAATCTTGCAATTGTTTTAATACGGCTTCAAAAGCGGTTAAATCCGTAAAACGCTGTGTAGCTTCTACCTGTTGCGTCACAAACACTTGGCTGGACGCTTGAATGCCACCTTCTAGCATTAAATTATCCATCAAACCAAAGTTCTCTATGCTGTTACCATCAGAATCACGAATCTCTCGAGAGTCTGTACTTAATTGTTCCCCTTGACCATAGACTTGCCAGACCCGATCAAAATATGGTGTCTGACAATTCGAATAACCGGCAATCATCAGATTCAAAGCACGTCCCATGCCCAATTCATAAATAGTGCCGGCATCCGCGCTGGGGCCACGAAATGGAGTGAGATTAGCGACGACAATATCACTACGCATGATTAAAGCTTCATTCCCTTGGCTAATCGCCATGGCCGTTTCGAAGCGACTTGGTTGCGCTTTTATGTCTTTATCGAGAGGAAATAAACCGATAAAACCATACTTCTTACATAAGGCTTTTTTGGCTTCGCCAATTTCTTTCGGGTTCGCTAGGAAAACCTCGGGGCCTGCAAGATAAATCGTTTTCATACAGCAATCCATTTAAAACACAACTAAACCTTTATGATAACGCAACGCGTCAAAAGAATTCCGCCTCTAAAACGTCAATAAATCAAACCTTTTTAACCCAAATTCTGTTATGACTTAATGAGAAACGTGGTAAGAGAGTCTTGTCACAGATTGGTGGCTGTAGTCTGGCTGTAATTGCTTCGCTAGTTTACTCCGGCAAGGTAGTGAGTGTTCACCTATTTTGTAGTGTCATTCTTGCTTGTGTATTTGATTTTGCATTGGAGTCATTATGCTGAAATGGGAGATCGAGCCATTCATGCAGATGCGTTAATGGGCTTTTTGATCCCTTATCAACTTTATGCGGCAAGATATGGCAATGATTTTGGCTTAAATGCTATTGCTTTAAGAGCGGTTGAATTACTGGTGGCTCTCTTAATTATTTATACCCTTGCTTATTGGCTAAATCGACTTAGGCAACAAGCAACATCAAAGATCTCAATTTGAAGACAGTGACATATTGATCGTATCGATGGGCAAAATATCAAAAATATTTTCTTCCAACCAGCTAACCAGCTCAATAACATGATCGGCCACTTTCAGCCCTGTTGGTGTAAGGTTGTATTCCACTTTGGGAGGCACCACGGGATATGAGGTACGTTGCACAAAGTTATCCTGCTCCAAGGTCTGCAGCGTTTGCGCCAACATTTTTTCACTCACCCCTTCAATACTGCGTCGCAAATCACTGAAGCGATAGCGCTCGCCATCACGCAATACCATAAAAATCATCACCGCCCATCGACTGGTGACGTGCTTTAAAATTTCTCGTGAAGGACATTTGTTCGACAACACATTGCCACGTGTAAATTCAATGACTTTACCGTCTTGTGTCTTTATAGAAACGCCCATACTAACCTTCCCACCATTACTTACCAAAAGTTTGTAAGAGTTATTTTACTGTGAAATCACCTTTTTACCAACTTTTTCATGCTCAACCAAAAAGGCATATTTAAAACTGGCCCAAGTTTCCTTTTTTTGCAAACAAGCAGAAACCAAAACATCACCCAATACCAAGCTCAGTATACATTTGATCATCCTTGACATGTCCTTACTTCACCTCATCACTTAAGCATATAATGTCGATATTTCGCACGCATTCGGCATTTTTAATTTAAGGACTTTTGTGAAAACAGTAAAACGATTAATAAAACACGACGCTTGTTTCTTGCTGCTTTTTATTTTCCTGATTGCCTTGTGTTTGCGTGGACCTGTCACAGGCTTACCACCATTACTGGACCGCATCAGCCAAACCTTGCAATTAAATAGCTCTCAATCCGGCTTATTGGTCAGTATTCCCTTACTGGCCTTTGCTGCCTTCGCGCCTTTGGCGTCATGGCTAACGCGTTTTTTCCGTATCGAAAAAATTCTCGCCACTGGCATGGCTCTGATCGCTTTAGGCATGTTAGTACGTGCTACTGGTTCAATGAGTAGTTTGTATTTAGGCGCACTTTTAATAGGCGCAGGCATTGCTATAGGCAATGTACTCTTACCCAGTTTGCTAAAACGTGAATTTCCTGAGTTCGTTGTACAACTGACCGCTATTTATGTCTTGATGATGGGCGTTGGCGGCTTTGTTATGTCCAGCCTTGCCGTACCTTTGAGCGACTTCGCCAATCGAATCCAATTGCCTATCAGCGGTTGGTCATTTGCCTTGGCGTGTCAGGCGGTGATTATTTTACCTGCCGTGTTGGTGTGGTTTGGTTTTAAGATTACACAGCAACATCAACCTAAGAATACGCGCGGTGAAACCAATAGCACACTATGGCGTCGTTTGTCGTCATGGCAAGTGGTGAGCTTTTTGGCGATTAACTCTTTATTCAATTACATAGTAGTGGCATGGATTCCAGCTATTCTAGTCAGCCATGGTTACTCTGATACCACTGCAGGTTTGTATCAAGGCTATATGCAACTCGCTGGTGCGTTACCTTCGCTTATTTTGGCACCTTTTATTCAATATTTAGGCAGTCATAGACGTTTGTGCTTGTGTGCAACCAGTTTAACCGTCATAAGTATTTTAGGTTGGCTTTACGCACCGCAATGGTCGGGGTTCTGGTCATTAAGCTATGGTTTTGGCATCAGCATGGGCTTTATTTTGGGACTGTCTTTTATCGGTATAAGAACCGACACCCCAAAACAAGCAGCCAGTTTATCCGGTATGTCACAATTGATAGGCTATACTTTGGCTGCTCTGGGCCCGGTACTAATTGGAACTTGGTATGACTGGCAACAATCGTGGCAACCACCACTCTATGGGTTGTTACTGATTGGCATTATATGGATGACGTTAGGCTGGTTTGCCAGCCCTAAGGCTGAAGAAATATAAGTATCCTTTCTTGCTCTATCAATGGCATTAAAGTCACGCGTGATAATATAAAGTTTCAGCCCATGCACCTTTATTCTTCTTTATTTTTCACCCAAGCAATGACCTTTTCCAAAGGCATTGGCTTTGCAAATAAATATCCTTGCCCCAGTTCACATCCTAAGGCTAATAAGTGCTTTTTTTGCTGCTCAGTTTCAACGCCTTCTGCAATTACCTCTAAGCCCAAAGAACGTCCAAGTTCGATAATCATTTTCAAGATTTTCCAATCTTTTGCAGAGTTTTCCATGCGCCAAACAAAACTGTGATCAATTTTAATCGTCGAAACCGACAAGGTGGATAAATAGGTAAGTGACGAATACCCTGTACCAAAGTCGTCTATGTTTACCCTAACACCCACTTCCTTTAATGTATCTAAATGCCGATTGATAGAGGTTTTCTCTTCTATAAATTGAGACTCGGTGATTTCCAACTCAACTAAACTATTGTCTACGCCTTCTTCACTCAAAATACGTGTGAATTGCTCAAAGTAATTTGGCCTAGCAATTTCATTACCTGCTACATTCACCGATATAGGCACTTCGATTTCCAATTGTTTCAAATGACCAATGGCTTTACAGGTTTTACGTAAGATTTGTTGGTCTACCCTATCGACCAAGCCACAACTTTCTGCCAAGGCAATAAACTGATCCGGGGGGACAAAATTTCCATTCTTATGACGCCATCTTGCCAGTGATTCGAAACCAATCAGCTTCCCATCATGCAAGTTGACTTTGGGCTGAAAGTAAACGTCTATCTCATCTTTAACTATGGCTTCTCGCAACTCTTTCAGCAATTCATATCGCCCGAACATAGCCGACGCTAATTCCTCAGAAAACGCCAAAAAATGCACCTTTTCATACTTGGCTCGCTCTAGGGTGCTTTTCCCTACACTGACCAACTGCTCGGCATCGTAATTTGGAAAATCCGCGATATTCAACAGACTCACAGTTAAATCCAATGAATGAGTAGAATCATCTACTTCAATACTCGGGTGCATCACCTGCGCTAAATTGCCTTCGTGATATTCCTTATTGTCATAAATAATCATCACTATGGTATCGCGTTCAAATAGAGCAACATCTACCGCATTATCGAAAAAATCGCATAAGTAATCGTATAAAGATAACGTGAGTTGGTCACAATACTTAGAACCTAGGATGGATTCTGTGTAGGCCAAATCTTCAACATGCAGCATCAGTAATTTGGCTTTATCCCTCTCCCAAGGAAACATGTGACGAATTTCTCGCACTAACCAGTTTTTATTATGTATTCCGGAAGTAGGTTCTATGTAGGCCAATTCAGATAATTTGTTATGAAGAGCGACATTACGAAAACCTGCACTGATGTTTTCACAGAACACCTGTAAAAGATTGATCTCACTAGCCGATAAAGTGCGCTCAAGCTTTAACACTATAATGTAATCTCGACCATCTAACTCTTGATTTGAAAAATACAATACCGAGTAGCCATCAAGAAAAGAGTGTTGCTTACTCAAACTGGTTTGCCGCGCAGCTTCAAAGAGAACCTCATCATCTATGATGCGAGCGACAAATTGATGCACACATTCTGAGTAATCTCCATTCGCTGCAATAATTAAAGCGTCTTCAAGCTTTTCTTGTTCTGAATTAAAAAAGCACACTATGCCGCCATGCTCTATTCTCAACAAGTTGCTGATTTCTTCTAAAATAGATTGTGTGTATTCAAGCATGTCTTTTTTCGATGACAATCGCTGACAGGAATACAATAGTTGCTGCATGTTGTGACGCGCTTCTTGCATCATCAACTTATAGTCCCAAGTACGAATATTTCTCAATATTATGGCCTGCAAATGAGCTTGGGTTAATTCCGCTTTACTCCAATAGTCATCAATGTCGTATTCTTTGAACACACTGTCTGGCAATACCACATCCGGCTGCCCAGCCAGCAATACAATGCGAACCAAATGGTTGCCTATGACCTCTCGGATAGCACCAACCACGTCCAAACCAGAACGCTCGGATTCCAACATCACATCGAGAAAAATAACCGCAATATCTGGATTTTCAGCAATCACCGCGGCGGCTTCACTTGCAGAGGAAACCTTTAGGAACTCAACATCCTTATCATCATAATGTAAACTGCCGAGACGATTCATAAACGCCGTTTGATAGTCGGCATCAACCTCTACCGAAAGTACCTTACAGTTTTTTCTAGATGTATATAAAAGGCTATTCGCGTCAAATTGAGAAGAAAACTCCATTACGACCTTTCCTTATGCAAATTTAACTGTGCATCTTTATGTTCAAGCTTAGTCGGCTTTTCAGTTTTTTCCTGCAAAGCACTCAAATCCAAGACCTTAATTGCTAGATTCAAAGCCATTTACCAGCCTCAACGAACACTCAACACTAGCAATAAAAAGAAAATTTTGTGGTACAATTGACGGCTCACAATTTCACATTGGCTAGTATACGAAGCAAATCTCATGGGCAAACAAAAAGGCAACCTTTTCATCCTTTCGGCACCCTCTGGCGCGGGAAAATCCTCCCTTTATAAAGCGCTTTTAAAGCAAGATGATATGGTAAGAATTTCCATTTCTCATACCACACGAGCAGCACGTGAGGGAGAAGAAAACGGCCGCGAATACTATTTCACCGATGTGGAAACTTTTTTAGACATGATTGCTGATGACGCTTTTTTTGAACACGCACAAGTGTTTGATAACTATTACGGCACTTCCAAAGCAGCAATTTTTGAGATGCTTGACCAAGGCCTAGACGTGATCCTAGAGATAGACTGGCAAGGCGCTCGCCAAGTACGCAACCTCTATCCAGACGCCATTGGTATTTTTGTTCTCCCGCCATCCTTGGCTTCACTGGAAGAGCGTTTAAAAAGTCGCGCTACGGATTCTGAAGATGTGATCCAACGCCGCATGTCCAAAGCAGTAGACGAAATGTCTCACTACCATGAATACGACTTTGTCATCATCAATGACGATTTTGACACAGCACTTAATGAATTGGCGGCCATTTTTACCGCTATGCGTGCTAAAACCCCGAGAATACAAGAAAAAAATGGCAATCTCATCAATGATCTCTTGTCTTTATGAGAAGCCGTTCAGTAAAATTAACCTTGGATAAACAGATAAATTAAACACAGAGGTCAAAAATGGCTCGAGTTACCGTAGAAGATTGCTTAGAAAATGTTGATAACCGCTTTGAATTAGTGATGGTAGCGTCTAAGCGCGCACGTCAACTAGCGACAGGCGGCGAAGATGCTCAAGTCGCACTTGAAGGCGACAAATTTACCGTTGTTGCATTGCGTGAAATCGCTGACAACCTGATTAACGCTAATAATGTTGACTTGCAACAACGACCTGTTCACGAGTTTTAAGCTCTATGTATGGTATCGCTCATTACACAACCGTCGCACCTCGTGTTTGCCTTTGTGAGGTGAGCGATGTATACCATTGAAGAATTAGCGCAAGGGTTAGCCCAGTATTTACCCTACGAGCAAGTTGCTAAGGTCAAACGCGCCTATTATTACGCGGAGCAAGCCCACGATGGCCAAAAGCGCAAAAGTGGCGAACCTTATGTTACCCACCCCCTAGCGGTAGCCAAAATTCTATCGGAATTGCGAATGGACAGTGACGGTCTAGCTGCCGCACTCTTGCATGACGTTATTGAAGATACAGGGATCAGCCGCGAAGCGTTGGCTGAGCAATTTGGCGAAGAAGTCGCAAGCTTAGTAGATGGCGTCAGTAAATTGACCCATTTGGAATTCAACAGCCAGATCGAAAAGCAAGCTCATAACTTCCAAAAAATGGCCATGGCGATGGCTGACGACATTCGTGTCATTCTAGTGAAATTAGCAGACCGCTTGCACAATATGCGCACCCTGGATGCTATGCCAGCGCACAAAAAACGCCGTATTGCGAAAGAAACCTTAGACATCTATGCGCCCATTGCCAATCGCTTGGGTATGTATAATGTTCGCGTGGATTTGGAGTCCTTAGCTTTTCAAGCCTACTACCCAATGCGCGCCAGTATGCTACAACGTGCTATTCACAAGAAGTACGGTCAACAGCGCATCAAAGACATTCAAAAGCTAGAAGATACCATTCGTTCCGAATTGGCGGCAGATTACATTGAAGCCAAAATTAGCGTGCGCGAAAAACACATCTATAGCATTTATCAAAAAATGGACAAAAAGCGCCGTTCTTTAGATGAAATCATGGATGTTATGGGAGTACGCATTGTTACTGATCGCCACGACAGTTGTTACCGCATTCTTGGCGTCATTCATGCGTTATTCAAGCCAATTGAAGGTCGTTTTAAAGACTACATTGCGGTTCCTAAATCCAATGGTTATCAATCTTTACACACCACAGTGTTGGGTACTAACGGTATTCCGATGGAAATTCAGATTCGCACTGAAGAAATGGACTTAGTGGCGAATAATGGTATTGCTGCACACTGGGCATATAAAACCAATGGCAGCGACAAAGCGCCAAACAGTCACGACAGAGCCACTAAATGGGTCAAAAGTCTATTAGAAATTCAGCAAAAAGCGCGCAACCCCATTGAGTTTGTCGACAACGTTAAAAACGATTTATTTCCTGATGAAGTCTATGTGTTTACGCCAAATGGTCAGATTATAGAACTGCCTTCTGGCGCCACTCCGGTTGACTTTGCCTACGGTGTTCATACGGAAATTGGTAACTCTTGTATCTCTTGTCGTATCAATCGTCGTCTTGCACCACTGAGCACGCAACTGGAAAGTGGTCAAACAGTAGAAATCATTACAGCCAAAAATGCTCAACCCAATGTGGCTTGGTTAAGTTTTGCCATTACGGGCAAAGCACGTACCAATATTCGTCATTATCTAAAAGACAAACAAAGAGAAAATGCCATCTCCATTGGCCGTCGCCTGTTAACACGCTCATTAAATGCTTTCCAAACCAATATCGACGAGTTGACTCCTGAGCAAATCACTCAAGTGCTGAGCAACCATCAGATGGATAGTCTAGACGATTTGCTGGAATCCATAGGGAAAGGCCGCCATGTTGGATATTTAGTGGCTCGTGAGCTTTTCCCAAACATAGATGAAGAAACCTTGGTGACGCCCAAATCCTTCAAAGTGAATGGCTCTGAAGGCATGCTCATTTCCTATGCTAAATGTTGTGCACCTATTCCTGGAGATCCTATCGTCGGCTTCGTACAGGTCGATAAAGGCATTATCATCCATCACTTAAACTGCCCCAACATACAAGATCATCTATCCAGTCCTGAGCGTTTTATTCACATGTCTTGGGGTAAAGAGATAGAAGAAGAGTTACACATTAGCTTGATTGTTACCTACATTAATGAACGCGGTGCGGTAGCTAAAATTGCCAGTTCTATTAGCGATACCGATTTTCAAGTATCGAATCTCGACATTATTGAGCGTGGTCGAGTCAGCCGTTTGCGCCTTAATATCACCATATCCAGCCGCGTTGGTTTAGCTGATGTCATGCGCCGTATAAAGGCGGTTCGTTGCGTAGAAAAAGTGTCCCGCGAAACCATTGTTGGGCGCTGACAGCCCTCCCCTAAAAAAATATTTAAGGACTGATAACCATGTCAAAAAACGTGATTCATACAGCAAATGCTCCCGCCGCTATTGGCCCATATTCTCAGGCCGTACGTGCTGGTAACACAGTCTATTTATCTGGCCAGATTCCTTTGGTCCCTGAGACAATGGAAGTCATTAGTGAAGACATTGTTGAACAAACCACACAGGTTTTTAAAAACCTGCAAGCAGTCTGTGAAGCGGCCGGCGGCTCTTTGGAAAAAGTAGTAAAATTCAATATCTTCATGACGGATCTAAACAACTTCGCTACGGTAAACGAAGTGATGACACAATTCGTTAAAGAACCTTACCCTGCGCGTGCAGCAATGGGTGTGCGTGCTCTACCAAAAGGCGTGCAAGTGGAAATTGAAGGCATTATGGTGCTGGAAGACTAATTCCCGCCATGACAGAATGAAAAAAGAGGCTCTCTTGCCTCTTTTTTTATGACTTAAATAAAGCAGCAAACCTCTCTTTTATATAATACCTATGTCTGCAAATAAGCCTTAACAAGCTCACGATAACCCGCCACATAACTTGGGTACACTGGCTGCCAGCCCTGCTGCAATAAATAATCCGCCTGGATGCGCTTACCTGATTTGGGCATGAATCCATCGTTTGCATCAATTTTCACTTTTGCCCCTAGCAGTGAAGCTAACCAAAGCTTTACTTCCCACATAGAAACTGGTGTTTGATCTGTCACAATAATGTGCTCAGGCAGTGCTTGTTGATCCAATGCTAGTTGAGCAATCTTATACAAGGCGGAAACGACATCATCACGATGCACACGGTTAGTCCAGCTGTTATCACCCCAGCTTTGCTCTGACTGAACTTTTTTCAACAAGGCATATCGACCGGGCCCATAAATCCCCGAGCAACGCACAGCCACACTAGAAAAGTGCTCTGCTAACAAAGCTTCTGTGGCCAATAAAACTGACGCCGTTGGACTGTTTGTCTGAGCTTGAGTTTGCTCTGTAATAAGCTCATATTGCTGATCATACACACTGGTACTGGAGACAAACACAATAATTGGTTCTTGTGGCGCATTCTGGTACCGCTCTACAATCGCTTGCGCTGTCTCATAATAAGCGCTGCGATACCCTTGCTCACTGCGTTCACTTGGCGTCATGATCAAAAACACCAAATCCGCTTCCGGCAGTAGTGCAGCAGGCAGAGTACGTAACTCCCCCGTGATGCCACTCACTCCATTAGGAAAACTTGTGCCAGTACGTCGAATCCCTGTCACCTGATGACCATCGGACAATAATAAGGACGCTACGCCTGAACCAAGGTCACCACAGCCTGCAATGCATATCTTTGCCATGTAAATTGCCTATATCAATGCTTAATTTGACCACCTAATCCTAATCTCGCCATGAAATGTGTCCATTAAGAATATGCTGGTAACAAAAATCTACGAGTATACTTTATTAAATTATGTATTATCATAGTTATTAATAATGAATCTTCGAAAGGGCAAGGTAGACTATGACATTAACGGAATTAAAATACATTGTAATGCTGGCCGAAGAGAAACATTTTGGGCGTGCGGCAGACCGTTGTTATGTGTCCCAACCCACTTTAAGTGTGGCCGTTAAGAAACTGGAAGAGGAGCTTGGCACTGCCATTTTCGAACGCAGCAAAAGCTCTGTGTACATTACACCAGTAGGCGAACAAATTATCGCTCAAGCCAAACGCGTTCTAGATCAGGCCAATATGATCAAAGAACTGGCCAACTCGGGAAAAAATCAACTAACGGGTCCGCTTAAAATAGGTGCCATTTTCACTATAGCCCCCTATTTATTTCCTGTAATGATCCCGTCATTAAACAAATTAACATCTGGCATGCCGCTGATCATAGAAGAAGATCTAACTGAAAATCTGCGCCCTAAGCTGCGTAACGGTGATTTGGATGCCATTATTGTGGCTTTACCTTTCCAAGAGCCTGATGTGGTAACTCAGCCTATTTATGAAGAAGAGTTTGTGGTGCTCATGCCTAAGCATCACGCTTGGACTAAACTGGATGTCATCAATACCGACCAGTTATCCACAGACAACTTATTACTATTGGGCAAAGGGCATTGTTTCAGTGAACAAGTACAAGAAGCTTGTCCTTTATCCACCGACAACGAGGTCGAAGATAACCGCACCATAGTCAATGGTAGTTCGCTTGAAACCATTCGTTATATGGTTTCTTCAGGATTAGGGGTCACCGTATTACCTAAGTCAGCCGCAACCAATATCGATCACTCCATGCTGGAAGTGCGTCCCTTTGCATCACCGGCGCCAAAACGAACTGTCGCACTCGCATGGCGAGCAAGCTTTCCGCGCCCTAAAGCCATTGAGGCGGTAAGCCAATCCATTCGCGAAGCGTGTCAGCATCTTAATTTATAAACAGCAAATAAGACAATGATAGATGGATTAGACACACAGGATGTGCGTGAATTAAAAGGTGTTGGCGAAGCCATGGCAGAAAAACTGGCTCGTATGCACCTGCATACGGTTCAGGATTTACTGTTTCATCTGCCTATTCGCTATCAAGACAGAACCCGCGTCATGCCCATTGGACAACTGAGCTTTGGTGATGAGGCGGTTATCGAAGGGCACGTCATAAGCTGCGAGGTGAAAATGGGCAAGCGACGTAGCTTGCTGTGTCGCATTAAAGATCATAGTGGCAGCTTGGGCCTTCGCTTTTTCCATTTTTCTGCCGCTCAAAAGAAACAATTAGAAGCCGGTAAAAGAGTGCGTTGCTTCGGTGAATTACGTCGCGGTAGTGCTGGTTTTGAAATCTACCATCCAGAGTACAGAGTAATAAGTGATGATGAAGAACCATTAGCGTCCAATCAACTCACTCCCATATACCCTCTGACAGAAGGCGTGACGCAAACCAAGATTCGCCAATTATGCGAACAGGCGTTGCAGCGTCTCACTCCTTACAATCTAAAAGAATGGCTGCCAGACGATATACGTCAAGAGTTCAGCTTGTCTTCTTTGTCCGATGCCATTCAGTTCTTACATCACCCAACACGGGATGCCAATCTGGAGCAACTCAAACAGGGTTGTCACCCAGCGCAATATCGCTTGTCTTTTGAAGAATTAATGGCGCATCAACTGTCTCTCATTGGTAAACGCATCAAAGCCAAGCAAGATGCTAGCATTCAGGTCACTAGTGCAGGACAACTCAGTGAACAGCTGCTGGGGCAGTTACCCTTCTCGCCAACCAATGCGCAACAACGAGTGTTTCAAGACATACTAAAGGATATGGCAGAGGGTCACCCCATGTTACGTTTGGTGCAAGGAGACGTGGGCTCAGGTAAAACTTTGGTCGCCGCTTTGGCGGCAGCGGCTGTGGTTCAAGAAGGTTATCAAGTGGCCGTCATGGCTCCAACAGAAATTCTTGCTGAACAGCATTATCTTAACTTTACCCAATGGTTTGAACCTCTAGGCCTTAATGTCGCTTGGATGACAGGTAAATTAAAAGGCAAATCACGGGAAGCCGAACTACATAAAATCGCTTCTGGTGAAGCGCATATTATCATTGGTACCCACGCCCTGTTCCAAGAATCGGTTGAGTTTGATCGATTGGCTCTGGCCATCATAGATGAACAACATAGGTTTGGGGTTCATCAGCGCATGGCCTTGAGAGAAAAAGGCATGAAACACGGTGTTCAACCCCATCAATTAATCATGACGGCCACGCCAATTCCTCGTACCTTGGCCATGTCCGCTTACGCGGATCTAGACTCTTCTATCATAGACGAATTACCACCTGGTCGAACGCCTGTTAACACTATTGTGGTATCTGACCAAAGGCGACAAGAAGTCATAGACAGAGTACAAAGCGCCTGTCAGCAGGGTAAGCAAGCTTACTGGGTCTGCACTCTTATTGAAGAATCCGAAGCTTTGCAATGTCAGGCTGCCGAAGACACAGCGCAGGTTCTGCAAGAGCAATTAGCAGGGATCAGTATTGGCCTAGTGCATGGCCGTTTAAAAGCACAAGAAAAAGCGGACATCATGAGCCGCTTTAAAGCTGGCGACATACAGCTGCTGGTAGCGACTACCGTGATTGAAGTAGGTGTAGACGTGCCAAACGCCAGCTTAATGGTCATTGAAAACCCTGAGCGTCTCGGTCTGGCTCAATTGCACCAACTAAGAGGCCGTGTGGGTCGTGGTCAAGCTGCCAGTCATTGTGTCTTGCTCTATAAAGCACCACTTGGTCAGCAAGGCAAGGCCAGACTGTCTACTATGCGTGAAACCAGTGATGGCTTCAAAATCGCTGAGAAGGATTTAGAATTACGCGGTCCAGGAGAGTTATTGGGGACGCGTCAAACAGGGTTGTGGGAGTTTAAAGTCGCTGATTTGCAAAGAGATAAAGCCTTACTAGATGATGTACAGAAGGCCGCAGGGCTACTCTATCAAGAATATCCTGAGCACATTCCGCCTTTATTAAATCGCTGGCTACCGAATCATGCTCAGTACCTTAACGTCTAAGGTATATTCACTACCGTGGTGTTCTTTACTTCTTCCATCGCCACATAAGTACGCGACTCTCGAACGTGCGGTAAGGTCAGCAAGGTTTCACCAAGCAGTAATCGATACGAATCCATACTAGAGACGCGCGCCTTTAGTAAGTACTCAAAATCCCCCGCAATTAGATGGCACTCTAAAATTTCAGGGATTTCCGCCACCGCTGTTTTAAATTCATTAAACCCTTCAGGGGACGTGGTTTTCAAACGGATCTCAACAAATACCAACAAACCCGCATCGACTTTCTTTGGGTTTACTAAGGCACAGTAGCCTGTAATGTAACCATTGCGCTCCAATCTACGTACACGCTCTAAACAAGGAGTGGCACTCAAACCAACACGACTTGCCAATTCAACATTGGATAAACGACCGTTTATTTGCAATTCTCTAAGTATTTTTTTGTCCAATCGATCAAGTGGTTTTGCTGAGTTATCCATTTGATATGGATCTCCTTACTAAACTGCTAAGAATGCTTAAGTTTATCATGCAGAGCACAATTTTGGGAAAGCGCTTTAACCAATATATTTTGTAAGGGCTTTCATCTTCAACAAAAAAGCACCAAAATAAAGCAAGAAATGTCTGTCGCACAATTTGGAGTCGGTGTTTTGTCAAATCGCCCCAAAAATGAGCAAAAATAACTTCTCAGCATAACTTAACACTTTGTTTTATTTGGTCTTACTGGTTCCATCTCATGGAAACATAAGATTAATTGGTAGCCTATATTTAAGAAAAAAAAGTGCAAGCAATGAGTACATTAGTCTTCTTTTTTAATATTTTATTCTTGACTAAGGCGCAAAAGAGTAATTCTATAGGGGGATGTGACGATCCCCTAGAGGATTCGTCTGCATATCTAAGACAACAAGAATAATTAAATGTTGGCATTATGTTTGCTTTACCGATCTCATAGATTCAAATTCAGATCTATCAAAACTGCAATAATTACAACATACATAAAAAAATCGCCTGGGAGGCTCAATACAATGAAATCCAATGTTGGTAAATTTCTTTCTACCGCTGCCATTGCTGCCACAATCAGCACTGGAGCAGCTGCTGCGACACTTGACGATGTAAAGGCTAAAGGCTTCATTCAGTGTGGTGTTAGCCAAGGTGTTCCTGGTTTCTCCAACGCGGACGATAAAGGTAACTGGACTGGTATTGATGTTGACGCTTGCCGTGCAACGGCTGCTGCAATATTTGGTGATGCTCAAGCGGTTAAATTCACTCCACTTTCTGCTAAAGAACGTTTCACCGCGCTTCAGTCTGGCGAAATCGACATTCTTTCTCGTAACACGACTTGGACTTACACTCGTGATACCGCTTTGGGTCTAGACTTCACTGCAGTGAATTTCTATGACGGTCAAGGTTTCATGGTTCGTAAAGACCTAGGTGTTCAGTCTGCAATGGATCTTGATGGTGCGACAGTATGTACTGAACAAGGTACTACTACTGAGCTAAACATGGCGGACTTCTTCCGTAAGCACGAGATGAACTACGTTCCTGTTATCGTACAAAAAGCAGACGAAGCTCTAGCTGCCTACGCTACTGGTCGTTGTGACGTATTCACAACCGATAAGTCTGGTCTTGCAGCACACCGCTCCAAGTTAGCAGATCCTTCAGCACATATTATTCTGCCAGAAACCATTTCTAAAGAACCTCTAGGTCCAGTTGTTCGTCATGGCGACAACCAATGGAAAGACATCGTTACTTGGGCAATGTTTGTACAGGTTAACGCTGAAGAAATGGGCATCAGCTCTAGTAACGTTGCTGAAATCAAATCAACATCAAAAGATCCAGGCATCCGTCGTCTGCTAGGTGCTGAAGGTAATATGGGTGAGTCTCTAGGTCTAGGTGCTGATTGGGCATACAACATCATTGCTGAAGTAGGTAACTACGGTGAAGTATTTGAGAAAAATGTTGGTCCAAATACGCCTGTAGGTCTACCACGCGGTATTAACAATCTATGGACTGAAGGCGGCGTAATGTACGCGCCACCAGTTCGTTAATATCTCTTAAACCTATCTAAACAACTGGCGCAGCCACTTTACTGTATAAGTGTGCTGCGCCAGTCTTATTTATAAAACACATCTGACGAGCATAATACTGCCTGGACTAAGATGAGCGAAAAAGCAAACTCAAATTCAAGCTTCTTGAATGATGCAGGCAATCGTGCCCTGATATTTCAAGCAGTTTTGTTGGTTCTTGTCGTTCTGGCTGGATACTACTTATTCAGCAATCTACAAGCCAACCTAGATACGCGTGGAATTTCAACTGGATTTAAATTTTTAAATGAACCGGCTGGCTTTCCAATATTAATGCACCTGATTGAGTATACAGAGGCAAATACATATGGAAGGGCATTCCTTGTTGCTCTGATAAATACCTTTGTTATTTCGATCTTAGGGATTATATTGGCCACGATTATTGGTATCGTTATGGGCCTTGCCCGATTATCTAATAACTGGCTAGTTGCACGCCTAGCCACAGTTTACATTGAGACACTTCGTAACTTACCTTTGCTGTTACAAATGTTTTTTTGGTATTTCGCGGTATTAGCCGCTATGCCGCACCCACGAAACAGTATTATTTTTGGTGATTTTTTCCTTAATAACCGCGGCATTTACTCACCTAGCCCAAATTTTCAAGAGGGTATGGGCTTTGTTGTTGCTGCCTTCTTCATTTCTATACTTGCTTCATTTTTCATTATTCGATGGGCAAAGCAACGTCAACAGAAAACAGGAGAATGGTTCCCTGCATACTGGGCATCTCTTGCTACGATAGTGGGCGTCACTCTAATCGCTTTTGTACTATCGGGCTTTCCCGTTGAATTTGAACTTCCAAATAAGAGCCGCTTTAACGTAACTGGAGGCATGGTTCTGATTCCTGAATTTGTGGCAGTGTTAATTGCGCTTTCTACATATACTGGAGCCTTCATTGCTGAAAATGTTCGTGCTGGCATTTTGTCAGTAAACTGGGGGCAAACAGAAGCTTCTCGCTCACTCGGATTGTCTGATACTCTGACTCAACGTCTAATTGTACTTCCACAAGCCCTGCGCGTTATTATTCCTCCTCTTACAAACCAGTATCTAAATCTTGCTAAGAATTCCTCTTTAGGCGGTGCGGTTGCGTACCCTGAGCTGGTGCTGGTTGTTATGGGAACAACCCTGAACCAAACCGGTCAGGCAATTGAAACCATTGGTCTTTGTATGCTGGTTTACGGTTCTTTGAGTTTGTCTATCTCACTCTTTATGAACTGGTATAACAAGCGTATGGCATTAGTTGAGCGTTAAGGAGGCAAACTTATGGCGATCGAATTTAAACCATCTCCAAGCCTCCCACCACCGTCTGATTCGGTTGGTCCTGTCGCTTGGATACGTAATAACTTTTTTTCATCTCCCTTGAATGTTGTGCTGACTCTGCTCAGCCTCTATATCATTTATTTAATTGTTCCTCCTGTCATACAGTGGGGACTACTTAATGCGACTTGGGAAGGGAACAATAAAGATGCATGTACTGCAGGTGGTGCATGCTGGGCATTTATAAACGCTCGCTTTGATCAGTTTATGTATGGTCTTTACCCACCCGAAGAATACTGGAGAATCAATATCGCAGCGATAATACTAGTTTTGATGGTGGGAATGTATGCCATCAAAGTAGTGAATAAGCTGTATTTATCCATTGCAATCATCTTTGTTTATCCAGTTATTGCCTACTTCCTATTTTCAGGAGGTGTATTTGGCCTTAGCATTGTAGAAACACCTCTATGGGGAGGCTTATTTCTAACCATGCTACTGGGTATTATCGGTATTGTCGCATCATTTCCTCTCGGCGTTGTTTTAGCACTTGGTCGAAGATCTGATATGCCAATAGTGAAATCTGTTTGCGTGGTTTTCATTGAAACCATTCGTGCTGTGCCTTTGATCACTATCTTGTTCATGGCATCGGTAATGATCCCATTATTCTTGCCTGAAGGCATGAACTTCAACAAGTTATTGCGTGTCTTAATTGGTATTACCCTATTCTCTGCCGCATATACTGCCGAAGTTATTCGTGGTGGTTTGCAAGCCATTCCAAAAGGTCAGTACGAAGCAGCAGATGCAATGGGATTAACCTATTGGCAATCAATGTGTCTAATCATCTTGCCTCAAGCATTAAAGCTGGTTATTCCGGGGATAGTAAATAATTTTATCAGTTTATTTAAAGACACTACTCTGGTTTACATCGTTGGAATGATTGATTTGCTGGGTATGATTCAACTAGCAAAACAAGACCCTAACTGGCTTGGAACAGCATTAGAAGGTTACGCCTTTGCCGGCTTTATTTATTGGATTATCTGCTTCGGTATGTCTCGCTACAGCATGGCACTAGAACGTAAGTTAGATACTGGACACAAGCGGAATTAATTAAGAATTTAGAGGCCTTCATAAAATGACTCAACAAAATATGGCACTTGCCCAACTAGCGCCGGGCGAAGAAGCAATCATCCAATTCACGGACGTAAACAAATGGTATGGCGACTTTCACGTATTAAAGAACATCAACTTTAGTATCAAGAAAGGCGAGCGTATCGTAGTATGTGGACCGTCTGGTTCCGGTAAATCGACTATGACGCGTTGCATCAACCGTCTTGAAGAACACCAAAAAGGTAGCATTCTGGTCGATGGTATCGAAATGAACGATAATTTAAAGAACATTGAAGCCATTCGTAAAGACGTAGGCATGGTGTTCCAACACTTTAATCTGTTTCCGCATCTGACTATTTTGGAAAACCTGACACTTGCGCCAATCTGGGTTCGTAAGACTCCGAAAAAAGAAGCGGAAGAAATGGCAATGCATTACTTGGAGCGTGTCAAAATCGCTAACCAAGCACTGAAATATCCAGGTCAGCTTTCTGGAGGTCAACAACAACGTGTGGCCATTGCTCGTGGTCTATGCATGCAACCTCGTATCATGCTGTTTGATGAGCCAACATCAGCCCTTGATCCAGAAATGATCAAGGAAGTACTGGACGTTATGATCCAGCTTGCTGAAGAAGGTATGACCATGGTGTGTGTAACCCACGAAATGGGCTTCGCGAAAACCGTAGCGGACCGCGTGGTATTCATGGATGCGGGTGAAATTGTCGAAGCCAACAAACCTGCTGAGTTCTTTGACAACCCACAACATGACCGCACGCAAATGTTCTTAAGCCAGATTCTAAACCACTAATTAGATCTTTGCTGATAAAATCTGTAAAATAAAAGCCCCTATCATGGGGCTTTTTCAGTTACCTAAATCCTTGTTCTTACAGAGTACTTCATATGGACGTTTCAGCAGAACTACAGCCAAGTAATAGGCTGCGTGTGGTACATTTAGTGGACCATACAGGTCGTTTGCAAGTGATTTTCCCAGAACACCATATGTTAGACATAGCGGCCTTAGCGCGTATTACCAAACGCCGCTTTGAACCCATCCCCCATTTTAACAGTGATGGCGACCCGCTCATCAAACCCAATAGTGTTTCCAGTATCTTGGATGCCAGCATCTTTGAAAGTGAGACTCTGCAAATTCGTCTCAAGTCTGATAGTCCCTATCGCGACATTTCTAGCGAAGAGCTAAAAGACATGTTTTCAGGCCCTCTCAATCGCTTTGAAAACATTTCCATCCCGGTAGACCAAATCAAGCAAGCCGCCAGCAATCATGAAAATGACGAAGAACAGATTCTGCAAGCCCTCGGCCGTTTCCAATCCATTCGCCTGAAACAGCGCCTAGAAGAAACGTTGGAAATTCCCCCTTTACCAGCATCATCACACCGCATCATTCGTTTATCAAGCGATGAAACCGCCGGTACTGACGAACTGTGTGAGGTCATTGCACTGGACCCAAGTCTGGCGGCGCAGGTGATCAGTTGGGCTTCCTCTCCTTATTATGGCGCTCCTGGAACCATTGAATCCGTCGAAGATGCCATCATACGTGTGTTGGGTTTTGATATGGTGATGAACTTGGCATTAGGCTTGTCCATGGGTAATGCTTTTCAAACACCTGAGAATGGCCCAAGACATTACGAAAACTTCTGGCTCGACTCGGTTTCCAATGCGGTTCTCATGGAAGCCTTAGTCAAAGTCATGCCCAGTGAAGACTGCCCCAAATTAGGCCATGCTTATTTGGCTGGCTTACTGCAGAACTTTGGTTATTTGGCCATTAGTAGCATATTGCCACCCCACTTTTCGATTCTATCGCGCTATTGCGAAGCCAATTCTCATTTGGCTACGGAAATTATAGAAATGCAGATTTTGCATTTCACCAAGGAACAATTAGGCTCTTGGTTATTACGTTACTGGAGCTTACCAGATAACATCTGGACGGCTATTCGTTACAGCAAAAAACCACACTATTATGGTGAACACGCTAAATTAGCTAAGCTTTTGTATATCTCTCACCAGCTTCGCCAAGGTTTAGAAATAGAACCATCTGTCTTATTAGAAGTGGGTATCAGCCTAGAACAAGCTGAAGCGTGTCGTGTTCAGGTATATCAGTCCTCCAGTGAGCTTCACAAAATGGTCGCATTAATTGAAAAAATGAACATCTGACTTTATGACACGATTCAATTCGCTTGCTACCAAGCAATTTGACTATCGCTGGATGGCGATTCATCGTGCTAACAAAAGCAAGATTCCAAGCCATCTTTGGCCTTGGCTGGTCACCAAGCAATCGCTAACCCGTAAATTGCGCAGTATTTCCAAATTGAGTGTTGAGGTCATCGAAGATGGTTGGGGAACCCCAAGTTTTAGAGAAAGGCATAAGCTCAAACTTGCTCCTAGAGCGGCCGTCCGCGTGCGTACTGTATTGTTAAAACTGGATGGGGTTACGGTGATTTATGCCCGCTCAATTATTCCTGCACGTTCCCTTTTAGGCCATTGGCGAAAAGTGCCTCACCTAAAAAATAAACCTCTAGGTGGTTATCTATTTCAACACAGGTCTTTACAACGTAGCCCAATCGAAATTGCTGAACTGCCTACAAGCATGTTTCCAGAGCATTCAGGTAACGTTTGGGCAAGACGTTCAGTTTTTCATCAATATGGCACTGGTATCTTGGTTAACGAAGCCTTCTTTGACACAATCTCTGCTTTCAAATCGCCATTTGGATTATTATGAACAAGCTAAAAGACTACGCCGAATTAACTCGCTTTAATCGTCCCATCGGCTCCCTATTATTAATGTGGCCAACCTTATGGGCCATATGGCTAGCGGCAGACGGACAACCAGATTGGTCGATTGTAATTATTTTCATACTGGGCGTCTTTAGCATGCGTTCAGCAGGCTGTGTAATTAACGATTATGCCGATCGAAAAGTAGATGGCCATGTAGAACGAACCAAAAACCGTCCGATACCATCTGGCCGTGTTAGCGCCAATGAAGCATTGATTTTATTCATTGTATTGGCCTTAGTCAGCTTCATTCTGGTGCTACTAACCGATAAACAGACCATACTTTTATCCTTTATTGGCTTGGGCTTAGCGGCTCTGTATCCATTCATGAAGCGCTATACTCATCTGCCTCAACTCTTCTTAGGGCTAGCCTTTTCTTGGGCCATTCCCATGGCATATAGCGCCCAGGGAGGTAGCTTAAACGACCCTCTCTTATGGATGCTATTCTTAGCAAATTGCTTTTGGACTATAGCTTACGATACCTACTACGCTATGACGGATCGTGCTGATGATGTAAAAGTCGGCATCAAATCCACTGCCATCTTATTTGGTCAATATGATCTTTTGGTGATTCTGTGTTTACAAGCTTTAACGCTTTCTCTTTTGACATGGGTAGGCTTCTTCGCGACACTGGGTTGGCCATATTTTGTCGCATTATTGATTTGTATTTGGTTGTTTTATAAACAGTATCAACAAGCAAGAGAAAGAGAAAGACAAGCCTGTTTTCACTCTTTCCTAGACAACAATCGCATTGGTGCTTGTGTCTTTATTGGCTTAGTAACCAGCTATTTTGTGTAAAATGTGGCAAACATATGACACTTTAACTAAATTGTCATAATTGATCGCTTTAATAAAACCGTTCCTGAGATGAGGGTGAATCCTGTGACCGGTAAGAAAGTACTAATTATTGATGATGAGTCTTCCATACGCGAGATGATTGCCATTGCCCTAGAAATGGCAGGATACGAGTACATGGAAGCAGAAAACATTCAGCAAGCCCATGAAATCATAGTGGACCATAGACCCGATTTGATTTTGGTTGACTGGATGATGCCTGGCGGCAGTGGCATTGAATTGACACGACGTATCAAAAAAGACAGCACGACAGCGGAAATACCTGTCATTATGCTGACCGCAAAAAGTGAAGAAGACAACAAAATTCAAGGTTTAGAAGTGGGTGCGGACGATTACATCACCAAACCTTTTTCACCTCGTGAATTAGTTGCTCGATTGAAAGCGGTATTACGTCGCGCTACACCACAGGGCATTGATGAACCCATTGAAGTAGAAGGTCTAACACTTGATCCAATCAGTCAACGAGTCACTATTGGAGCTCGTCCATTGGACATGGGGCCGACAGAATACCGTTTGCTGAAGTTCCTAATGACTCATCAAGAACGCGCTTATTCAAGGGCGCAATTATTGGATCAAGTCTGGGGGGGGAATGTCTACGTGGAGGAGCGCACTGTCGATGTACACATACGTCGTTTGCGTAAAGCCATTGGCAATACCCATGACTTCTTGATTCAAACCGTGCGGGGCACTGGCTACCGCTTCTCAGCAAAAAGGTCGGCATGAAAACCATCTGGCGAAACACCATTATTTCTTGGTTGGCAGGCTTCATTGCCTGCGCGGTAATCGGATATATATTAGGCCATTTTTTAGGTGTTTTGCTGCTCTATACATTGGGCACTTTATACTGGCAAATGTACCAGCTGTATCAATTTCATAACTGGTTACGTCACTCTGGTCGTGCCGCGCCACCAGAATCCAACGGTATTTGGGGCGAAGTGTTCGATGCCGTATATCGTTTACAAAAGAAGCAACGCAAATCCAAACGCCGTATGCGCCAAGCGTTAACGCGTATTGAAAGCTCCACCAGCGCCTTGAAAGAGGGCGTTATCATGGCGGACAACCAAGGCAATTTAGAGTGGTGGAATAACTCAGCAGCGCATTTTCTAGGTCTCATGCGACCGGTTGATCGTGGCCAAGTCATTACCAACATAGTGCGCAGTCCCGAGTTTTTCCGATACTTTACGCAAAAACGTTTCGGCGAACCCTTGGTAATCAAATCCCCGGCAAAAGATGGTGTATATCTGGAAATCCAAACCACCCTTTACGATAAAAACGATCACCTTATTTTTGTTCGTGATATCACACGTCTACACTTGTTAGAGCAGATGCGTAAAGACTTTGTTGCCAACGCTTCACATGAACTCAAAACCCCTCTAACGGTAATAAAAGGTTATGTGGAAACCCTGGATATGTTCAAGGATACCCTGCCCCAAAATATGCAGAAAGGCATAGTAAATATGGCGGAACAATCCGAACGCATGGAACAGCTGATCGAAGACTTACTGCTTTTGTCGCGTCTAGAAAGTGATGACAAACGCGAAGAAAATCAGTGGTATAAAGTGGGCGAGATTATTGATTCTATTGTCAAAACCACGACTCCTATTTTGTCAGAACAGCACAAGCTGACAACCCGAATTGCTGACGATGCACGTATTTACGGTTCTTATAAAGAGTTGTATAGCGCTTTTTCAAACCTGATCGTAAATGCCGTCAAATACTCGCCAGACGGCGGTGAAATTGAAATCAAATGGGAATCCAGTGAGCTCAATGGTATTTTTTCAGTAAAAGATCAGGGCTTAGGAATCGACCCACGGCACATTCCACGTCTAACCGAACGTTTTTTCCGTGTTGATAAAGGTCGCGGCTCAAAAACTGGAGGCACGGGCTTAGGACTGGCGATAGTAAAGCACGTATTAATACATCATGATGCCAAATTACAAATCCGCAGTTTACCCGGTTCAGGCAGTACTTTTTCCTGTCATTTCCCGGCCAATCGAGTACGTAAAGACGCTATTGACAGCATAATGTCATCAAAGGTGGAATAGAAAAGTAACCCAGTAAAGAAATAATCAACAACAAAAAAGCACTGAATGAAGCACTTTTTTAGTCATCAAACATCCTCATCATTTACTCAAAGATGATCGAACAAACTCTTAATAAAAGCTTCTTTATCAGCGTCTTGGTCAATTAAGCGAAGTACCACAGTCAAAAAAGTCGAATCCGGTTTTTTTTCAGTTGTTGCAACCGACTCAACATAATAGTTCAAGCGATTCACAGCCCCATTATGTTCTAAATCTAATACGGATTGACCAAGCACTTGTGGCACCACATCGTCACTCTTAATTAACATAGTGGCTTCTTGTTTACCGAACTTAATCACCATGCAACGGAACTGCTTATTCTCGAATCGAACCAGTGTGGGAATCTTTACATCTTTCACACTGACTTCTGGTTCAGTAGGATTGATGATTTTAGAACCCTGTGAAGTGACTTTTGAAGCACCGCCCATCAACACATCAATGGACGCAGCAGCGATGCCTTGTGATGAGCCAGAAGCGGCTTTTGGCTTCTTAGAAGTCAATTGCGCAGACAACTTGTGTTTCTTGGCAGCAGCGAACACCTTATTAATCAATTGCTCGCCTGAGAAAGGTTTGCCCAAATAATCGGTTACACCCGCCTGAACAGCTTCCACTACGTGGTTTTTATCTCCACGGCTGGTAATCATCAAAAATGGCACATCTTCTTTTAGATATTTGGGTTGCTCACGACACCACTTTAATAATTCCACGCCTGTCATTTCAGGCATTTCCCAATCACACAGAATCATGTCGAATTGTGTCTTATTCAACAGTTGCTGTGCTTTTCGGCCATTCACCGCGTCTTCAATCTCGACCGCTGGAAATTGCTTACGCAAGGTTCGCCGGATCAGATCTCGCGTAAATGATGCGTCATCAACAACTAATATTTTAAGCGACATTATTTCATTCCATTTTGAGAGTTTAACAACGCAGAGAAATCCCCATTCTCTACCCTAAAGATGGACACCCATAATAACGTCGCTGCCACAACAGCAATCGGCATCACAAACAAATTAAACAGCGGAATGGTTAATGACACCATAACAATACCGCCAAAGGTCCAACAGAGTAAGGGCTTACTTCTGAGCGCCATGCGCATGTCGTAAAAAGCCACTTTGTTGTTGTCGAAAGCATAATCCATGTACTGTAATGCCAGCATCCAAGCTGAAAACAACAATAACAGAACTGGCGCGATGACATTCACCAAAGGAATGAAAGACATAACTAATAACAGCAAAAAGCGTGGTACAAAGTAAAGAATTTTTTGCATTTCTCGCTGCAAACTACGACCAATAGTTGACATAATCCCAGCAAAAGTCAGCGCTTCATCAAATACCTTGCCAGTCGTTTTCTCTTCCACCTTCTCGGCCAAAAATGCCATAAAAGGTGCAGCCAAAATATTCACACCAACAGAAAAGCTATAAAACAAGAGTACGGCAATCACTGCGCCAAAGATCAAATTTACCAGCCAGCTAATAAACGACAACCATTCAGGCAAATAACCCGTTGCCCAATTCAATAAATCTTGGAAATAACTCAACGCCACCATATAAATCAGTGCCATTAAGATGATATTGGCAATCAAGGGTGCAAGTATGAACAAACGCATTCCAGGTGAGAGAATAAGCGGCAATGACTTAAAGAAAGCGCCGACTGCATGAAAGGGCTGAGTAATCACTTTTCACCTTTTTAAAATCAGTTAGATTTAAGAAGAATATCACGGGTTGCATTATCCTATAAACTAATCTCTAATGGGGTCATAGGTAAAAATAATAAATTTTTACCAGTTTGGACAAGGAAGGTTCGAACAAGTCCAGTGACTATGGCAGCAAGCTCCTGTGCTGCCCTAATGCCCTACATAGATGTAGGTCTCCTTCGAGTCTTTAAGAAGACCTATTCGCACCTTCCGTAAGCTTTTCAAAACCAATATCCAATATGGAAATTACGAATTATTTTAGGGAATAATATGAAGGTTAATAAGAATCTGTGTCTGACAATACTCCTATCCTCATCGCTATTCGCCATGCCATTACTGGCGGCTACCGTCCCAGATGGAGTAAAGCTGTCCCCAAACCAAGAAATCGTTCGCTCTGGTGGACAAGAGCCTACTTCAATTGACCCCCAGCTAATACAAGAAGATGCTGGCTGGATAAGAGCATTCGATTTATTTGAAGGGCTATATAGCCAAGACCCTGAAGGTAACTTAGAACCAGGGGTCGCAACCAGTTATAACGTAAATGAAGACAATACTGTCTATAGGTTTAACCTTCGTAAAGATGCTAAATGGTCTAATAACGAACCTGTTACCGCTCACGATTTTGTTTACGGATTCCAACGTGCGGTCGATCCGAAAACATCGTCTCCCTATTCCTGGTATATGCAGATCCCATCAATCGTCAATGCTGATAAAATTATCAATGGTAAACTTGCTCCCTCTGAACTTGGGGTAAAAGCTCTTGACGATTATACCTTCCAAGTAACACTGGAACGCCCGGTTCCATATTTTATGAAAATGATTACTTACCCCACTATGTTCCCGGCTCCCAAAAAGACCATCGATAAATGGGGCGATGATTGGACCAAGCCTGAACATATTGTTTCTAATGGTGCTTATAAGCTCAAAATTTGGAACATAAACGAAAAAATGGTACTTGAACGCAATCCACTTTATTGGAATAACGTCAAGACAGTAATTGACAAGGTCACATACTTACCTATCCCACTTTCAAGTGCTCAATTTAAACGTTATCAAGCTGGCGAAATGGACGTGGCAGGATTTCCATTAGATCACTTCAAAAAGATCAAACAAGACCTTCCAAATGAAGTACGCATAGACCCTATGCTGGGCATCTACTACTACATATTCAATACCAATATAGCGCCATTTAACGATGTTCGAGTACGCAAAGCGCTTTCGTATAGCATCAACCGAGACATCATCACTAAATATGTACTCGGAACGGGTCAGCTACCTGCATATGGTTTTGCTCCTGAAGCCGTCAGTGGCTATACACCACCGAAATTGGATTACTCCACTTGGACTCAGAAAGAGCGTGATGAAAAAGCAAAAGCATTGCTAGCGGAAGCGGGTTACTCTGACTCTAACCCTCTTAATTTCACGCTCCTTTACAATACAAATGAGCTACACAAAAAGTTAGCCATCGCCATCGCTGCCATGTGGAAAAAGACACTGGGTGTAACAGTAACCTTGGAAAACCAGGAGTGGAAAACGGCACTTTCAACCATGAGTTCAGGAAACTTCCAAGTGGGTCGTTATGCGTGGATTAGCGACTATAACGAAGCATCCAGTACATTAGACGTACTGACGTCTGAGCATGGAAACAACTACGGACACTATAAACGTCAGGCCTATGACAATCTAATGAACCAATCTCGCACTATGAAAGACCCTTCTAAGGTTTATCAAGAAGCTGAGAAATTAGCGATCCAAGAAGATATGGCGGTCGCACCAATCTATCAATACACTTCCGCAGCCGTTGTTAAACCCTATGTGGGAGGATACGAACCGAACTCCCAAGCTGTTGTATATACGCGAAATCTATATATTAAAGCTCACTAATTGTTCGAATCGAGTTCACTATAATAAACATGAAGTTATCTAAAAAATAAAAAATCCTTTTTTAATTCCATGCTTTAAAAGGATTTTTTATACCTTACTCATGCCATTTAAATTTTATTCATTCGACCTTTTACAAAACGCATACCCTGATTCGATATTTCGATTGTGACCTTTTGTTAATTCATGAACTATGGAAACTTCAGGGCGAAACTGACTCGCAACAGTCAAACGCCTCACCATTACAAAGACATCAATCAGCTAACAAAAAAAGGAACATTATGAAAATCTCTAAAACCCTCGTCGCCAGTGCCATATTGGCTGCTTCTATCAGTCCCTTGCAAGTGCAAGCGGCCAACGTACCTGCAGGTGTTGTCTTGGCAGACAAACAGGAATTAGTGCGCGGTGGTGGCTCAGAACCAGCCACGCTTGACCCTCAAAAAATTGAAGGCACACCGGGTTCTATCCGTTCCAAAGATCTATTTGAAGGTTTGTATAACCAAGACGGCGATGGCAATCAAATCCCAGGCGTTGCTACTCACTATGTCGTAAACGATGACAACACAATTTATACCTTTTATCTACGTAATGATGCCAAATGGTCTAATGGCGACCCTGTCACTGCGGAAGATTTTGTCTACGCTTTTACTCGTGCAGTTGACCCTAAATTAGCTTCTCCATACGCTTGGTTTATGGAAATTCCAGCCATAGCCAATGCCTCCAAAATTATTGCTGGAGAAGCAGCCCCGTCAACCTTAGGGGTAAAAGCCATTGATGATCATACTTTCCAAGTCACGCTAGAACGCCCTGTTCCTTATTTTGTAAAAATGACCTCTCACCAAACTATGTTCCCAGTACCTAAGAAAGTGGTTGAAAAGTGGGGGGAAGATTGGGTCAAGCCTGAGCACATGGTTAGTAACGGTGCTTATAAAATGGACGAGTGGATTGTTAACGAAAAAATGGTTTTTACCCGTAACACAAACTACTGGAATAACGATAAAACCGTTATCAACAAGGTGACCTACTTGCCAATTGAATCGCCAAACGCAGAACTTAAGAGATTCCAAGCAGGTCAAATGGATCTAAGTTACGAGTTGCCAAACGATCACTTCAAGCAATTAGAACGTGAAATTCCTGATCAAGTCGTCATTACGCCTTACCTAGGGACTTACTACTATCAGTTCAACACCACCAAAGCACCTTACAATGACGTACGTGTTCGTAAAGCCTTATCTTATGCAATTGACCGTGATGTGATTACCAAATACGTGACTGGCGTGGGTGAAATTCCAGCTTACTCTTTCACCCCTGAAGTCATAAATGACTTCAATCCAGACACACCGGATTATGCGACTTGGTCACAAAAAGAACGTAATGAAAAGGCAAAAGAATTGCTAGCGGAAGCAGGCTTTGACAAAAACAATCCTTTGTCCTTCACCTTGCTGTACAACACTAATGACAACCATAAGAAAATCGCCATCGCGATCGCTTCCATGTGGAAAAAAACATTGGGGGTTAACGTCATGCTAGAAAATCAAGAATGGAAAACCTACCTAGAAACAAAGAAGCATCAACAATTTGATGTGGCTCGTGCAGGTTGGATAGGCGATTATAACGAAGCCTCTACTATGTTGGACTTGCTAACCAGTTCGCACGGTAACAACGACGGTAAATACAGCAATGCTGAATACGATAAGTTGTTGCACGATGCTCGTACCATGAAAGATCCTGCGCCGAACTACAACAAAGCTGAAGAAATTGCCATTGAGCAAGACATGGCGGTTGCTCCCATTTACCAATATGTGAACAAACGTCTTGTTAAACCTTATGTGGGTGGCTATGCACCGAACCCGGAAGACAACGTCTACGCGCGCGATATGTACATTATCAAGCACTAAGGCGAGCTGTCCTTAAGAAGCCCAGCAATGTGTGCTGGGCTTACTTTGATTGTTCAACGGATTCAGTACTTATACTCTTTATTCTGAATCGTATTCGGTAATTTCTATGCTGACATTTATTTCTAAACGTATTCTTGAAGCGATTCCTACCTTATTGGTTTTGATTACGATATCGTTTTTCCTGATGCATATGGCGCCTGGCAGTCCTTTTTCCAGCGAGCACACTCTACCACCAGAAGTTTTAGCCAATATCAATGCTAAATACCATCTGGATGAACCTATCATTAACCAATACTTTTATTATCTTGGTGGCTTATTGCAAGGGGATTTGGGTCCATCCTTTCGCTACAAAGATTTCACCATTAATGAACTGATTGCCCAAAGCTTTCCGGTTTCTGCCGAGATTGGAGTTTGGTCTTTCATTGTCGCTGTTTTAATTGGCGTTGGTTGTGGCATCATCGCTGCATTGCGGCAAAATTCTTGGATGGATTATTCCATCATGGCCTTCGCGAACCTAGGCATTGTGTTACCTAATTTTGTTCTAGCACCAATTTGTATCCTATTTTTCTCGATTTATAACCACTGGCTACCACCAGGTGGTTGGAATGGCGGTGCGTGGCCTTATCTGATTATGCCAGTAATTGCGATGTCCACCAGTTACATAGCGCAGATCGCCCGTATTACGCGTGGCAGCATGATTGAAACCATGCACTCCAACTTCATTCGCACTGCACACGCTAAAGGCTTACCTAAACATCGCATCATTTTTCAACATGCCTTGCGCCCAACCCTTTTACCAGTAGTTTCATACTTAGGACCTGCGTTTGTTGGCATAGTTACAGGTTCGGTTATTGTCGATGTGTATTTTGGCACAGGTGGCATAGGTCAGCATTTTATCAATGGCGCGCTTAATCGCGACTACTCCATGGTAATGGGAGTCACTATTTTAGTAGGCACACTGACTATTCTCTTCAATGCCATTGTTGACATTTTATACGCTGTTATCGATCCCAAAATCCGTTATTAAGGTCTGTTAATCATGATCACGACTAAAGACAAAATTCAGGCCGTTGAGCAATTTGCAGAACAAGTTGCTGATGTAGAGGGCCGCAGTTTATGGCAAGACGCACGGCGCCGCTTTTTCTCTAACCATGCAGCAGTAACCAGCTTAATTTTATTAGCGTTAGTAGCCGCTATTTCTTTATTTGGTCCACTGTTCAGTCAATGGAATTACGACGACATCGACTGGGAAGCCTTATCGGACATTTCTGTTTTGGGCCGCCCTAACATTGAAAATGGTCACTATTTTGGTACCGATACTTTAGGTCGAGATATTTTTGTACGTACCTTACAAGGTGGCCAAATATCTCTTATGGTTGGCCTAATGGGAAGTCTAGTTGCCATTGTTATAGGCACCTTATATGGTGCTGCTTCGGGCTACATTGGTGGCCGTGTAGACAGCGTGATGATGCGTTTTCTGGAAATTTTAAATTCTTTCCCCTTCATGTTTTTCGTCATCATCTTAATGACCTTATTTGGTCGACATATCTTTTTAATCTTTGTCGCTATTGGCGCCATTTCATGGCTCGACATGGCAAGGATAGTACGAGGACAAACCTTAAGTCTGAAAAACAAAGAATACATAGAGGCAGCATACGCATCAGGCGTCTCAACGCCAAAAATTATCTTGCGCCATATTGTGCCAAATGTGCTGGGCATTGTGGTGGTTTACGCCACCTTGTTGGTACCAAATATGATTCTGCTAGAGTCTTTCATCAGCTTCCTAGGTTTAGGGGTGCAAGAGCCCATGACCAGCTGGGGCGCGTTGATTTCAGAAGGCGCGCAGAATATGGAAATCGCGGTTTGGCAATTGGCTTGGCCATTAGGTTTCTTAGTGGTCACCCTATTCTGTTTTAACTTCCTCGGCGACGGTTTACGCGACGCCCTTGATCCAAAAGACCGTTAAGGAGACACCATGAATTTGCTAGAAGTGGATAACTTACGCGTAAACTTCCGCACTCCAGATGGCGTTGTTACTGCGGTAAATAATCTGAACTTTACTCTTGGGCAAGGGGAAACCTTAGGCATTGTGGGCGAGTCTGGTTCTGGTAAGAGCCAAACCGCGTTTGCTTTAATGGGACTGTTGGCCAAAAACGGCATGATCGAAGGACAAGCACGCTTTGAAGGACAAGATATTTTGAGCTTATCCGACAAACAGATGAACCGCATTCGTTCGAAAGAAATCGCCATGATTTTCCAAGATCCAATGACGTCGCTCAACCCTTACATGAAAGTAGGCAAGCAGCTAATTGAAGTCTTGATACTGCATAAAGGAATGAGCAAGGTAGAAGCATTTGAAGAAGCCGTTAAGATGCTCGATGCGGTTAAAATGCCGGAAGCAAGAAAACGTATGAATATGTACCCCCATGAGTTTTCAGGTGGTATGCGTCAACGCGTGATGATCGCCATGGCATTGCTTTGTCAGCCGAAATTATTGATTGCTGACGAGCCAACAACCGCACTGGATGTAACGGTACAAGCGCAGATCTTGACCTTGTTGAGTGAACTAAAGCAGGACTTCAATACCTCTATCATAATGATCACACACGATCTGGGCGTGGTGGCAGGCTTATGCGACAAAGTTTTAGTGATGTACGCAGGACAAACCATGGAATACGGCTCCACAGAAGATGTTTTCTATCAACCTACTCATCCTTATACCAAAGGACTATTAAAAGCCATTCCAAGATTGGACAGCGAGGACGAGGTACTTGCCACGATAGCAGGTAATCCACCAAATCTATTAAACCTACCAAGCGGCTGCCCTTTCCAAGCTCGCTGTGATTACGCAGAAGCTCGCTGCTCGCAGGAAGCCCCTGTATTGCAAGAATATCAAACGGGAAAATTACGTGCTTGTCACAAAGCCGTTGATTGGAACCTTGTATCATGAGTGTAGACACGATGATGAAACCTTTAATGCAAGTCACAGACTTAAAAGTCCATTTTAATATTAAAGCCGACAATGCTTGGCCCTGGACCAAGGCCAAAGCATTGAAAGCCGTGGATGGGGTAAACCTATCTATATACCCAGGGGAAACCTTAGGAGTGGTAGGAGAATCCGGCTGTGGTAAATCCACCTTAGCACGCGCTTTACTTCGTCTTGTGCCCATTACTCAAGGGGATGTGGTTTGGTTAGGTGAAAACTTGACCGAGCTAGACAAGAAGCAAATGCGAGCTAAGCGCCAAGAATTGCAGATGATCTTCCAAGATCCACTAGCCTCGCTCGATCCACGAATGACAGTCGGTGATATCATTGCCGAGCCCCTGCATACTTTCCAACCTATGCTGAGTAAGCAGCAAGTAAAGCAGCAGGTACGTGAGATGATGGCCAAAGTTGGTCTGTTGCCAAACGTCATCAACCGTTACCCACACGAGTTCTCAGGTGGTCAATGTCAGCGTATTGGTATCGCACGGGCTTTGATTCTCAAACCTAAGTTGGTTGTTTGTGATGAGCCTGTTTCAGCGCTAGACGTGTCGATTCAGGCTCAGGTCGTGAATCTATTAAAAGACTTGCAGAAAGAAATGGGCTTATCTCTGGTCTTTATCGCCCATGATTTAAGTGTGGTTAAACACATTTCGGATCGTGTGTTGGTCATGTATCTAGGCAATGCCGTTGAACTAGCCGATAAGCATGACTTGTATGATAACCCTAGGCACCCCTACACCAAGGCATTATTATCGGCGGTGCCTGTGCCTGATCCTAAAGTAGAACGCAGCAAAAGCATTCAGCTTTTGCCTGGAGATTTGCCTTCGCCGATCAACCCACCATCGGGCTGTGTATTTCGCACCCGTTGTCCAAGTGCAACGGAACAGTGCGCACAAAATAAACCACAACTTTTAAAAATCAATGATACATCCAACCATCAAGCGGCCTGCTCACGATTGACTGAGTTAGGTTAAAACAATCACCTATAACACTCCCAAGGAAGGGAGTGTTGGGTGAAAAATTCGGCTTAAACTGGTATTTCAACAGCATTCTTGATAATTTCAACAATGTGTAAGCAATAGTCAATTCTCTGCCCCAAGGATTTTTTATGAAGTCATGTATGAAATCAGCCTCTCGTTTGTTTATCGTTTTATTTGGCTGCCTTTCTTCATTCACTATGGCTCTCGACATGCCTACTCAACGCGTCATTCTGACCGTATCTGGGGATATGGACAATATGTTGCAAGATTCTCAAGTCAAATTTGATCTGCCCATGCTCGAAGCCTTACCTCAATATTCTGTCACTACAAACAACCCTTGGACCAAAGGCCTCCATACTTATCGAGGCTTCTCTGCGATCGATTTATTGGCCGCCCTTAATGCCAACGGTGACGTTTTGGAAGTTACCGCATTAAATAAATACATGACCAGAGTCCCTGTCAGTGATTTTGTCGAGCATGGTGCCATTTTCGCAACACACAGAGACGGCGTACCAATGAGTATTCGTAATCTAGGTCCTATTATGCTGATTTACCCCTTTGACCAAAATGAAAGTCTCAAATCGGAAATCTATTTTGGCCGCTCTATTTGGCAAATCAATCACATTAAGATAGTACCTAGTTCGGAGTAAGGCTGGTGCCTAAATCAAAAGGGTTAAATTGGCTTTCTCGGTTCAAACAATGGATGTTGTATAGTTTCATATTGCTCATCATCTTAATTACCATTGCTCTGTTCGGAATCATTACTTATACCAGTGACAGTGCTCGTGATAACAGTCGTCGAGTGTTTGAAAGCTCTTTGTGGAATGCTCTGCAATTACAGGTGCAAACCTATCGCTTCCTCAATTTTCTGATTAGCCTTGAAGCTAGACCAAGCCAATTTCGTGATTCTATTTTTGCGGAATACAGTCTGTTGATGAGTCGCATCGATCTTCTTCGTGATGGCGATGTCGGCAACTTGGTAAGAGAGTTTGAGGGAGGACGTACTACTCGCTTGCTGAACATCATTAATGGTGAATTAGAACTACTTAGTTTTCATGTTAGTAGAGTCGAAGAAGGTGATTTAAGCTATTTGCCCAATTTGATTTCACGTATTGAGAAACTGGATCCTCAATTAGGTGAGTTTGTCAGCTTAGTAAACACAGGCAGCAATAAATTCATTACCAGCCAACATAAAGCACTGCAAGACAAACTCTACTACATTCAATTCTTATCGGTGAGTCTACTTTTATGCTTACTGTGCCTGTGCTTTTTTATAGCAAAAAGCTTTTCACAATTACGTTTTGCCAACGGTCGAAATACACAACTAAAACTGGACATCCAAACCGCCCATGATGATAAAGCGAACATGTTGAGTTTTATCAGTCAAGAAGTTCGCCCGCCCATTAACACCATTTTAGGAACGGTCAAAACTTTACGACAATCAACAAATGAAGTATCGGAAGCGCTCACCAAACACATTGAAGAATCCAGTCACCAATTATTACACACCATTGAAATGCTAACCGATTTAACCTTAGTGGAAGCCAAAAAACTGCAACTTAACATCAGTGAAGGTTCATTGCGGCAGCATATGCGTTCTTGCCTCAGCCTGATTGAGACACAAATGGCACGTAAACAATTGGCCAGCATTCTTTATATTGATACCGCACTACCCGATAACATTCATTTGGACTTTGAGCGTTTTAAAGTGATTCTACTCGGCTTAATGCAAAACGCCATTGCCCACAGCCCATCTGGGAGCATCAGCATCCAATTACGTCCTTCGGCACTGGCTGCTCCTACTTTATTGCTACCCGACGGCACTCATGAAACTCAAGTAATGCAATTGGCCATTCGTGATACTGGAGTGGGTATGTCTCAAGCTTTACAACAGAACTTGAGACGCAATCCAAATTTACCTACGCCGCAAATGGCACCAGACGCGAACCAAGTAGGACTCAATTTAACCTTAAGTCACCAGCTTATTTATTTAATGAAGGGAGAAATGCATTTTTCCTGTGCCGAGAACCAAGGTTGTGAATTTTGGGTGGATTTGCCCTTCTATGTTTCCAGCAACCCTACTGAACAGATTAAAAACACTCGGCAGCAAGCTACTGGTAAGCGAGTGCTAATTCTAGAACAAGATAAAAATTTATCACGGGTGCTGGAACTTATGATGACCAGCCAAAATCTGTCCGTGCAACTGCATCAAGATGAAACCCCACTTCCGCAAGAGACATTTGATTTGATTATTTTGGGCAATGCCGCCGCCTTCACAGACGATCTTCTAAGTGCCCTAGAAGAATGGAAAAGAAATGGCGCTCAACTTTGTTGCTACTATACTCAAGTCATTAATTCATCGTCACTTGCTTATCTTCCACTGAGTTATCCTCTTACCCAAGAGCAGTTTGATCCAATTATTGATAACTTAGGAAGTGGTGAAGGCAATCAATAGGAAGACAATATGATAGATACAGCATATTTAGATTCTCTCACCCAGCTACTTGGAAAGAATACCGTCAATCAAATTCGACTAGAGTTTGTCAAAGACAGCTCACAGAAGTTGGAACTCCTGCTAACAGCTTGGCAAGAACAGGATTATCAGCAGCTCAAACAAGTCAGCCACTCCCTCAAGTCCGCTAGTTTAAACATGGCAGCCAATCAGCTGGCGGAGCAATGCGCTATCATAGAAGCGGCATCAGCCAATGAGCAAGCCTCTCCCATCGCCGCTGCAATTGAACTGCTGCCAACACTACACAAGGAAACATTGGCGGTCTTGTCAGATTATTTTTCTATGCTGAGTTGAATGAGCTAAAACTGCCATTGCCAATCACAAGACGATACAAAGGTATCCAACATGGCTTGAATCCCTGCCTGATCTTGTTCACTAAAACGCTTTTCAACTGGACTGTCGATATCAAACACCCCAACCAACTTGCCCTCGACGACCAGAGGAATAACCAACTCAGAAGCCGATTCCGCATCACAAGCAATATGGCCAGAAAAATCATGAACATTATCAATGCGCTGCACAACTAAGGTCTGAGCTGCCGTTCCACATACACCACGGCCAAAGGGAATTCGAGTACAAGCAACCTTTCCCACATACGGCCCCAAGACCAACTCATTGTCACGAGCAAAATAAAGCCCGGCCCAATTTAAGTCATCAATGGTTTGCATGATAAAAGCAGATAACTGAGCCGCATTACAAATAAGATCACGCTCGTCAGCGAACAAAGCATTAAGCTGTTCATTCAAGCTTTGATAATAGATTTCAGACGATTGAGAATAAGAGGAAGTGTCTGGAGTAAACATCAATATGCTGCCATGAATTAAAGAAAAATCCATGTTAGCAAAATCCGTCCTTTCGCCAACAGAGAAAAAACCTAATAAGCGAAAAAAAAGCTTCACAGTCAAGACTGTGAAGCTTTTTTAATAAAATGAATACCTTAGGCGTCTTTGACTTCACCCGCCAAATCATTGACGTGCACATGACGTACATCAACACCTTTAACCATATAGATCAGGTGCTGGCAAGTATGACGAGCATGATCACCAATACGCTCAAGAGAGCGTAATACCCAAATCACATTAATCACTCGCGAGATACTGCGAGGATCTTCCATCATATAAGTCACCAGTGAGCGCAGAGCAGTGTTGTATTCCTGGTCTACCGTTCTATCTTGTTTGGCCACCTTAATCGCTGTATCGATATCCAAACGAGCGTAGGCATCTAATGCATCGTGAATCATACGGGACACCATTTGGCCAATACGATTTATTTCCACATAGCCACGTGGCGCCTCACCTTCAGAAATTAAATTCATGGCCAAGTTAGCGATTTTTTTCGCCTCGTCGCCCATTCTTTCCAACTCGCTAACCGCTTTACTAATGGAAAGAATCATACGCAAATCCGACGCCGCAGGCTGTCGTTTTGCCAAGATACGCGTACATTCTTCGTCAATCAGACCATCCAACTGATTGACCGTAGCGTCTTTATCTTTAACGTCTTCCGCTAAAGAGCCGTTAGCATCCAATAGTGCTTGAACCGCATCTTGAACTTGCTTTTCTACCACGCCACCCATGGTTAAAAAGTGCTGACGAAGCTGTTCAAGCTCATTATTAAATTGCTGAGAAATATGATCTGTCGTTAATTCTTGCATAATAAATCCTCCGCCTAACCGTAGCGTCCAGTGATGTAGTCTTCCGTTTGTTGCTTACCAGGGTTAGTAAACAGGGTATTAGTGTCACCGAACTCGATCAAATCACCCAAGTACATAAAAGCGGTGTAATCCGATACACGCGCTGCTTGCTGCATATTGTGCGTTACGATGGCGATGGTGAAATCATTTTTTAATTCGTGAATCAATTCTTCAATTTTCAGTGTTGAAATCGGGTCCAACGCTGATGCTGGTTCATCCAACAATAACACTTCTGGTTTTACCGCCACGGTTCGCGCGATAACCAAACGTTGTTGTTGACCACCAGACATACCTAACGCACTTTCGTGCAGACGGTCTTTTACTTCATCCCACAAGGCCGCTGAACGTAATGCCCACTCTACTGTTTCATCTAAGACACGCTTTTTATTAATGCCTTGAATACGCAAGCCATAAGCTACGTTTTCATAGATGCTTTTAGGAAATGGATTCGGCTTTTGGAATACCATGCCCACACGGCGACGCAACTCCGCTACGTCAGTCCCTTTGGCATAGATGTTTTCGTCGTGTAGGTTGATTTGACCTGTTATGCGACAAGAGTCAACCAAGTCGTTCATACGGTTAAAACAACGCAAAAGTGTGGATTTACCACAACCAGAAGGTCCGATAAAGGCGGTAACCTTTTTTTCAGGTATCACCATATCGATACCTTTAAGCGCTTCTTTTTGACCATAAAACAGGTGCAAATCCTTCACTGAGAGGCAAACAGTCTCGTCTTCAATACGCAAAGCCTGTTGACTGCGCTGCATCGCTGAAATATCAATTGAATGTGTTTTTACGTCGCTCATAATAATCTCTTCTCCGCCGCTTACATTTCCAGCGATTTGTATTTTTCACGTAGGTGGTTTCGAATGGTCACTGCTGCTAAGTTCAGCAAAGCAATCACCACGACCAACAATAAAGCTGTTGCGTACACTAATGGACGTGCCGCTTCCACGTTTGGACTTTGGAAACCCACATCATAGATATGGAAACCTAGGTGCATAAATTTCTGATCCAAGTGAATGTATGGATAATTTCCATCCAGAGGTAAGGATGGCGCTAATTTCACCACACCCACCAGCATCAATGGCGCCACTTCGCCGGCGGCTCTGGCAACCGCCAGAATAACTCCCGTCATTATGGCTGGACTCGCCATTGGCAATATCACGCGCCACAAGGTTTCGGCTTTGGTTGCGCCTAATGCCAAACTACCTTCACGTACATTACGAGGAATACGTGACAAACCTTCTTCAGTCGCCACAATCACCACAGGTACGGTCAATAAGGCCAAAGTAATCGAAGCCCACATTAAACCACCAGTACCGAAGGTTGGAGCAGGTAAAGCTTCTGGGAAAAAGGCCTGATCAATACCTGACCCTAAAAAGTAAATAAAGAAACCTAAACCAAACACACCATAAACAATGGAAGGTACACCTGCTAAGTTATTGACTGCAATACGAATGGTACGTGTTAATACCCCTTGCTTGGCGTATTCACGTAGATAAACGGCCGCAACCACACCAAACGGCGTAACCAAGACAGTCATCAACAAAACCATCATTACGGTTCCGAAAATCGCAGGGAACACACCACCTTCAGTATTGGCTTCACGAGGCTCAGCAGAGAGAAATTCCCATAATTTTGCGAAGTAGAAAGCCACTTTTTGCCCAACATGCATAGCGTTAGCACGATAGGCACGCACAATCTTAGCAACAGGTAATTCATGCTCTGAACCATCCATCACTTGCACCACAAAAGTGTCACGATTGATTTTTGCGTACAGCTCTATCAAGTCTTGTTGCAATTGTTTGTATTCTTCATCGTACTGACTACGTTCAGCGGCAAAATCCGCGACGGCTTGTGGTGTCAACTTGCCTTCTAGTTCCAAACGACGTTGTTCAAGACGAATGCGCTCTAAGGCATAGTTGATTTTACCTATGTCAGTTTTCTCTATTTCATGAATGTCTTCATAAATAGCCGTAGCGCGCTCAATACTTTGCTCAAACGCATTCCAAGTAGCCAAAGAGGATTCTGTTGGCGTCAGATCAGAGGTTTCTGATACCACTTTGCCTTCTTGTTTCACGGCTTTTAAGAAACCATATAAGTTACCCCACTCGTGACGCTCCGCCGTAAATAACATCTCTGGGCGCTTCACGTCCGTTAAGTACTCATCAATCACCCAACGGAAATCCGAACCGTAAACATCACGGTTACCAGTTTTCATGAGAGTGCGTTCCATTAACTTATGATGGTCAGGAATATCAATACCAGCTTCACGTAACTGTGCGGCTGGTACTTCAACACTTTCCACCCGCTCGGCGACAATGTTATAACCCTGATGACCTGGCAACTCATAGTGAGCTTCTACGACATCCGCTGGCCAAAAATGCCCCAAACCACGCACAGCGATCAACAACAATAAGCCAATCACCATGATGACGGAAATTGCCACCGCACCGGCATTTAGCCATACCCAAGGATCACCAGATTTGACCCACTCAGATACGGACTTTTTCTTCATTTTCATATCAGTACTCATTATAGCGACCCGTATTTCTTACGTAGGTGCTGACGCACGGTTTCAGCGACTGTGTTTACCACAAAGGTAAAAATAAAGAGCACAAACGCCGCCAAGAAGAGGATACGATAGTGTGAACTGCCCACCTCTGATTCTGGTACTTCTACCGCCAGGTTGGCCGCCAAAGTACGCATGCCTTCAAAGATGTTCATGTCCATAATAGGCGTGTTACCTGTTGCCATTAACACAATCATGGTTTCACCCACAGCACGCCCCATGCCTATCATGACTGCCGAGAAAATACCTGGACTAGCAGTCGGTAACACCACACGAACCATAGTTTGCCAGTAAGTCGCACCCAAGGCTAAAGAGCCTTGTGTTAACGCTTTCGGCACACTAAAAATAGCGTCTTCCGTAATAGAGAAGATGGTCGGAATAACCGCAAAACCCATAGCAAAGCCGACCACCAAAGCATTACGTTGGTCAAAGGTGATGCCCAAATCATTAGTAATCCAGCCGCGGATATTGCCATCAAAGAAGTTCAACTCAATGGTTGGACTCAATGCCAAGCACAACCAAGCCAAAAACACGATGACAGGAATCAACAGTACTGGCTGCCATCCGTCAGGCACCAACCAACGAATATTTTGCGGCAAACGCGACCAAAGGTAGGCAAACAATAAAATACCAACGGGCAGTACCACCAAAACACTGAAGGTTGCCGCTAGGTTTTCTTCTAGGAAAGGAGCAAAGAACAAGCCAGCCAAGAAACCCAAAATAACCGTCGGTAAGGCTTCCATGAGCTCGATCACAGGTTTGACTTTACGACGCAAACCAGGTGCCATGAAGTAAGCCGTATAAATGGCGCCACAAATAGCCAACGGCACAGCCATTAACATAGCGTAGAAAGCTGCTTTAATGGTACCAAAGGCCAATGGCATTAAACTGTACTTAGGTTCAAAATCGTTATTGGCTGCGGAGGACTGCCAAGTGTAAGTCGGCTCTTGATAGCCTTCGTACCAAACTTTGCCCCAGATAGATGACCACGACACCTCTGGGTGCTCATTATCCACATGGAAAAAATGCAGACCTTCGCTGTCTTCCAGTAATAAACCATTCGCACGAGGAGCAAAGCTGATCATACGAGCAGTGTTGTCACTCAACTTCTCATCAATGACCTGACGCTCTGAAGTAGCGTTGTAAATAGCCACCATGCCACGATCATCTAAGGTCGCAAAACCTTTGCGACGATGCTCCATTGCCATGCCGACCAAACCGACAGGCTGTTTTACATCACGAATAAAGGTCAGTTTCTCTTCGTTGGTCGCATCATCACGTACATTAAACCATTGACTTACACGACCTGTGGAATCCGCCACCATTATGGACGACTGACCCAATAAATAACTCATGGACACCAATTTGGCATCGTCATTGAACAAAGAGATTTCGTCCTTCAAACGAATGTCGCTAAAATCACGTAAATCAAACTCGCTTAATTCACCAGAGTGCGTTGCTACATAGAGGTAGCGCTGATCACCACTGATCAATAAGCTGACAACATCCGCCACATATGGGAAACTTTGGCGCTCTTCACTTAACTCCACTTCTTCCGTTATGAAGTTGACTTCCTTAGTGACCTTAGTCACCGCAGTCTGTTGACCTCCCATCGCTGCCACTGTGAAGCCATCTTCACCGTCTCTAAATGACATCAACTCAATCGGAAAATCCGCCACCGCAATGGCTTCTTCACCGTAAGGGTATTCTACATCAGGAGTGATTTTACGTTTTCCATCAGGATAAGTAGTACGGTAAACATGCTTAGCGATAACAACTTTACCGTCTTCATATCCAAAGGCCACTAAATGACTGGTATCGGATTCCACCGCAAACGCTGTCACTTTTTCGGTACGCGTATTCTCCACCGTTTTAATAATGCTGCCGTCAGCTACAGAAAAGAAAATGATGTTACCGTTGCTGGCCACTCGCATGCCGACTTCGGCTTGCTCTTCGGTGGTTAAGTATAAGCTTTCGCCTTGATTCGCCGCTGGTAAACTGTAACTGGCTTGTGGCTCAATGCTGGCTCCAGAGAAAAGAGGAGCAACCTCATAAAGTAAATAAAAGCAGATCAGCAGTACAGCTAGGATAACGCTACTGCCTCCTACTGCGATGCCCATACCGGCAATACGGTCTTTTAGGGCGCGAATTTTACGATGACGCTTTAATGCTGGCGTATCGAAATCCAGCTCCGGCATCTGATGGTCAGTTGATTTAGTCATCCGCATTCATCTTTATTTGTGTGACGTTTTTGTGACAACCTATAAAACAGAGAAAAGTAGGAGAGCGTTTCTGCCCTCCTACTTTTAAAACCATTTTATAAGCTCGCTTTAGCGACTGCTTATTTAACACCTAGCGTTTTTAGGTACTTGTCAGCCACTTTTGCTGGTAGTGGAACATAGCCGTCTTTTACAACCACTTCTTGTCCCATCTTAGAAAGTACCATCTTAACGAACTCACGCTCTAGTGGAGCAAGTGGCTTGTTAGGTGCTTTGTTTACGTAAACGTATAGGAAGCGAGACAGTGGATATTTACCCGTTGCTGCGTTTCCTGGGGTAGCAGCAATGAAAGCATCGCCTTCTTTCTTCGCCAATGGTAACGCACGCACTGAAGAGGTTTTGTAACCAATACCTGAGTAACCGATACCATTAAGTGACGTTGAAACAGACTGTACAACAGAAGCAGAACCAGGTTGCTCGTTTACAGAGTTTTTGTAGTCACCTTTAAACAAAGCGTGTGATTTGAAGTAACCATAAGTACCTGATACTGAGTTACGTCCGAACAATTGAATATCACGATTCGCCCAAGCACCAGTTAAACCTGCTTTACCCCAAGTAGTGATGTCTTCTTTGTGACCACCTTTACGGGTAGAAGAGAAAATCGCATCAACTTGTGGAAGAGACAAACCTTTAATAGGGTTATCTTTGTGAACGAATACTGCTAGAGCATCAATTGCTACTGGAATTGCCGTTGGCTTGTAACCGTATTTTTTCTCAAAAGCTGCCACTTCTTTGTCTTTCATTTTACGAGACATAGGACCGAAGTTAGACGTACCTTCTGTCAAAGCTGGTGGCGCAGTAGAAGAACCAGCCGCTTGAATTTGGATGTTTACATTTGGATAAAGGCGCTTAAAGTCTTCTGCCCATAATGTCATCAAGTTCGCTAAAGTATCAGAACCAACACTAGAAATGTTGCCAGAAACGCCACTTGCTTTGCTGTATGACATCAAATTCGGATCAACATCTGCAACAGCGTTAGCTGAAATGCCTAATGCCGCTACTGTTACTGCTAGACCTGCAACTAGTTTTTTCATCACATAAACCTCAGTGGTTGTAATCAAATATTTATGGGCAAATGCCCATAGCTCTTTCGATGTTGTTCACTATAAAAGGCGAATATGACAAAAATGTTAAAGATTGAAATATTTCCGAAAAAATACCTTCCCACATCTTATTAGAAGGAATTGAGGGCTACAGAAAATGTCTTTAGCAACCGCGTCAGCAATCACGCCACACAAAAGTCGTCATAAAAATCATAGAAGAAAAAATGAAAAAACCACAAAAAACTTCCCCGTTTAACCGAAAATCCGATTTTTATTGAGAAATACTGGTTTTCCAATGGCTTATATTGGCCATTTAGTTTTCAAGCGAAACGTTATCCAATAGACTTACTGACGGATTTTTCTGTGGGGATAAATCCAACACAATAATGAATAAAAACTGTGGGTACTTTCATGTTTAACAAACTCATTTGTTTAGCTGAGGCGATTTCTGAATACACAGGGAAATGCGTTGCTTGGCTAACACTACTGATGATGCTCCTTACCTGCCTCATCGTATTATTACGCTATGGTTTTGGTATCGGCTCGATTGCTTTACAAGAATCCGTTCTGTATTTTCATGCCTTGGTCTTCATGCTGGGTGCAGCATACACATTCAAAGCCGACGAACACGTTCGCGTGGATGTCTTTTATCGTGATTTTAGTGCGACTAAAAAAGCCTGGGTGAATCTGATTGGCGGACTTTTCTTCCTACTCCCTTTTACCTTATATACAGGGTATCTAAGCTTAGAATACGTTGGAGCTTCTTGGCGCGTATTAGAAACATCACAAGAACCGGGTGGCTTGCCCTTCGTTTATCTGTTGAAAACCTTGATTCCAATTATGATGGTGACACTTATTATTCAAGGCCTCGCAGATATTCTTAAGAATCTAGGCGTAATCCGCGCCACAAAGGGAGCTTAACTCATGGTGGAATTTTTACCTTTATGGTTATTTGCAGGCGTGTGTATCTGCTTACTTTTTGGTTACCCGGTCGCCTTTTCTTTGGGTGGTACCGCGCTGATCTTTGCTGCTGTTGGTTCTCTATTCGGCACCTTTGACAGTGTCTTTCTAGAAGCCTTGCCCAATCGGTTATTTGGTATTGTTCGCAACGAAACTCTGATTGCCGTGCCCCTCTTCGTGCTCATGGGGGTGCTACTGGAAAAATCCAAATTAGCAGAGAAGCTATTGGAATCCATGGCCATGCTGTTTGGCACCCTGCGCGGTGGTTTGGGAATTTCCGTCATTCTAGTGGGCATGCTATTGGCCGCCAGTACCGGTATTGTCGGTGCCACTGTGGTTACCATGGGGATGATTTCATTGCCAACTATGCTACGTCGAGGTTATGACCCAGCCTTAGCAACTGGCACTATTTGTGCGACAGGTACATTAGGGCAAATCATTCCACCATCGATTGCACTGGTATTGCTTGGCGATGTCATGTCCAACGCCTTCCAAAAAGCACAATTACAAATGGGTATTTTCTCCCCTAAAACCATTTCGGTTGGGGATTTATTTGTCGGTGCCTTGATTCCAGGTTTGATTCTGGTGGTGTTTTACATATTGTATGTTGTAGTAGTTGCTTGGCTACAGCCTCATAAAGCCCCTGCGGTCCCCCGCGAAGAATTACGCGGCAGCTCGACCGAGCCATTGGCATTGCAATTATTCAAAGGTTTAATGCCACCGCTGATTCTGATCTTTGCTGTACTAGGATCCATCTTAACAGGTTTAGCAACACCAACTGAGGCCGCCGGAGTCGGTGCTTTAGGTGCAGCATTGTTGGCTTTGCTAAGCGGCAAACTGAATCTTGCAACATTAAAAGAGGCGGTTTACTCCACCACCAAAGTAACCTGTATGGTGTTCATGATCCTAATAGGTGCGTCATTATTTTCTTTGGTATTTCGTGGATTCGGTGGTGAGGAACTGATTGAAGACTTCTTCTCGCAACTTCCAGGCGGTGTGGTTGGTGCCATGATAGTGGTGATGTTACTGATGTTCTTCCTCGGTTTCATACTGGATTTCATTGAGATTACCTTTGTGGTGGTGCCAATTGTTGCCCCTGTGTTGTTGGCAATGGGTCTTGATCCTGTATGGTTGGGTATTATGATGGCCATCAACCTGCAAACCTCGTTCTTGACACCACCTTTTGGTTTTGCACTATTTTACTTACGCGGTGTTGCGCCACCAGAGGTCAAAACCCAATCCATTTATAAAGGGGTTTTTCCTTTTATCATCATCCAGCTGGTGGTCTTACTAATGCTGTCCATCTGGCCTGATCTGGCAACTTGGTTGCCTGAGCAAGTCTACGCAGACTGAGGATAATTATTATGAAAGCAATGCAAATCCAAGCTTATGGCCCAGCCAGTGCACTGGCTCTGGTTGACGCAGCTCAGCCAGAAATAAGCGAAGAGCAGATTTTAGTGAAAGTGGGTGCTGCTGGTGTGAACCCTGTGGACACCTACATTCGCTCAGGTACCAACAACTACACAGCCAACTTTCCACACACACCAGGTTCAGATGGTGCCGGCACGGTCGTCAAAGTCGGTAGTGCTGTAAGTGGTTTTAAAGTTGGTCAACGTGTTTATTTTAGCCGCAACTTAACGGGCTCATCTGCTGAATATTGTGTGTGTGCCACCACCCACACTTACCCATTAGCCGACGCGCTGAGTTTTGCTGAAGGCGCCTGTTTGGGCATCCCTTACACCACAGCACACCGTGCGCTGTTTGGTCGCGCTAATGCCCAAGCAGGCGATAAAGTACTGATTCATGGTGGTACAGGTGCCGTTGGCGTTGCCACCATTCAGCTGGCGCTGGCCTCTGGCATGGACGTTGTTGCCAGTGCAGGCAGTACCGAAGGTGCTCAGTTATTACGTGAACAAGGGGTTGAAACCGTTATCATGCACAATGAAGACGGCCATTTAGCGCCATTCCAATCTCTAGAAACAGGATTTGATGTCATTATTGAAATGCTAGCAAACCACAACCTAGATCAAGACTTAAAAGCCTTAGCATTTGGCGGTCGTGTTGCTGTTGTGGGTAACCGTGGCACAGTGGAAATTAACCCACGAGATTTAATGGCACGCGATGCCGCTGTTATGGGTGTGGCCCTAGCCAATGTCAAACCGGCTGAATTGGCCCTAATAGCGAAAGCCCTCAAGCCTTTGTTTGAAAAGGGAGTATTAAAACCCGTCATTCGTCAAAGCTACCCTTTAGAAGCCTTACCTCAAGCTCATGAAGCAGTTTTAAAGTCAGGCGCTTTAGGCAATTTGGTGATTCAAGTCGAGGCGTAACTTCCCTCTACAACTTATACAAAGGGCACTCAATATCAGGGTGCCCTTTTTAATTGAGAGCTTGCCCAACAAAAACCTACCACTATTAAAGCCTAACTAACAGGGCTATACTTTATTTTTACGTATAGCCCAATAGGTGAATTTTGACTTCGTCTGAATCCGATGTATTTAGTCTGCCCAACGAGGCAGATGCCCATGATCATGATTACCATCAGTTGGTCATTGTGCTGGATGGCAATACGGATTTTGATATTCAAGGCAAGGGAAAAGAACTGCACTCTGGTGAAGGTTGCATCTTACCTTCAGCAAATACTCACGCTTTTGCTGGTCTAGGTGAAAACCGTATTATGGTGGTCAATTTACCTGTGCCACCGCAAAAGAGCATCACGGATGAAGAATACGAAATTGTCTCGCGTATTTTCGATCAAGCCGCCTATTTCGAACTCAGTCCACGCTTGCAAATTTTAGCCTCAGCCTTATCTGGTGAGTTACAGCAGTATCCAAATGATGAAATATTAGCGCGTGCCTGCGGCAATACCTTATTGAGTGCCATTCGACATCAGGTCAACAGTAAGGATGTACGTACTCGTGGCAATCAACTGGACATAGATAAACTTGATCAATTCATCGAGCTGAACCTTTCGCGCAAAGTACATATAGATCAGTTGGCAAATTTCTGCTTTTTAAGTGTCAGTCAGTTCCATGAAAGATTTAAAGAACGTACCGGCATGACACCACATCAGTATCTCATGCGTAAACGTATTGAGCGCGCCCAAACCCTATTACGCGAAGGATTCCCCCCGATTCAAGTCGCAGAAATGTGCGGTTTTTCTAGCCAAAGTGCAATGACAAATGTGTTTTCACAAACCTTAGGCATTACGCCTTTGCGATACCAGAAGCAATTTGGCAATCTTAAATAGACAAATTCTCATCCTGAACTAATCTTAATAAGTGACAGGCAGGTTCCCTCAAAAATGTTGCAAAAAAATCCGCTTAAATCACCAAAATCCTCTACTTCCTAACTCGAGCCAGATTTTTTTATAAAAAAAAACGACTTTTTCGAAAGACAGTTTCCCCCTTCTGTCACTAAAGTGTGCCCATTATCCAGACATACGCTTGATGATTTTTACTAAATCTATTCATTCATCAAGTGCCATGTGCTCTATAACAATGTACAGCAGTCAAACACACTTTTGATCTTCGCTGTTCACGGGAGAAAACAGTCATGTTTAAAGCGATTGAGGTATTACAACCCAACTTCATCGAGCAACCATTAAACCAGTTATGGCAGCTCATTTCCCCTCTTTATAAAGCGGACGAAGAAAGCTGGTTGAAAGAGCTTTTGCCTTTAGCCAAACCAACGGAAGCTGAGTTGGCGATTCACACTCAAGCGGCCTCCGAGTTAATTGCTGAAGTACGTAAAGACGACGATAGCATGTCTATGATTGATGCCTTATTGCTAGAGTACAGCCTAGATACGAAAGAAGGCATCTTGTTAATGTGCCTAGCTGAAGCCCTAATGCGTGTGCCAGATAAAGAAACTGCGGACGCTTTTATCAAAGACAGACTCAGCGTGGCGGATTGGGCTTCTCATGCACAAAATTCAGACTCCTTCTTTGTGAATGCATCTACTTGGGGTTTATTGTTGACAGGCAAGATAGTCACCATGGACGAACGCCAAGATGGCACCCCAGCCAACTTAGTTAACCGTATGATAAACCGTGTTTCCGAACCCGTGATTCGTAAAGCCATGAATCAGGCAATGAAAATCATGGGACATCAGTTCGTTCTTGGCCGTAACATTAATGAAGCCTTATCACGTGGTAAAAGCTATCGTGACAAAGGTTACACCTACTCTTTCGACATGCTGGGCGAAGCCGCTCTGACAGCTGATGATGCCGCAAAATACCTAAAATCCTACGAACAAGCGATAGAGTCCGTTGGCAAAGATACCTATAACACGGGTCATCGACCGACTATTTCCATCAAATTGTCGGCATTACATCCACGTTATGAAGCGGGTAATAAAGAACGTGTTATGACCGAGCTTTTTGACAGCGTAAAAGGTTTGATTGAGAAAGCGCGCTCTCTAAAGGTTGGCATCACTATAGATGCCGAAGAAGCAGATCGTTTAGAGTTGTCCTTGCACCTGTTTGAAAAACTTTATCGTGATCAAGTGACTAAAGGCTGGGGCTTATTCGGTCTTGTGGTACAAGCTTATTCAAAACGCGCTTTACCTGTATTGACGTGGCTTGCTGCCCTTGCCAAAGAACAAGGAGATCGCATTCCGGTACGTCTAGTAAAAGGCGCGTATTGGGATTCTGAAATCAAATTGTGCCAACAAAAAGGTATAGATGGCTATCCCGTTTACACCCGTAAAGAAGCGACAGATGTGTCTTATTTAGCCTGTGCACACTTTTTATTGAGTCCACACACACGTGCACAAATCTTCCCACAGTTTGCCAGCCATAACGCACACACCATAGCGACCATCAGTTGCTTGGCAAAACAATTAGGCGCCACCAATAACGAGTTTGAATTCCAACGTCTACACGGTATGGGCGATGCTCTTTATAATCATTTGATCAAAGAAAATGACCTGTGCGTGCGTATTTACGCGCCTGTCGGTAGCCACAAAGACTTACTACCTTACTTGGTTCGCCGCCTGTTGGAAAATGGTGCCAACAGCTCTTTCGTGCACCGTTTAATCGATGCCAAATACCCAATTGAAGACCTAGTACACCATCCAGTAACCACGCTGGAAAGTCGTCAATCTTTGGCTAATCCGCACATCAATTTGCCAAGTAAATTGTTTACTGACCGAAAAAATTCTTTTGGCCCTAATATTGAAATCGAATCCGAATGGCAACCTTTCAAAGCCAAAATAGACGCTTTCATGGGACAAAATCAACAATGGCGTGCTTACCCCATCGTCGGCGGTGAAAAATTGTCTACGGGTTTAACCCATCAGATTAAGAGTCCATACGATCATTCTTTATCAGTGGGTGAAATCGATTGGGCTGACCAAGACAGCGTCACTAAAGCCATTGATCTTGCCCAAGCCGCTTTTCCTGAGTGGTCTGCACGTCCTGCCGGGGAACGTGCTGATTGCTTAGACAAAATGGCCGATCTGATGGAAACCCATTACGCTGAACTAATGGCTTTGTGTCACCGTGAAGCAGGTAAAACCATTCAAGACAGCATTGATGAAGTGCGTGAAGCCGTCGACTTCTGTCGTTACTACGCACAACAAGCTCGCAGTCACTTTGCTGAACCGCATAAATACACCGATTTTTTAGGTCAAGAAAAATTAGCACAGTTAAAAGGTCGTGGTGTCTTTACCTGTATCAGTCCGTGGAACTTCCCGTTGGCCATCTTCACCGGTCAAGTGGTTGCCGCTTTGGTGGTAGGCAATACCGTGGTTGCTAAACCGTCAGAACAAACCAGCCTGATCGCTGTGCGCGCAATCGAGTTACTACATGAAGCGGGTGTCCCAGGTGACGTATTACATTTGTTACCAGGCAAAGGGGCCAAATTGGGCGCTCCTTTGACCAGCGACCCTCGCATCGCTGGTTTGGCCTTTACTGGCTCGACAGGGACAGCGCAATTAATCAACCGCACTCTTGCAGCACGAAATGTTTCTCCTGTGCCAGTGATTGCAGAGACAGGCGGTCAAAATGCCATGATCATTGACTCCACTTCTTTACCTGAGCAAGTGGTGCGTGATGCCGTTCGCTCGGCTTTTGCTTCGGCAGGACAACGTTGTTCAGCATTGCGTGTCATGTTCGTACAAGAAGACATTGCTGATCGCGTTATTCCTATGATCAAAGGTGCCATGCAAGAGCAAACCGTCGGCTTACCTTATCTACACAGTACCGATGTGGGCCCAGTGATTGATCAGAAAGCTCAACAAATGCTGCTTGAGCACATCGAGCACATGAATAAGCTTGGTAAACTGATCGCACAATCAGAGCTGCCTGAATTCGCCGACCAAGGCACCTTTGTGGCCCCTACTGCATTCGAAATCGATAGTATTGATCAGTTAAGCGACGAAAAATTTGGGCCGATTTTGCACCTGGTTCGCTACAAAGCACGTGATCTAAATAAAATCATCGATACCATCAACCACTCTGGCTTTGGGCTGACTATGGGTGTACACAGTCGTAATGAAACCACTTGTGCTTGTATTGCTAACCGTGCTCGTGTCGGTAACCTTTATATCAATCGTGATCAAGTTGGGGCCGTCGTTGGCGTGCAACCTTTTGGTGGCCAAGGCTTATCCGGTACTGGACCTAAAGCAGGCGGACCTCACTACCTGCAACGTTTCGCGACAGAACAAGACCTATAAGGGAGGAAGAGAGACATGACAATCGTACAACCTATTCAAATTCAGGTCGCGCAAGCCGTGTTAGAAAAATGGGACATGCTTGGAGTACAAGGCCGTGCGGAAAAGCTGTTACAAAGCTTGTACGCCTTTTCAGCAGAACAAAAGCAAATGGCGTCGTGGCAAATTGACAATGCCTATAAAGAAATTGCAGAAAAACGTATTATGCCCGGCCCAACGGGTGAAAGTAATACCCTGTCAAACCAAGGGCGCGGTACTTTTTTATGCTATTCAAACATTACCTCAGACAAGGCCAAAGTAGGTTTAGTTGGTCAGATTTTCACTGCTCTTATCGCAGGTAATACGGTGATCACAGTCGGTCCAGAAGGTCAGCAAATCATGGACTTTATCATGCCTTTTGTCCCTGAAGGCGTCATTCAAAATGTGGCAGAATCTGCTAAAGACTCTCTTATTGAAGCAGAAGACCTTGCCGGCGTTGCAGTAATATGTGAGCCAAACCAAGCCATACAATTAAATCAAGCGCTCGCGGCAAAATCCGGTCTTATTTGTCAGTTAGTTGCTGAAACGGATAGCGAAACACTGTCAACCATAGCTAAACCACACTACATATTACGCTTTGTGACGGAACGAACTGTTTCCAACAACACTACTGCGATTGGTGGTAATGCCACCCTACTGGAATTGGGCAGCATGAGCGACTAAACGTCCGTTACTCTGCACCACAAAAAAACGCCTTTTGTCTGAGACAAAAGGCGTTTTTGTAAACTCGCTTTTATGACTTAATCAATTTCACGAGCATTAATGTAAGCACGCTCAGACACTTCGTGCCACGCTCTTACCTTGCCACCAAAATCTTTGAAAGCGTCATAGACTTTCTTGCTCATTGGATCCGAAGCCGCCACTTCTTCTAACGTCTCAGTTGAGGCTTTTTTCAAAGCAGACAGTACATCATCAGGGAAAGGCTTCAAAACGACATTATGCTCATTGATCAAGGTCTGCAAAGCTTCGTTGTTACGGGCCGTAAATTCATCCAACATTTCCGCATTGGCTTGACGAGTCGCCGCACGTACGATCAACTGTAGATCTTTTGGCAAAGCTTCAAACGCTTCTTTGTTGTAAATGGCTTCCATAGTAGAACCTGGCTCATGCCAGCCTGGGTAGTAATAGTACTTAGCGGCTTTGTACAGACCAAATGCCAAGTCATTGTATGGACCAACAAACTCAGTCGCATCAATCGCACCGGTTTGCAAGGAAGTGAAGATTTCACCACCAGGCAAGTTAACAGGAATACCGCCGACTTTCTTCAAGACTTCGCCACCCAAACCAGGGATACGCATTTTTAAGCCTTGGAAATCTTCTAGTGAATTGATTTCTTTATTGAACCAACCACCCATTTGTACACCAGTATTACCAGCGGCCATTGGGATCAGGTTAAAAGGCTCGTACACTTCTTCCCACAATTTCAAACCACCGCCTTGGTGAATCCAGGAGTTGATTTCTTGTGCTGTAAAACCAAAAGGAACTGCGGTAAAAAATTGCGCCGCAGGGGCTTTGCCTTTCCAGTAATACGCCGCACCATGACCCATTTGCGCCGTACCACGGGAAACCGCATCAAACACTTCGAGAGGCGGTACTAATTCACCCGCCGCGTATACTTTAATGTTAATGCGGCCGTTAGACATCTCGTTGATGTTTTTGGCCAAATTTTCCGCACCAGTACCTAAACCAGGGAAGTTTTTTGGCCAAGTGGTAACCATTTTCCAGTTAATCACTTCTGCTTTGGTTTCGGCTTGAGCTGTTTCTTCAGCTTTATCCGAGCCACCACAAGCCACTAAAGTTGCTGTTGTTAAGCCGAGCAATGTCAGCTTGCTCCAGTTTTTTATTATGCTCATTATTTTTCCCTCAAGAGGCTATTTTCACTTATTTTTATAAGACTTAGCTTTGAAAACATTCTATATGTGCAACCCTAATCACACCCTTAGGTCATTACATTCCCCCAAGAATAGACACATTTTTTGCACTAAGTGATTGAGATAGTATGAATTGCGACGCTCCTCCTCAAGGTTTTTTGTTATTTATTTACGATTTCTGCCACCATAAAACGAAAAAAGCGCTTTTATACTGATATAAAAGCGCTTTTCATCATTTATAAGACTTAAAAAAGTCTATTACTCAGCAGCACGGGCGTTAATAAAGGCACGTTCGGATACATCATGCCATTTACTAACCGAGTTTAAGAAGGTTTTAAATGACTGGTAAACTTTTTCACTCTGAGGATCATTTGCAGCCACTTCCTGCAAGGTTTCAAAAGAAGCCTGTTTCAAAGCCAATAGTAAATCGGATGGGAAAGCTTTCAATGCTACATTATGCTCTTCAAGCAAGGTTTGCAGAGCCGCATTATTACGCGCCGTAAATTCGCTTAGCATATCCAAATTAGCCTGCTTCACAGCAGCACGAACAATGGCTTGTAAATCATCAGGCAAGGCTTCAAAGGCATCTTTATTGAAAATGGCTTCCACTGCTGAACCCGGCTCATGCCAGCCCGGGTAATAGTAGTATTTCGCCGCTTTATACAAACCAAAGGCAAGATCATTATATGGACCAACCCATTCAGTTGCATCAATGGTACCGGTTTGCAACGCAGTAAAAAGTTCACTTCCGGGTAAATTAACTGGAGTAGCACCTACCTTTTTAAGTACTTCACCACCTAACCCCGGCATACGCATTTTTAGACCTTGAAAGTCTTCTAGAGAATTAATTTCTTTATTGAACCAGCCACCCATTTGTACCCCAGGGTTACCGGCAGGCATAGGAATCAAATTGAAAGGGGCATACACTTCTTCCCACAATGCTTGTCCACCACCAAAGGCAATCCAAGCATTAAACTCTTGTGCTGTCAGTCCAAATGGCACCGTCGTAAAGAACTGAGCGGCAGGTACTTTACCTTTCCAGTAATAAGAGGCAGCATGACCCATTTCAGCCGTACCACGAGACACAGCATCAAATACTTCCAATGCTGGTACCAGTTCACCTGCTGCATACACTTTAATGTCCAAACGACCGTTAGACATCTGTTTGATGTTTTTCGCCAGCGCTTCCGCACCCGTTCCTAGTCCAGGAAAGTTTTTTGGCCAAGTTGTGACCATTTTCCAGTGGATAGTTGCCATTTTTTGAGAGGCCTGTGCCGTTTCTTCCGTTTTATCAGAGCCGCCGCAAGCGACCAAAGACAAGGCAAATACACCGGCCAAAGCCAATTTGCCCAATTGCATTAGATTACGCATTTTATTATTTCCCTTAGGAAGCCAGTTACTTATTGAGAACTGTCTGGGATATGTGGGCACGATAAGCAATCATCATCGTCACACAATGAGGTGTGGCCAATAAACAGACTTTAACAGTTCTACTTACGGTCTTTTTTATTATGAGGTCAGACAGAAAAACACCCATTTGATACACAAAACATCAAATGGGCGATAGATAATAAGAATTGTCGGAAATAGGCTCAACCTTTTTTGAATGAAAAGTCAGTATTTCCAATAAAATCCTGCATTAAAGTTAACAATCAACAGTATAATGCCAAGAAACCCGCTGCCCCGTTTCGGCTGATTGCTCTGCCAAACACAGTAAATACACTAACTGACAAGCTTGTTCCATGGACACAGGAGGCAGTGCATTCCTCAAAATGGCTGCACTCAGCTGGACATAGAAATCCGCATATTGACCTTGTGTTGCGACCTCTTCAATTACCTCAATTTGATCTTGGGAATGAGCCACATAACGCGTAATTTGCTGTGCAGCGCCTTGTGATGGAAAGTCTTGCTGCCAAGGCATTTGTCCTGCACGTAAGGCTTCTTCTTGAGGATCAAGCCCAACACAGTGCCAACTGCCACCATCAAAACGGGCGTTAAAACGTCGCATGGCGCCAGCCTCAAAAGGCGTGGAAGCCAAGCGAATACGCTTGTCTTGATAGCCTAGTTCTACTTCAAACCAATCATGAGTCACACTTCCTTCACGCAATCTATCAATGCTGGCTTGCACCCAGACTGGTGGACCAAACAAAAACAACGCCTGATCCAATAAATGGGGACCTAGATCCCAAAAAATGCCTGTCCCCACTCCCGGCTGCTCACGCCAACGAGATTGTGGGAAAGGTCGAAAACGGTCAAAGCGTGAATCCAAATGTTTAAGAGTACCCAATTCACCGCTATCAATAAGGGCTTTTAAACGCAACAGATCGCCATCAAAACGACGATTTTGATAAACACAAAAAATACGCTCTTGTTGTTTCGCTAGGATACAAAGTGCTTCTACTTCTTGAATACTGGTTACAGATGGCTTCTCTAATAGCACATGTTTACCATTTTCTAAGGCCATTTTAGCTTGTGAAAAGTGCAACTGATTAGGCGTTGTGATGACCACCAAATCCACATCAGCTGACAAAAATATGGCTTCCGCTTGTGAGACCACTTTGACTTCAGGCCAAGTCGATTTAACCTCTTGCAGCTTAGAAGTGCATACATAAGCTAAGGTCATGTTGGGGTCATGGGCAATAAAAGGAGCGTGAAATACTTGTCCAGACAAGCCATAACCAACTAAACCGACTCTTATCATCACTTCTCTCCCTTATTTTTATCTTTGTTATGATAAGAGTAGTTTATAGAAATTATTAGAAATTTGCTGAGTTGAAAATAAAAGGTAAGAATGAATAAAGCTCATTCATTCTTACCTAAGGCGCTATAAAAAGTGAGTACTGCTAACTCACGATTATTTGTCTATCAATTGTTTATCTAGTTGTCGCTTTTCCCACTCGGGGCCGAACCAGTTCACGATACCAAATGCATCTAAGCCACGAATGGCAAGACTGATCCCTAAACCGAGCAGGGGCCAAACGGCCCAAATATAACCGGGATTGGTAAAAACATTGATAACAAACAACACACAAATAATGGCACCATATCGAATCGAGCGTTTGTAGAAATGGCTTATTTTATTCACCCTAATTTCAGCTATTTTTTCCGCCATATTGTCGGATTTTTCCGTCTGAACCGTCATCGTGTTTTCTCCTTGAAGATCATTAATGGACACACCAAAAACGGCAGCCAAGGATTTTAATGACTCTAGGCCAGGAGCGCTTCCCTTTTCAATTCTCTGAATAGTACGAACACTTAATCCAGATAGCTGTGAAAGTTGGTCCTGCGACCAACCTCTTTGTAACCTAAGTGTTTTCACCACCATGTTTAAATCCTGATTACCGTTTTTCATCAGACTAGCGACTCCATCTAAAAAGCGTCACGACATTTAGGTGACAAAAAGGCGACAGTTATTTATTTTCAATTGCTTACAGCACTTCCAGCTTAGCAAAAGACAACACCAACCACTTAGTGCCTTCGTCATCAAAGTTAACCTGAACCCGCGCTTGTGGCCCTTGTCCCTCGTAGTTCACCACTAGGCCCTCGCCAAATACCGGATGCTTTACCTTATCCCCCATGCTGACGTTTACTTCAGGTGCTTGATAGCGATTTAACACACTGCTGTTTTGCAGCTTAGCTTTTTCAGCTTGAAAATCGGGACGCTGTAATGACACAGGGCGGCTGATCTGCGAGCGCAAGCGTACTTCCTGTAAACATTCTTGGGGAATTTCTTTGATAAAGCGCGATGGACTGTTAAAGGATTCACTACCGAACAATCGACGGGATTCAGCGTAGGTGATGTACAGTTTCTCCATGGCACGGGTGATGCCCACATAACACAAACGACGTTCTTCCTCTAAGCGCCCTGGCTCTTCAAAGGACATTTTGCTCGGAAAAATATTTTCTTCCACCCCAGTCAGAAACACCAAAGGAAATTCCAAGCCTTTTGCGGAGTGCAAGGTCATCAACTGCACCGCATCTTGATATTCATCCGCTTGCGCATCACCCGCATCCAAAACCGCTTGATCCAAAAAGGCCATCAAAGGTGAGCTAAATTCCTCGTCTTCGTCGTTCCAACTGAAGCCACCCGCCGCGCCAATTAACTCTTTCAAGTTTTCAATACGCGCTTCGCCTTTTTCACCCTTTTCTTTTTCATGGAAAGGAATCAAACCGGCTTCGTCGATAATCTGTTCAAAAATGTCATTAAGATTCAAGTCCAGCTGCTGAACCGTGGTAATCAAACCTTCTACCAAGTGTAAGAAAGTTTTGATGGCATTGGTCGCACGCGCTGGCATCAAAGATTGTCGTACCACCTCTTGTGCCGCCTGCCACATAGAGCAGCCTTGATCTCGTGCTATCTCGCGTAAGGTACCAATACTGCGTTCACCAATACCACGTGGTGGCACATTAACCACCCTTTCCATGGCACCATCATCGTTAGGATCCAAGGCTAATCGCGCATAGGCTAAGGCATTTTTGATTTCCAAGCGATCGTAGAATCTGTGTCCACCATATATACGATAAGCAATCTGTTCCCTAACCAAGCATTCCTCTATGACACGTGACTGGGCATTGGAACGATATAAAATGGCCATATCTGTCAGGGAAGTGCCTTTGTCACGCCATTCTTTAATAACTCCCAGTATAAAACGTGCTTCATCCTGTTCGTTAAAACCTGCATAAATGGAAATCGGCTCGCCTTCACCACTGTCAGTCCACAGCTCTTTGCCTAAACGATCATCATTGTTTTGAATCAAGCCATTAGCGGCATTCAAAATATGTCCTGTAGAACGGTAATTTTGCTCCAAACGAATAGTATGAACATCGGTAAAGTGTTTACTGAAATTGTGAATGTTTTCAATTTTTGCACCACGCCACCCATAAATGGACTGATCGTCATCGCCCACTGCGGTGATGGTGCCTTGATCCCCCACCATAACTCTTAACCAAGCATATTGAATACTATTGGTATCTTGAAATTCGTCCACCAGCACATGACGAAAACGCTCTTGGTAATGACGCAATAATGCCGGCGTGCTCAGCATGAGTTCATGAGCACGCAGCAGCAACTCGCCAAAATCCAATAAGCCACCACGCTCACAAGCTTCTTCATAGTGATAGTAGAGTTCTCGCATGCCCTTCATAAAAGGATCATGACTGTCTGGCACATGCGCAGCTCGGCAACCTTCGTCTTTTTGCGCATTAATAAACCAGGCCACTTGCTTAGGTGGCCAACGAGTATCATCTATGCTCAGCTCACGCATAATACGTTTGATTAAACGCAGTTGATCGTCAGAATCCATGATCTGAAAATTTTCTTTTAAGCCCGCGTCACGCCAATGGGCACGCAACAAGCGATGCGCTAAACCGTGAAAGGTGCCGACCCACATACCTTGTGGTGGCACCCCAACCAGTTCTTCAATACGCCCTTGCATCTCACGAGCCGCTTTATTGGTAAAAGTCACTGCCATCAAGCTGTATGGTGACAGTTCATAAGCGTGCATCAACCAAGCAATACGATGTACTAATACGCGGGTTTTCCCTGATCCTGCACCAGCTAATACCAAGCTGTTTTGTAGTGGCGCCGCTACCGCTTCGCGCTGTTTATCATTTAGAGAATCAAGAATAAAAGAAACGTCCATTGATGTCCGCCAAGGTTAATTTCATTGGTTTGTCATAAAAAACACGTAAAAACAGATTGATTTTTGATCGATTTACGTTTTTTATAACTCATTAAGTAAGTTGTCTGTCTATTTTGACTTTTTTCAACGATCGATGACAGTGCTGATTGCACATCTGTAGACATCGAAAGGCTAAAAGAGGGGGATTGGGATGAGCAATTTGTCTGAAACACTAACAGAAGTAAAAACCGATATTCTTCACGCTTCCATCAGCTTGGATAACGAGAAGAAGCAACGCAACCAAAAAGAAGACGCCGCTCGCATGCTCAAAGCGCGACGTGCTATTGAGCAACATTTGGAACAAAAACGTTTACATCATAATATTTCCAACGGCTGGGATGACTAACTCTCTCAGCGTTAGAAATTACATCAATTGACCATTTGCACTTACCTAAGTGCAAATATGTTGTTGGTCCCTCTTTACCAGGCAAGTTATTGACTTGGCGTTAGTTTCTTTACGGTAAAAATACCAAACACTGTCACATTGTGACATTTCGCTACAGTTTTTATTGTCGCTTTTCTCCCTGTTTTATAGCGGTTACTCATGTCTTGGAGTACCATGTATCTGATTTTTACTATCTTCTAATCCATAATAAAAAAAGAAAATAACCCTCTTGGGGAGTTAACATGTTTGAACATATCCAAGCTGCTCCAGCAGATCCAATTTTGGGTCTAAACGACGCTTTCAAAAAAGATTCCAACCCAAACAAAATTAACCTTGGTGTTGGTGTGTACAAGGACGAACAGGGCCATACGCCCATTCTAAAGGCGGTAAAGCAAGCGGAAGAGCGTTTGTTGTTCCAGGAAAAATCAAAGAATTATCTCAGCATCGAAGGCAGTGAAAACTACCGCATCGCGGTACAAAAGCTACTCTTTGGTGAAGACCATCCTATTATTAGCAAGCAACTTGCCCACACGGCCCATACTCCTGGTGGTACTGGCGCATTACGTGTTGCTGCTGAATTCATTAAAAAGCATTTACCCGAAGCCACCATCTGGGTAAGTAACCCGACTTGGGCTAATCATCAATCTGTTTTTCAATCGGTTGGCTTAGAAGTAGGCAGCTATGCGTATTACAACGCTGACAACAAGACATTAGATTTTGAAGCCATGTTAGCCAGCCTATCTCAAGTACCTGAGGGCGATGTGGTGTTATTCCACGGCTGCTGCCACAACCCAACTGGCATAGATCCAACACCAGAACAATGGTACCAATTGGCAAAACTATGCAGCAAACAAGGCTTCTTAGCCTTATTCGACTTTGCTTATCAAGGTTTTGGTCAAAGCTTAACCGACGATGCGCAAGGTTTGAGGACCTTCTTAGACCATGTTCCAGAAATGTTAATTGCCAGTTCTTTCTCCAAGAACTTTGGTTTATACAATGAACGTGTTGGTGCTCTAACCATTGTTTGTGAGACCAGCGAACAAGCAGACGCAAGTTTCACACAAATTAAGCGTTGTATCCGCACAAACTACTCAAACCCACCGTCTCACGGTTCTGCAGTCGTTGCAGAGATTCTAAATGATGCTGAGCTTTATGTTTTATGGGAAAGTGAACTGGACGCAATGCGCAGTCGCATTCATGAAATGCGCAGTTTGTTTGTAAACACCTTAAGAGCAAAAGGGGTTGAACAGGACTTTTCCTTTATATCTCAACAACAGGGTATGTTCTCTTTCTCAGGCTTAACGCCAGACCAAGTCAAACAATTACGCAATGAATTTGGTATTTACATTGTAGGATCTGGACGCATTAACGTGGCTGGTATGACCCACGATAATATGACTCCGCTATGTGAAGCGATTGCTCAAGTGCTCAAAGGCTAATTCAGTCTAAGACAATAAGTCTGATAAAAAAGCGGTCATCGATTAAATATCTATGATCGCTTTTTGTTTCGCTTATGCTTCATATTTGCTAATTTATCTTGCTGTATTTTTTATTGGCGTAACCCTAGTTCGCCTATAGAGGAGAGCAAAATGGCCGCCACCCTAATTTATTGTTATGACCCTATGTGTAGTTGGTGTTGGGGATTTCGTCCCACATGGATCAAGCTACAAAAAGCACTTCAGGGACTCATTGACGAAGATAAATTATTAATACAACCAATGTTAGGTGGCTTAGCTGTGGATTCAGATACGCCTATGCCTGATGACATGCGTATCAAGTTACAAGCCACTTGGCACACTATTCAGCGTCAATTAGGTACTGAATTCAATTTTGACTTTTGGCAACATAATGTACCAAGACGTTCAACCTATCCAGCTTGTCGAGCCTGCTATGTGGCGCGGGATTTTGGTTTAGAAGACGAAATGTACCATGCTATTCAACAAGCCTATTATCTTAACGCTAAAAATCCTTCTGATTTGGATACGTTAGTAGCCTGTGCAGAACACATCGGCCTCAAAGCAGAAGGGTTTAGAAAGGCCATGGCGCATGTTGCTCAGCAAGCTTTGTTAGAAGAGGAAATTGCACAAGCCCGTCATTTACAGCTTAACTCTTTTCCTTCCTTAGCCCTTATTAAAGGCGATCGGCTGGTTCCTATCGCCATTGATTATCAAGATCCTCTCAGCATGCTTGAGAGTATAAAAAAGGCACTTTAAGCACCTTTTTTATACTAACCAAAATCGTGATTGATTAAATCCAACATGGGATTGTATAAAGGTTCTGAGGTGTTATTAGTGGACTCTTTTTTTTCTGTATCTGATTTTGTGTTATCAGATTCTTCTGTTTCTGTTTTAACTTCCAACTCTTCAACCGCTTGCTCAGCCTCTTCGACTTCACTGGTCTTTGCTTGTTGATCTGCTTGTAAATACTCCACCAAACCATCTATCAGTGGCTCCGCGTATTCACTGGTAACATTCAATGCCAACCAATAATCGGCATCTGTTTCTGGACTGAGTAAAGCCCCCGGCACCATAGCATGACGGAAATTGGCCATTAAAGCCGGTGTTGTTTCAGCAGTAACTGGCTTGGTTAAACGCATCCACAAAGCCAAACCGCCTTTATTAGTTACCACACTTACTTGCTCAGCCATCAATTGATCGATTTTGGCTTTAATGCGCTCAGCATTCGCCCATACTTCGCGCCCTCGACGTAATATACAACGTTTACTGGTGGTTTGTAGTAAGTCACTCAAGGCCGCCTGTTGGGTTTCATTTAACGCCATATCAGCCGCTAGAAAAGCGCCATCTAATCTATCTTGATGTCGTCCCGGAATACACCAAGCAAGAGATTGCTCCGTAAAATGACTCTCCACCCCACCTATATAGACAATATGATCGTGTTGATCCAAGGATTTATAGGTCATTAAAGGCGCTGAACGGTGTGCTAAGTGAGAACATAAATCCCATTCAATGACGGGCAACTGAGTTTCTTCTATGATGGCTAACCAACGGCGTAAACTAAGATTACTGATTAACTGCCCGGTAGGAAAAGCAAACTGACCGGGTAAAATGATCAATTTAATGGGCTCGTCTCTTAAACAGCGAATGGCCAGATCCAAATCCACACCGCGATCACCCGCTGTTATGCTTACCACACGACGCCCTAAACTCTGTAAGGTTCCTGCTAACCTTGGGTCACATGGGGTAAGCAATAAGACAGTATCATCTTGTTGAGTTAAGTTCTGAATACTCTGAGTCAGCATGGTCAACGGCGATCGCCCTAACCAAAGTTGCGCGGCACGGGTTTTAATCCCCATTTCTTTAAGATAATCACTGACCACTTCACGTACTGCCAAGTGCCCTTTTCCCAAAACGGGTAGACTGGTATCAAGGTGTCGACCATTGGCCTGCTGCAACAGATTGGTTTGATCCACCAAAGCACAATGGTGAGCCAAGCTGCTCCAAGCAATTTTGGCGCTCTGTTGTTGCGTTGCATGTAAAGATTCTCCTGCAAGCAATAAAGCAGGTTTGGTGTCACTACGATGACAAACAAAATAGCCAGACTTTGGTCGTGATTCAATCCAGCCATCTTGACACAGCAATTCATAGCCATGAATCACAGTATTCAAACTAAAGCCCAATTGCTTGGACAAACTTCTTAGCGATGGCATCTTGTCTCCGGGACGTAACGCCTCCTGTGACATCTGCTCAAGAAACCAATCGACAACGCCTTTGTATAAGAAATCTGCCACGATTTTGTACCTTTTTAGTGATATTGCTTTCTATCTGTTATCAATCATTGTCTTTGATCGCAAAAAACGCAAGTAAAAGTCTATTATTTCCTGAATTTTATAGGAATTAAGGTACAATTTTACGGGTATGTTTAATGAATCTCCTATGTTAGGCAGTTATGGCTTTCGACCCACATTCACTTCGTTCACACTTTCCTATTTTGGCTCAACAGGTACACGACAAACCGCTTATCTATTTGGATAACGCCGCCACCACACAAAAGCCAATGAGCGTGCTGCAAACCATGCAAGACTATTACTTAACCAACAATGCCAATGTCCATCGCGGTGTACATTTTTTAAGTGACAAGGCCACCAACCAGTTTGAAAATGCACGACAGCGTGTGGCGCAATTTATCAATGCCCCGCAAGAGAATCAGATTATTTGGACCAAAGGTACCACAGAATCCATTAATCTCGTGGCTTATGGCTTAGAGCATTTAATACAAGCGGGCGACGAGATACTCATTACCAGCTTAGAACATCACGCCAATCTAGTACCTTGGCAACAACTGGCGTTTCGAACCGGAGCGCGACTGCGTATATTACCTTTGACCTCAGATGCCGAATGGCAAGAAGAACTGGCGCACTACTTTACTGAGCGAACTAAGATTTTTGCCGTCACTCAAGTATCCAACGCCATTGGTGTTCATACGCCCATCACAACCCTTATCAAAAAAGCCAAACAACAAGGAGCCTTCACCTTAGTCGATGGAGCACAAGCCGTGGCCCATTATCCAGTTGATGTTGTGGCTTTAGATTGTGATTTTTACGTGTTTTCTGGACATAAAATGTATGGTCCAACAGGCATTGGCGTACTCTATGGTAAACAGCATGCCCTGGAAGTCTTAATACCTTATCAGACTGGTGGAGAAATGGTGTCAAAGGTGTCTTACCAAGCAACAGAGTTTAATGTCTTACCTTATCGACTTGAAGCAGGTACACCTCATATGGAAGGGGCTATTGGCCTTGCCACGGCTTGTGACTTTATTGCTCAACAAGACAGAGAGGCTATGTTGGCTTGGGAACAACAGCTTGCTAACCATGTGTGGGTAACCTTACAAAAAGCCGCCAACATAGAAATCTATTCTCCTGAACAAAATGCCACCTTAGTATCTTTATCTGTACCCAATATTCATACCCTCGATCTCAATGCTTTTCTAGACAGCCAAGGCATAGCGGTTCGAGCTGGCAGCCACTGTGCCCAACCACTCATGGCACAACTTGGCGTTTCAGGGACATTGCGAGCCTCCTTCGCTTGCTACAATACTTTAGAAGAAGCTGACCGCTTTTGTGATGTACTCATTGAAGCCATTGACTTATTAAATGATGAGTAACAAAAGATGACTGATTCAAATAACCAAACAAGCATCAAAGCTAAGCTGCAAGCTTGTCGCAGCAGAGAAGATACCTTCAAAACCCTCGTCGACTTAAGCAAAAGCTTGATTAGACTATCACCAGAGGACAAAACCGAAGAGAACAAGATCAAAGGCTGCGAAAGCGCCGTGTGGCTAATTGAAAACAAACAAGATGGTGTATGCCATTTTCGAGCCGACAGCGATGCCAAACTCATGCGCGGCGTTTTAGTGGCTTTGCTCAGTCTAGTGAATGGCAAAAGCAAGGAAGACATACAAGCAATGGATTTAGCAAACGCACTGACAGAGCTTAATCTAGGCAGCTATCTCACCAGTTCGAGAAGCAATGGCGTGTTGGCGATTTTAGATAGGATTATAGCTAACTAAAATCTATCGTTATCAGCTCGTTTTAGGTTATTTATCTTAGTTTTACCTAAGATTTTCAATAACAAGTTACGTAAAGATCGTAATATTGGATACAAAATGGTAGCCACTTTTTTGGAGCTAAATAGCCTATAATTCAAGCGATTAAACACTCCTGATCGACTACTTAGTAGGGATAGCAGATGTATAGCATCCGCTCCGTAATACAGATGTCCATCCATTTTTAATACCATTCCTTGATCGATATCCAAGCCCTCTTCGGTAACTTCCTTCAAGACTTCAGGGTTCACTCTGGCATCAATAAGTACTAGCTCTCCGACACTTTGACGTATGCGAACGATTTGACAATAAAAATGACAAGCAGGGCATTCTTTATCATAAATAAGCAAAATCTGTTTCTTTGTCATGCATTACACCAGTTGTGATGAGATCAAATATCATTGTTAAGTTATCGAATATCTATTCCCTTTACTTACGTCATGTTTTATTGATCAACATAATAATCCGCTCATACATCAAACAGAATAGACTCAAGACAAATGGATGAACTTCTTTAATCATAAAGTAAACACCAAATAACTAACTTAGTTTACTTTCTTAGCCAGTTTTTGTAACACACGACTCACCGCCACAAAACCAAAGGTCGCGGTGACGACCGTGCTGGCGCCAAAACCAGTATCACAGTTCATCTTGGTTTCTGTATCCCCTTTTTGTCTTTGTTCACAAACTGTTCCGTCTAGTTGCGGATATTTAAGCTGTTCAAGGGAATACACACATTCAATCTCAAAACGGCGCTTGGTATTGCGCGGAAAGTTGTAATGGCGGCGCAGATAATTTCTGAGCTTGGCGGCGAGCGGATCTTGTTCAGTACGAGAAAGATCGGCTATTTGAATTTGCGTCGGGTCGATTTGACCACCTGCACCACCTATCGTAATGACTTTACGTTTATTACGCTTACACCAAGCGATCAGAGCGGCTTTTGGCTTGAGGCTGTCAATCGCATCAACAATGTAGTCAAACGGCTCTGAGAGGAGCTCAGGCAGATTATCTGGAGTAATAAAGTCCTCTATACAAGTCACCTGACAGTCGGGATTAATCAAGGCGATGCGTTCTTGCATGGCGTCTACTTTGGCTTTACCAACATTGCCATCTAGCGCGTGGATTTGACGATTGGTATTGGTGACACAAACGTCATCCATATCAATCAGGGTAATATGACCAATACCGGAACGAGCTAAGGCTTCCGCCGCCCACGAACCCACCCCACCTATGCCGATGACACATATGTGAGAACGCTGAAACGCCTCGTAAGCCAAATTGCCATAAAGGCGGCGAATGCCACCAAACCTTTGATCATCTGTCACTTTTTTCTCCCAGCATTGCTGTGTAACGCAAGCCCATCGCCAACACGATATACCTGCGCCTTATTCGTATTCCGTGTATTCTATTCACTTGTGTGTATTCATTCAGGTATCCCCATTCATCATGAGCCAAGATGCTTTCGAACAACTCGGACTGACAGCAAGAGAAACCCTGCTTTATCAAACCCTGCTGAAATTAGGCCCATCCTCGATTCGCGATATCGCCGAACACAGCGGCATCAATCGTGGTAGTGCGTATGAATCGTTAAAACAGTTACAAAGCAAAGGGGTGGTAAGCTATTTTCCCAAAGGCAAACGCCGCTTTTTCTCCGCAGAAAGCCCGGATATTTTACTCGATTTGGCAGAAGAAAAACGTCAACGTTTGGACAAAACCATTGAATCTTTAAAGAACACAATTATACCCAATTTGCATCAGCAACAACCTGACTATCACCAAACCAACGTTCGTTATTACGAAGGGGATGATGGTATAGAGTGGGTATTGCGCGACATATTAAACGTGGTTTCCGATCAAGATCACAAGGAATATTGCGTGTTTTCCTCTAAGCCCATCCGGCCTTATTTGTATCGCCCTTTCCCTAATTATACCAAGCAACGTATCAAGCTTGGCATCAACGTAAAAGTAATCGCTTTAGGTGATGGTGGTGAAGACGCAGAATTATCAGAACGTAAGTGGATTAAAACAGAGGGAAGTGTTGATGCTAGTTATATTGCCATTTACCCCCCCAAATGTGCCATTATTTCGTTAGCCAGTAATAACTTTCCTTCCGCTGTGGTACTGGAATCACAAGACATTGCCAAAGCTCAGCAGATCATTTTTGACACCTTGTGGAAAATGCTCTAAGTCTCTTGCTGACTTTTCATTCGTTGAATAAAAATCAGGCATAAAAAAGCAGCCATCAGGCTGCTTTTTTGACATTGCTACAAAAGGTTGCGCGCTTATTTTTTATCGCGGAACTGCTGTAGGGTGCGCAGGCGAGCCATGGCTTCCGCCAACTCCGCTGTCGCACGAGTATAGTCGATATCAGGATTTTGGTGCGCTAATAGCTCTTTCGCATGTTCTTGAGCTTTTACCGCCGCCTCTTCATCCAAATCTTTTGCACGTGTAGCCGTGTTAGCCAAAACAGTGACACGGTGCGGTTGTACTTCTAAGAAGCCACCCGACACGAAGATAAATTCTTCTTCACCGCCTTCTTTAACCACACGTACTGGACCTGGCTCCAAAGTCGTCAATAACGCAGCGTGTCCTGGCATGATACCAAGATCGCCGTAGCTACCCGGAGCCACAAGAGTCTCAACAGAGCCTGAGAAAATCTCTTGTTCGGCGCTTACGATATCGCAATGTACCGTTCTAGCCATAAGATGCCTCTCTTAGTCAGGCTAAACGGGTAACCACAGTTACCCGTTACGCTTGTGATTAAAGTTTCTTAGCTTTTTCGACCGCTTCGTCGATGCTACCAATCATGTAGAAGGCTTGCTCTGGCAGATCATCATACTCACCGTCAAGGATGCCTTTGAAACCACGAATGGTATCTTTCAAAGAAACATACTTACCAGGAGCGCCAGTGAAGACTTCAGCTACGAAGAATGGCTGAGACAAGAAACGCTGGATCTTACGAGAACGGTTAACGGTCTGCTTATCTTCTTCAGAAAGCTCGTCCATACCCAAGATCGCGATAATGTCTTTCAATTCTTTGTAACGTTGCAATACCATCTGTACGCCACGAGCCACTTCATAGTGCTCTTGACCGATAACAAGAGGGTCAAGCTGACGAGAGGTACTGTCTAGAGGATCGATCGCTGGGTAGATACCCAAAGCAGCGATATCACGAGACAATACAACCGTTGCGTCCAAGTGCGAGAAAGTAGTTGCTGGAGACGGGTCAGTCAAGTCATCGGCAGGTACGTATACCGCTTGTACCGAAGTGATCGAACCTGTCTTAGTTGAGGTAATACGTTCTTGTAGTACACCCATCTCTTCCGCAAGCGTTGGCTGGTAACCTACCGCAGATGGCATACGACCTAGCAATGCAGATACCTCAGTACCGGCAAGCGTGTAACGGTAGATGTTATCTACAAAGAAAAGTACGTCACGGCCTTCATCACGGAATTTCTCCGCCATGGTCAAACCCGTCAAAGCAACACGAAGACGGTTACCTGGTGGCTCGTTCATCTGACCGTATACTAGAGATACTTTGTCGATTACGTTCGAATCCGTCATCTCATGGTAGAAGTCGTTACCCTCACGAGTACGCTCACCAACACCGGCAAATACAGAGTAACCGCTGTGCTCAATCGCGATGTTACGGATAAGTTCCATCATGTTTACGGTTTTACCAACACCGGCACCACCAAACAGACCAACTTTACCACCTTTCGCGAAAGGACATACAAGGTCGATTACCTTAATACCCGTTTCCAGTAGTTCATTTCCAGAAGCTTGCTCATCGTAAGAAGGAGCAGAACGGTGGATAGACCAACGCGCTTCTTCACCGATTGGGCCTTTTTCATCAATTGGGTTACCCAGAACGTCCATAATACGTCCTAGAGTTTGTGTACCAACAGGCACAGAAACTGGGTTGCCAGTGTTTGTTACTGGTAGACCACGTTTCATACCATCAGTTGAACCCATGGCGATGGTACGAACAACACCGTCGCCTAGCTGTTGTTGAACTTCCAACACCAACTCTTTACCCTCGATTGTGAGGGCGTCGTATACTTTTGGCACGCTATCACGTGGGAATTCCACGTCGATAACAGCACCGATAATCTGTACGATTTGTCCGCTACTCATGTTCGGATCCTCTTAATACCTAAATACCTTAAACCGCTGCCGCGCCGCCGACTATCTCAGAAATTTCCTGAGTAATCGCTGCTTGACGAGCCTTGTTGTACACCAACTGCAATTCATCAATGATATCGCCAGCGTTGTCCGTTGCATTTTTCATGGCAAGCATACGCGCTGCTTGTTCACATGCAATGTTCTCAACCACTGCTTGATATACCTGAGATTCAATATAGCGAACCAATAACTCGTCGAGAATTTCAACGGGCTCAGGCTCATAGATGTAATCCCAGTGGTGCTGTAACTCTGTATTCTCTTCTGCTTTCAACGGCAGTAGCTGTTCAATGCGTGGTTTCTGAGTCATGGTGTTAACAAACTCATTGGAAACCACAAACAATTGATCAATGCGACCATCATCAAAAGCATCCAGCATCACCTTCACACTACCAACAAGATCGTCAGCTTTAGGTGTATCACCTAAACCAGTGTGGGCTGCTGTGACATTTCCGCCGTAATTGCGAAAGAAAGAAACCGCTTTGGCACCAATAGCACAGATATCAATTTCGATATCAGCTTCAGCAAACTGCTTCATATCTTTAATAGCGGTTTTAAACGCGTTAACGTTCAAACCACCACACAATCCACGGTCAGAAGAGACTACGATATAACCAACACGCTTCGCCTCACGCTCAGTAAGGTAACGGTGTTTATACTCAGGATTCGCGTTAGCCAAATGGCCAACTACTTGGCGAATTCGTTCCGCATACGGACGAGAAGCGGCCATACGATCCTGAGCTTTACGCGTCTTACTCGCCGCTACTTTTTCCATAGCACGAGTGATTTTTCGCGTATTGTTAATGCTCGAAATCTGAGTACGTATCTCTTTTCCGACTGCCATAATAGAACTGCCCTTGTGAGAATGTTATTTCACAAACTGCACGAAAAAGGTGACAAGATCAACTTGCCACCAGATTCATTACCAGGTTTGCGTCGCTTTAAACTTCTCGATTGATGCTTTAAATGTTGCTTCAATCTCGCCGTTATAATTGCCCGTTTTGTTGATGTCAGCCATCAAATCAGCGTGTTCGCTGTTCATGTAGCTCAACAATGCACTTTCAAAGCTGGCAATTTTGCTTGTTTCAACATCTTCAAGGAAGCCTTCATTGGCAGCGTAAAGAACCACGCCCATATCAGCAACAGGTAGTGGAGAGAACTGTTTCTGTTTCATCAGTTCAGTCACTTGCTTACCATGTTCTAGCTGTTTACGAGTGGCTTCATCTAGGTCAGATGCGAACTGAGCGAATGCCGCCAATTCACGATACTGAGCCAATGCAAGACGGATACCACCACCTAGCTTCTTGACGATCTTAGTTTGCGCTGCACCACCGACACGAGATACCGAAATACCGGCATTCATTGCTGGGCGAATACCCGCATTAAATGAACTCGCTTCTAGGAATATCTGACCATCTGTGATGGAAATAACGTTAGTCGGTACGAATGCAGATACATCGCCACCTTGTGTCTCGATGATAGGCAAAGCAGTCAAAGAACCGGTCTGGCCTTTCACTTCACCATTAGTGAACTTCTCAACATAGTCTGCACTAACACGAGAAGCACGCTCAAGAAGACGAGAGTGTAGATAGAAAACATCACCCGGATAAGCTTCACGACCTGGTGGACGACGCAATAGCAAAGAAATCTGACGGTAAGCCCAAGCTTGCTTGGTCAAATCATCATAAATGATCAATGCATCTTCACCACGGTCACGGAAGTATTCACCCATAGTACAACCAGTATAAGGTGCTAGGTAAAGCATCGCCGCAGGATCAGATGCGCCCGCGTTTACTACTGTTGTGTACTCCATAGCACCGGCTTCTTCAAGCTTACGCACTACGTTGGCAATAGTTGATTGTTTCTGACCAATGGCAACATACACACACTTAATGCCACTGTTTTTCTGGGCAATGATGGTGTCAATAGCCAAAGCTGTCTTACCAATCTGACGATCACCGATAATCAACTCACGCTGACCACGGCCGATTGGCACCATGGAATCGATTGCTTTGTAGCCTGTTTGAATAGGTTGATCAACTGATTGACGATCAATTACACCTGGCGCAACTTTTTCAACTTTATCAGTTAGTTTTGCGTCAACTGCGCCCTTGCCATCAATAGGATTACCTAATGCGTCAACAACACGACCAAGCAATTCAGGACCAATTGGAACTTCCAATATGCGACCTGTACATTTTACTTTTTGACCTTCAACTAGGTCTTGGTAATTACCCAGTACTACTGCACCGACAGAGTCACGCTCTAGGTTCAAAGCAATACCGTAAACACCACCAGGGAATTCAACCATTTCCCCGTACATAACATCTGCCAAACCGTGGATCAGAACGATACCGTCTGCCACGCTGACAATTGTGCCCTCATTTTGGGCATCAGAAGAAACATCGAGGTTCTCGATGCGCTTCTTGATAATCTCGCTGATCTCAGATGGATTCAGTTGCTGCATGCTAAATTCCTCAACCCTGGTTTCGACTTAACGGAACACTAGGAGTTTATCGCCTCGGACAGTTTCGCTAATTTACCGCGAACTGAACCGTCGATGATTAAGTCACCGGTACGGATAACCACGCCACCAATTAGGCTCGCGTCTGTTTCATTGGTTAAGTTGACAGTACGGTCCAACTTCTTACTCAATGAATCAACCAATGCTTTAACTTGTTCTGCTGACAATTCAAAAGCGGTTGTGAACTTAACGTTCACGGCTTTTTCATAATTCAACTTGAACAAGGTGAACAGCTCAGAAATTACAGGAAGAAGCGCTAAGCGATTATTCTCTGCAAGGGTCAACAAAAATGCTTTCCCAGAATCTGATACTACTTCACCACAAACATCGGCTAGAGCGTTTGCCTTCTCTTGCGCACTAAAAGCCGGATTTTCGAGTGCCTTACGAAGCTTAGGTTCCAATGTCACAGAGGCTAGTACATCTAGCATATCGGCCCACTGTGCAATTTGACCTTGTTCTTTGGCTACTTCGAAACTCGCCTTTGCGTACGGTCGCGCGACTGTTTTTAATTCAGCCATAATGACCCTCGCTTAAAGCTCTTTGGCGAGTTGTTCAACGATCTCGCTGTGTGCTTTTTCGTCAATGGTGGCTCCCAAAATTTTCTCGGCGCCGGCATAGGCAAGAGCAGAAACTTGTGCACGCAATGCTTCTTTAGCACGCAATACATCTTGCTCTATTTCCGTTTGAGCCGCTTCACGAAGACGTTTACCGTCTGCGATCACTTGCTCTTTTGCCTCGTCGATCATTTGGTTCGCACGTTTATTGGCTTGTTCAATAATCTCGGCCGCGCTTTCTTTGCTGTCACGTAAAATTTTATCAGCTTGTTCTTGAGCTAATTCAAGATCACGTGAGGCACGATTCGCTGCTTCCAAACCGTCTGCAATTTTCTTGCTGCGCTCTTCCAGCGCAGCAATTACTGGTGGCCACACGAATTTCATGCAGAACCAGACAAAAATGGCAAACGAGATAGCTTGGCCTACAAGTGTGAGATTTAAATTCACGCTAATACCCTCGCTCTTAGTCGTTTAAAATTGATCTCTGCAAAAAATGCAGAATTAACCAGCGACCAAAGCAACAAATGGGTTTGCGAACGTGAAGAACAATGCAATACCAACACCGATCATAGATACTGCGTCCAAAAGACCAGCAACGATGAACATCTTAGTTTGAAGCATTGGAGCAAGTTCAGGTTGACGAGCACTTGCTTCAAGGAATTTACCACCCAAGATCGCAAAGCCAATCGCTGTACCTAGAGCAGCCAAACCAATAAGGATTGCTACAGAGATAACAGTTAAACCAACTACAGTTTCCATTTTAACTCCTAATTTTACAGTTTTTAGATTTTAAGGTTTTAAAAATTATTACTTTTAAAGAACACACTTTTAGTGATCTTCGTGCGCCATACTCAGGTAGACGATAGTCAACATCATAAAGATGAAAGCTTGAAGCACGATGACCAAAATATGGAAAATCGCCCACGGCACCGACAGCAACCACTGCAAACCGAATGGCAATAAAGCAATCAAGATAAAAATCAATTCGCCAGCATATAGGTTACCGAACAAACGCAAGGCTAATGAAACAGGCTTGGCAAGCAGTCCTACCCCTTCTAACAGCAAGTTAAAAGGAATCATCCACTTACCAAAAGGCTGCAAAGTAAGTTCTCCGACAAACCCACTCACGCCTTTGATCTTGATGCTGTAAAAAATGATCAATACAAACACAGACAAAGATAAACCCAAGGTAGCATTCAAGTCTGTCGTTGGTACGAATTTGAAATATACATGATGCGGATCTGCACCGAATAAATGAACGCCTATGAATTGGGCTGTCGCTGGTAAAAAGTCAACAGGTACCAAATCCATCAAGTTCAACAAGAAGATCCAAACAAAAATAGTCAAGGACAAAGGCGCAACCATCTTGCTTTTGCCATGAAAACTTTCTTTGATATTGGTGTCTACAAACTCCACTATCATTTCTACAAAGTTTTGTAGACCTGACGGTGTTTCTGCAGAGGCTTTTTTGGCGGCCTTACGGAACAACCACAAAAACAATAGACCCAAAGCAATCGAAACTGCCAAGGTATCTACGTGGATGGCCCAAAAACCCATTTCAGCGGCTTCTTTAGCACTATGAGCAAATCCCCATGTACCATCAGGGTGTTGACCAAAGGTCAAGTTCTGAAGGTGGTGCTTTATATATGACGCAGCACTTGGACTTTCAACTCCCATACTTATACCCACACTCTCTCAATGATTAAAATTCTTATTACACCTTGATGCTGCTCTAAACATTACGAAGCATCAAAGGGCTGAGCCAGTGACTCAAAATAGCCAAACCAAAACCGGCGAAAAATGCACTCGCCGACAGTGGCTTTATCAGTAGAAAAACCAGCGACAATAACACCGCTGTCAATACCAACTTACTGGCTTCTCCACGATAAAATGTTCTTACCATTTCTTTAGCAGGACGTGTTCCTTTACCACCAAAGACCCGCCATGCCATCAAATAACTGGGAATCAAACTGCACAGCGCTCCGGCAAAAAAAGAATAGCCATAGAGACCACCCAATGCCAAAAAAATTCCCATAGTGATCATCAAAGAGAGAAACAATTGCCACCGCAAGAAACCCATCACTGCTTTCTTCTTCGCATTAAGAATCTCAGTGGTACTAAGCGGTTTATTCAAGCTCATGTAGTCACTCTCTGGGCACGCAAAGGCTGCACTACAAAAGTGCAACCAATGTGGCATTTTCTAAAATTCGAGGCATTATAGGGGTAATAGCGATGGGGTTCAACTCAATCTGACGCGCAAAATCACTTTAAAAGGTTCTGATTTTGGATAAAAAAGTACATACTTTTAGTAAATCATCATTTTTCAGCCATTAACTCACTGATCAATAACTCTAGGTGTTCTGGATTACGATATTCAATCACCAACTTACCTTTGCCTTTGGCACTGGGTTGAATTTTAACGGCGGCATTGATTTTTTGACTGATTTTCTCTGCTTCTGCACTCAAATCAGGCAATTCTGGTTTACTCTCGTCTGCTTTATCGGCGTTCACTTGGTAATTTTTCACCAATTTTTCTGTTTCTCGTACAGACAAAGACTTAGTCACCACCTGAGACGCAGCTTGAATTTGTTTATCATATTCCAAAGGCAATAAGGCACGCGCGTGTCCCATTTCTATATCACCGTGCTCAAGTAAGCGGCGTACTTCTGGCGTCAATCCCAATAAACGCAACAAATTGGCAACTGCAGAACGGGATTTTCCTACCGTGTCCGCTACTTCTTGTTGAGTTAAATTAAAATCTTCTACTAAGCGCTGCAATGCCAAAGCTTCTTCTACTGGATTAAGATCTTCACGTTGAATGTTTTCAATCAAAGCCAATACCACAGCATCCGCATCTTCCACATGACGGACAATAACAGGTACCTGCTCTAAGCCAGCTAACTTAGCAGCGCGCCAACGACGTTCACCAGCAATGATTTCATACTGATTAGGTCCACTGATAGGACGTACCACAATCGGCTGCATAATGCCTTGGGTACGAATCGAAGCAGCAAGATCTTCCAATTGTGAAGTATTCATATCACGACGAGGTTGAAATTTACCTTTAGATAACCATTCTACGGGTAAATAGGTGAGCCCTTTTACCTGATCTTCCGCCGTATCGCCATCAACATCCTTGGTCACGCTTGTCTGTGGTGCCAATAATGCATCTAAACCTCGACCTAGGCCTCTTTTTTTCGTCGTCATTCTATTAACCTTAATGCCATTAAACTGCTGTTATGCTGCACGTTTACGAATAAATTCGCCCGCCAATGCTAGATAGGCGATAGCACCACGAGATTGTTTCTCATAATGCAACACCGGCAAACCATAGCTAGGAGATTCCGCCAAACGAATATTTCTTGGAATTACAGTGTCATAAACCTTGTTGCCAAAATATTTGTGCAGTTGCACAGACACATCATGAGTCAAACTCGGACGAGGATCATACATGGTTCGCACTATGCCTTCGACCTCCAAAGATGGGTTTAATGCTTGTGTGATACGTTCAATGGTTTGAAGGAGCGCACTAAGACCCTCTAGTGCGTAATATTCACATTGCACAGGAATCAACACTCCTTGCGACGCGGCAAGAGCATTGACCGTTAGCATGTTCAACGCAGGTGGACAATCGAGTAGAATGAAATCAAAATCATTATCTACCTCATATAAGCCAGCTCTTAAACGCGTTTCTTTGCTCGGAAGATCCAGCAACGCCACTTCTGCACCAGTTAAATCGCCATTAGCTGGCAATACCCAATAATCACCTGGAGAACTTTTTTTCATGACTTCTTTAACGCCATGAGACCCCACTAGCACATCGTAGACACTGGTTTCCAATTCTTCTTTACTAAGGCCACTGCCAGTGGTCGCGTTTCCTTGTGGATCCAAATCAATTAATAACACTCGACGCTTCATAGCCGTCAAAGACGCTGCTAAGTTAACGCAAGTCGTGGTTTTACCTACGCCACCTTTTTGATTTGTCACTGCGATAATTCTAGCCATGCTTTATCCTTTACGCGTCATTACTACCATATGACGTTCCGCCTGAACACTTGGCACGGAAAGAGGATCTATCGAAAGTACTTCAACCTCTTTCGGCAGTGCCGCTATTTCCTCATGAGGGTATACACCCTTCATAGCTAAAAAGTTACCCGATTGTTTAGGAAGTGGCAAAGTCCAATTGATCATATCTTGCAAAGAAGCAAAAGCTCTGGAAATAACATGATGGTATTCGCCTTGTTGCGGATGTTTTTCAACTCGCTCATTAGCTACCATAACATTTGCCATGCCCAATTCCATTTTCACTTGAGTCAAAAAACGGGTTTTTTTGCCATTACTGTCCAACAAAGTAAACTCTTTGTCAGGATAACATATAGCAAGCACCATACCAGGTAAACCTGGCCCAGTACCCACATCGATGATTTTTTCACCAGTAATGTAAGGTAAGGTCGCCAAACTGTCGAGCAAATGCAATGAAATCATTTGCTCCACATCTCGTATGGCCGTCAAATTATAAGCTTTATTCCATTTTTCCAACATGGCTATATAACGAACTAGACGTTCAATAGTGTCATTGGATAGAGTAGCGCCCATTTGTAGGGCGCCTTGTTGGATGGTATCAAAGTGCGTCACAATCGATCCGTATACATTGGCTAAATTCGATTGCTGATTTTAGGCACTTTTTTTAGCAATGGCACGCTTTTTCAGATGAATTAACAATAACGACACAGCTGCGGGCGTCACCCCTTGAATACGTGAAGCAGCGGCTAAAGTGGCTGGACGTGCTGCTTGCAATTTTTGTTTTATTTCGTTGGATAAGCCTTCCATTTGCTGATAATCCAAATCCACTGGCAATGGCGTATTTTCCTGACGACGCAAACGCTCGATATCGTCCGCCTGACGGGCAATGTAGCCAGCGTATTTCACTGAAATCTGTACCTGTTCAGCGACTTGCTCATCCACAGCTTGCTCTGGCGCACTTTTTAAATTGGCAATGTCATCGTAGACAACACCCGGACGTTTCAATAAATCCAACAAACTGTATTCATGAGTAATTGGCGCTTCCAATTTTGGATTAATCAGCTCTGCCGCAGGTGAATTTGGTACAATCCAATTAGATTTCAGACGTTGAGTTTCTTCTTCAATGGCTTCACGTTTTTGACAAAAAGCCGCCCAGCGGGCATCAGAGACCAAACCAATTTCACGTCCTTTTTCTGTTAAACGCATATCGGCGTTGTCTTCACGTAAGATCAAACGGTATTCCGCGCGACTGGTAAACATACGATAAGGTTCTTTGGTACCCATGGTAATAAGATCGTCAACCAATACCCCCAAATACCCTTCATCACGACGAGGTGTCCAAGCGTCTTTGTCTTGCGACATCAATGCAGCATTAGCGCCCGCCAATAAACCCTGTGCGCCCGCTTCTTCATAGCCTGTGGTCCCATTGATTTGCCCAGCAAAGAACAAACCTGACATGTGTTTGGTTTCTAACGAATACTTCAGGTCTTGTGGATTAAAGTAATCGTATTCAATGGCATAACCTGGACGGGTAATGTGGGCATTTTCCATTCCTTTCATAGAACGAACTAAATCAATCTGTACATCAAATGGCAATGAGGTCGAGATGCCATTTGGATATAATTCGTGCGTCGTCAAACCTTCCGGTTCAATAAAGATTTGATGGGAATTTTTATCCGCAAAGCGCACAATTTTGTCTTCAATCGAAGGACAATATCTTGGCCCAACGCCCTCAATTACCCCAGTGTACATTGGTGATCTGTCCATACCTCTGCGGATAATATCGTGAGTATTTTCATTGGTATGAGTAATAAAACACTCAATTTGACGAGGGTGCATCTGACGGTTCCCCATGTAAGACATCACAGGAGTAATGTCATCACCAGGTTGCACCTGCATTTGTGAAAAATCCACTGAACGAGCATCGATTCTAGGTGGTGTACCGGTTTTTAAACGATCCACTCTAAAAGGCAAAGCACGCAATTTTTCTGCCAAACCAATGGACGGAGGATCACCTGCGCGACCACCCGCATGATGTTGTAAACCAACGTGTATTACCCCTCCTAAAAAAGTCCCGGCAGTTAACACCACTGTTTTGCTGTTAAAGCGTATACCAGTTTGGGTGATGACCCCACGTGCTGCTCCGTCTTCAACAATCAGATCTTCAACCGATTGTTGGAATAACCAAAGATTTTCTTGGTTCTCTAGCTGATGACGAATTGCCGCTTTATACAAAATACGATCAGCTTGAGCACGGGTTGCTCGTACCGCAGGACCTTTACGTGAATTCAAGGTACGAAATTGAATACCTGCCTGATCAGTTGCCAATGCCATGGCACCATCTAAAGCGTCAATTTCTTTCACCAGATGAGATTTCCCAATACCACCAATGGCCGGGTTACAGGACATTTGTCCTAATGTTTCAATATTGTGTGAAAGCAGAAGTGTTTTCACGCCCATACGTGCTGCTGCCAAAGCAGCTTCCGTTCCAGCATGTCCACCACCCACGACAATCACATCAAAGCGACTTGGGAAATCCACAGCAACCTCAAAAAAACTAAGTGAATAAAAAACGATCAATTTCTGATAAGGGCGCCTAGTATAAAGGCAAATTTTGAAAAAGAAAGAGAGACGAAAGCATTTTAACCGGTCATCAATATATAAATAAAAAGATAAATATATAGTGTTTTTTATGTATGTTATGTCTATATGTCACCATATTTTCTGGGGAAAAATCATAAATTTACATAAATATCATAATGTTACGCTTATAAAATCTTGTTGAAAATAGCCCTTATTTCTTGTTATGTGGATAATCTCTTCTTGTGTATAACTTAGTGAGTTATACAGAGACTGAATTCACTTCCTTTTTTATTAAAAACTGTGCAAAACTTCTTTTCAAGCTATCACCAAAGTTATCAACAATACGGTTTTAAGTTTTTTATATTATTAGTTTATTGTTTTTAAAGGATTTTTTTATTGTTTTGAAAGAATATATGGATTCTGTATAGATTTTTAATCCACAGTTAACCTATTGAAAAAAAGATAATTTTTTTCAATTTATCCATTTTACTGTTGATAAATACAGTATTAGATTTTTATTTTTCATCCTGTTCGTGATATTTGATTTTTCTAGACGAGTGGTCTAATTTAAGCAGCAGATTTACTGTTAGGTGCCACTATGCCTGAGTTAAGCAAAACCTCATCACGAGGTCGACCAAAGAAAACCTCCTCGCAAGGAGAACAAACCAGACAGGCATTACTCCACGCTGGGGTTGCTTTATTAACTGAAAAAGGCTTTATCAATAGTGGTATTGAGCCCATTCTGAAAATAGTAGGTGTACCTAAAGGTTCTTTTTATCACTACTTTGCCAGCAAAGAAGCTTTTGGCTTGCATGTGTTAGACAGTTATCAAGAGTATTTTGAAAATAAACTTGATCATTTTTTACTGAATGAGTCTTTATCTTGTGTTGATCGTCTTAGAGCCTTTGCCCAAGATGCCAGTCAAGGAATGGCAAAATACAATTATCAACGGGGTTGTTTGGTAGGCAATTTAGAACAGGAATCCACGCAACTGTCAGCGGCGTTTAATCTAAAGATTCAAGCCTGCTATCAAAGTTGGCAAGATAGATTGGCCAATTGCTTATTAACTGGACAGTCTCGTGGTGAATGGCAGCTACAGCAAGAGGCTCAATCTCTTGCGCAAATTTTTTGGCTAGGTTGGGAAGGTGCTGTGCATCGCGCAAGGTTATTGGTTTCAAGTCAGCCTTTAGAGAGTTTTATGGATTTTTTCATTAACAGCTTACGGGATTAAATTCTTATTAAGACAACCAGATAATCTATCTGGTTTTTTTGAATAATTTACTAGACGGTCGGTCTAATGGGAGGAGATATGTTTCAAGCACTAATTATTCATCAAGATGACGCCAATCAACAAGTATGTGAATTGGGTAACATTAGCGAAGATCAATTACCTGAAGGGGATGTATTAATTGCTGTTGATTACAGCACTCTTAATTACAAAGATGCCTTAGCTATAACAGGTAAAGGACGCATAGTGCGTTCATATCCTATGATCCCTGGAATAGATTTAGTTGGGCAAGTCATCGACAGTGCTTCTGAACGTTTTAGTACTGGCGATCAAGTGTTATTAAATGGTTTTGGTGTCGGTGAAAAACATTGGGGCGGTCTTGCTGAAAGAGCACGTTTAAAGAGTGATTGGTTGATTCCTTTGCCTCAGGGCATGACAGCTCAACAAGCCATGATGATAGGCACCGCGGGTTATACCGCTATGTTGTCGGTTATGGCCTTACAAAAACAAGGTGTTACACCAGAAGCGGGTGAAATCCTTGTAACTGGTGCTAATGGTGGTGTCGGTAGTTATGCCATTCGTATTCTTAGCCGTTTGGGATATCAAGTGGTTGCTTCAACAGGCAGAATGAGTGAGAAGGATTATCTTATATCATTAGGAGCCACTGATATTATTGATCGTGAGAGTCTGTCACAAGCAGGTAAACCTTTACAAAAAGAGCGTTGGGCAGGTGTGATTGATTGTGTTGGTAGCCATACTTTGGCAAATGCTTGTGCTACTACTCAATACGGTGGTGTGGTGACCGCTTGTGGTTTGGCACAAGGTATGGATTTTCCTGCTTCCGTGGCGCCTTTTATTTTACGCGGTGTTAGTTTGATCGGTATCGACAGTGTAATGCGCCCTTTAGCCGATAGAATAGAAGCTTGGCAAGCCTTGTATGATATTTTGCAAGCTGAAGATTATCAAAGTATTGCGGTTGAAATTTCCCTTTCAGAGGCAGAAGAAACGGCCTATAAATTGCTTGAAGGCAAGGTACGTGGTCGCGTGTTGGTGAAACTCGCGAAAGATTCGTCCAATTAGTTATTAATAAAATGGGAGTCTCATGAAAATCATCATTGCACCGGATTCTTTCAAAGAAAGTTTAACCGCCATGCAAGTGGCTCAGGCCATAGAAAAAGGCTTTCAACAGGTATTCTCTTCGGCGGAATACCTGAAATTGCCTATGGCCGATGGTGGTGAAGGAACCGTGCAATCTATGGTGGATGCCACCCAAGGAGAAATTGTTGAAGTGGAAGTCACTGGGCCTTTGGGTGATAAAGTGCTTGCTCATTATGGTATTTTAGGCGGTTCGGATAGGGCTGAAAAGGCTGTAGCTGTCATTGAAATGGCCTCTGCGTCAGGTTTGCATTTGGTGCCCCGTGCGCAACGTGATCCCTATGTTACAACCAGTTATGGAACCGGCGAATTAATTAAAGACGTTTTAGATCGTGGCATTGAGCATATTATCCTGGGCTTAGGAGGAAGTGCGACAAATGATGCCGGATTAGGTATGGCGCAAGCTTTAGGAATTCGGCTTTTAGATGTTTCTGGTCACCCTCTTGGTGCTGGTGGTTTGGCATTAATGGATCTTGAAACGGTGGATCTTAGTCAATGTCACCCTAAATTGGCACATTGTCAGATAGAAGTCGCATGTGATGTAACCAATCCCTTGTGTGGTGAAAATGGTGCATCGGCGATTTTTGGTCCACAAAAAGGTGCTACCCAGGACATGATTAATAAATTGGATGCAGCACTTGGTCATTTTGCAGATGTGATGACTAAATCGGGCTTTTTGGATCAGCGAGATGTTCCCGGTGTCGGTGCAGCGGGAGGCATGGGCTTTGCCATGAAAAGTCTGTTAAATGCCGAATTAAAGCCTGGCATTGCCATTGTTATGCAAGCGGTAAATTTTGCTCAACAGCTTCAAGGGGCGGATTTGGTAATCACAGGAGAAGGCAGAATAGATGGACAAACTGTGTTTGGTAAAACGCCGATGGGGGTGCTCACACAAGCCAACCTGGCTAAAGTACCTTGTATTGCGATTGCGGGTTGTTTTGGTGATGGCGCGCAAGCCATTTTGGAACAAGGCATGAAAGCTATTTTCCCTATTATTCCGGGATTGGCTGAATTGGATCAGGTGTTGTCCGAAGCAGAGCAAAACCTGACTTTTACCGCAAGAAACATTGCGGCAAGTATGGCGTTAGCCCAACAATTGAACGCGCAATGAAGGCCATTTACTTACCAATACAGAAAGAACCAAAGATGCGCCCGAGTAAGTCATCACTGGTAAAGGCGCCAGTGATCTCACTTAAAGCTTGTTGGGCTTCTTTCAAATCTTCTGCTAACAGCTCACCTGCCCCATAGCCATGCAATTGTTCATGACCTGCTGCTAAAAAGCGATTGGCTTTATTGAGGGCTTCAATATGACGACGACGTGCAATGAAGCCCCCTTCTGTGGTGCTATCAAAGCCCATCACTTTCTTTAAATGTTCGGTTAAGGTCGTTACCCCTTCACCCGTTTTAGCCGATAGTGAGATGACGGGAATGCCCTGATGTTCTTCAATACCAATGTGGCCTTGAGTTAAATCCACTTTATTACGTATTAAGGTTAGGTGTTTGCTGTGCCCTAATTGCGCCATGAATTCTGGCCAAATTTGATGTGGATCTTTTGAATCAACCGATTGGCTGTCGACCATCATAAGAATGCGGTCCGCTTTGTGAATTTCATCCCACGCTCGTTGAATACCTATACGCTCCACTTCGTCAGGGCTATCACGTAAACCTGCAGTATCTATTATATGTAATGGCATACCATCTAGATGTATCTGCTCTCGCAAAACGTCCCTTGTGGTGCCTTCAATGTTGGTGACAATGGCAGATTCTTTACCAGATAGCGCATTTAATAAACTGGATTTACCGGCATTGGGACGCCCAGCTATGACCACATTCATGCCCTCTCGGAGTAAGGCACCTTGATTGGCTTCTTTGAGTACCGATTGCAATTTGTGTTGGATGTCTGCCAATTGACTGGCGACCTTGCCATCGCCAATAAAGTCGATTTCTTCTTCTGGAAAGTCGATGGCGGCTTCTACGTAAATTCGTAAATGGATGAGGGCTTCAACTAACTCATCAACGCGCTTAGAGAACGCCCCTTGTAACGAACGTAGAGCGCATTTTGCGGCTTGTTCTGAGGTACTGTCGATCAGATCGGCAATGGCTTCTGCTTGAGTTAAGTCCATTTTATCATTCATGAAGGCGCGTTCAGAGAATTCACCTGGCCGTGCCAAACGTGCCCCTAGGCTCAAACAGTAACTGAGCAACATATCCATGATGACAGGACCACCATGGCCTTGTAATTCAAATACGTCTTCACCAGTAAAAGAGTTGGGGCCAGGAAAATATATCGCCAACCCCATGTCCAACTGTTCACCATCTGCTTGCTTAAAAGGCCCATAATGGGCATAGCGTGGTTTAGGTTCAAAGCCAATAATACGTTTGGCGATAGCGAGACTGTATGGACCTGATAAACGAATAATGCCTACGCCTCCTCGTCCAGGCGCGGTAGCTTGAGCGGCAATCGTGTCTTGGTCGGTGGCGTATTGAAAATCCGTCATAGTTAAGCTCTGAGTTTATTTAAATGGGCTGAATGTGTTTGCAAACGAAATATAGCAAGGTAAACGTAAAAAGGCTTCCGAGAAGGAAGCCTTTTATATGGATCAAGCTGTTTTTTTATCCTAGCTTTCTTTCTCAATACGTTTAGTAATCACATACTGTTGAAGAATCGACAAGGTATTGTTGGTTACCCAGTAAAGCACCAGACCTGCAGGGAACCATAGGAAGAAGATAGAGAATGCTACTGGCATTATCTTCATAATACGCGCTTGCATTGGATCTGGAGGTGTTGGGTTCAAAGCTTGTTGTACAAACATACTGATACCCATCAAGATTGGCAGGATGAAATAAGGGTCCATTACTGACAAGTCGTTAATCCACAAGATGAAAGGCGCTTGACGTAATTCAACGGATTCCATTAACACCCAGTACAAGGCTAAGAAAACCGGCATCTGTACCAGAATAGGCAAACAACCACCCAATGGGTTGATTTTCTCTTTCTTATACAGCTCCATCATGGCTTGTGACATTTTCTGGCGATCGTCGCCATACTTGTCTTTTAACTTAGCGATTTCTGGGCCGAACTTACGCATTTTCGCCATGGAACGATAGCTTGCTGCTGATAACTTGAAGAAGATGGCTTTTACCACCACTACAACCAAGATGATAGCGACCCCCCAATTCACTACGAAAGATTGAATCATGGTCAGCAACCAGAACAATGGCTTAGCAAGCCACCATAACATGCCGTAATCTACGGTTAGATCTAGGTTTTCTGCAGTTGCTTCTAGCTGATCCTGTAGTTTGGGTCCCACATAGAAAGTGGCACTCATGGTACCTTGTTTACCTGCCGCAATTTCTACTGGGTCAGCAGCGAAACCTATGAAGTTGTATCTCTCGTTTTTACGAGCCTGTAATGTTACCTCTTGACCTTGTTCAGGTACCCAAGCAGAAACAAAATAGTGCTGTAGTACAGCCACCCAACCTTTATTGGTTGAAATTTTTATTGGATTTTTTTCATTTTCATCAATTTCTTTTTTAGTTGGGAACTCATCAAAAGAAATTTTGCTATATTTGGTTTCTTCATCAGAAATGGCGCCACCTAGATAAGGTTGAAGGCCCATACTGCTGCTTTTACTTGGATCAGGTGAGTTATCACGCATGATCTGAGCAAACAAATTACCACGCCATGTGTTCGCTGATGTGTTATCCACGGTAATCAACTGGCGAATACGGTAAGTACCTTTGGTAAAACGGAAGGTTTTGGTGTATTTCACACCGTCTGCGTCTGTGTAATACAGGTTTACGTCTAGACTATTATCCCCTTTTTTTAATTGATAAGAGGTTTGCTCTGTTTGATAGACGGGACGACCTTCATCTGAAGCATCAGGGCCGTTAGTGCCGATCAAACCACTTTGTGTGATGTAAGTGCGTTCTGCGTCGTCTTGAAGAATCACATAAGGATCGGGTTGTCCCAATTCTTTGTTGTATTGCAATAAAGCAGCTTCAACTAGATCGCCGCCAACAGGATTGATGGCAACACGCAGTGTATCCGTGGTGACTTCAATTAACTTTCCTGGGGCGATTTGGCTGACATTTTGAGGAATTTCACTGTTGGCATTGGCACTTTCTTGTGTCGCCAACGGCAAATAGTCATTAATTTGAGTAGTTGTCTCGGTTTGAGACTGGGAATTTTGAGCCACACTTTGTGTCGGTTGTTGACCGTAATCTTGGTTCCACTTTAAGAACAGCATGTAACTACTGATAAAAAGCGCGCCCCATAAAAAGTAACGTCTGAAATCCATGGTATTCAACTAATTTGTTTGGTTAGACAAATAGGTTCGGTGAACCTTTAGAAAAATCACGCGCTATTAAACCAGCCTTTGGCATTTTTTTCAGCCTATTTCTGTTGAGAATGGGTGCGTTTTTTTATTTTGCCCGGATTTTTTGCCTTTTTAGCCAGTTGTTGCCAAGCTTTTTCCAGACGCTCGGTTAAGATTTGGTTGTCTAACTCTTTAATGCCATTGCGAGCAAGAAAGACAATGTCTAAACCGGCTAGAGGGGGTTTGTGGTGACGAAAGGATTCCCTTACCAAGCGTTTAATTCGATTTCGACCCACTGCGGTTTTATCGGTTTTTTTAGACACAATTAAACCTAACCTAGCTTGGTTGTCGTTTCGTTTGTGAGCTAATAAAAGAAATTCGCCTGCAAAGGCTTTAGCAGATGTGTCGTTAAATACGGATTGATAATCCCCGGCACTCAGAAGTCTGACTTGCCGGGGAAAACAATAATCGGTCATCAGCGGTATTAGGCGCTTAGAGCCTTACGACCACGAGCACGACGACGAGCGATTACTTGACGTCCGCCTTTAGTTGCCATGCGAGCACGGAAACCGTGGTTACGTTTACGTTTTAGTACGCTAGGTTGAAACGTTCTTTTCATTTTAATTTCTCTCACTGAAGCAGTGTTTCAGTTTTGAGGGTTAGCGTTCGCCAAGCCTCGACATTTGATTGTCAAATCAGGGCGCGAATTTTAGAGCCTTTCCTTAGCAATTTCAATGCCTTGATCGGTTTTTATTGATAAAAAATTAACCACATGAGCTCTCCATTTGTTATTCACAGGAAAATACAAGCTTAGTGGATAACATTTTCTAAAAATTAAGTAGTTATTCACATTTTTCTTTTGATAGAGAATTATTTCTTTAAAAACAATTATTTAAAATTGCATTTTTCCGTGGAAAAGCACATAAGAGTTAACGAAACCCTGTTAGTAAGTTGGGGTTTTATGCACAGAATAGTTTTTTTATCTACCGTTGTGTATAACTATCTTTGTTATTAACAAATTTGACGAAGGGTTTGCCTTAGTTTTTTTTTACATAATGTGTGGATAACTCAATTTATCCAAGGTAAAATCCGCTTCTTATCTGTCACTCGACCAGGGAGAACGTTTACAGTGTCTTTGGAACATTGGAATCTGTGTTTGCAACGTTTGCAGAGTGAGTTTTCCACATCTCAGTTCAATACATGGATTCGTCCACTTGAAGCCGAAATGCTGGCAAGCGGTGAATTGTGCCTAAGTGCACCAAATCGTTTTGTGTTGGATTGGGTGAGTAACAAATATCAAACTCGCATTAAAGAGTTATTGTCGGAATTTGCTGGCAGTGATCCTGTTCCCGCATTAACTTTGGTGGTTAAGTCTCAGGGGTTTACTGCAACGACTTCGGCGCCGCCACCTCCGCCTATTAATCATGCGCCACCTGTCAGTCCTTTGAATACCGAAACGGTATCTGAATCGGGTTATCGTCCTGGTTTTGGTTTGATGGATGAAGAAGAAACATCCCATGCTGATTTGGAATTTGAAGCCCCGTTAACCCTTTCTTCTGAAGGACTGAAAGGCGATCCGGAACCATACGAACAAGGCCAATTGCCATTAACAGCACCGAAACGCAAAGTGCAGGTAGAAGGCGGTATCAACCACGGCGCAAATTTGAATAATTCCTTTACCTTTGACAACTTTGTTGAAGGTAAATCTAATCAGTTGGCCCATGCCGCTGCTCTTCAGGTCGCTGAGAACCCTGGTGGTGCCTATAACCCACTCTTTATTTATGGTGGTGTGGGCTTGGGTAAAACCCACTTAATGCAAGCGGTGGGGACTGAGTTGATGCGTCATAATCCGAATGCCAAAGTGGTGTATTTGCATTCTGAGCGCTTTGTGGCAGACATGGTTAAAGCACTTCAGCTCAATGCCATCAATGATTTTAAACGTTATTATCGTTCCGTAGATGCCCTATTGATTGATGATATTCAGTTTTTCGCCGGAAAAGACCGCACTCAAGAAGAATTTTTCCATACCTTTAATGCCTTACTAGAAGGCGGTCAGCAAATGATATTGACTTGTGATCGCTATCCTAAAGAAATTCAAGGTCTGGAAGACAGATTAAAATCTCGTTTTGGTTGGGGTTTAACGGTTGCCATTGAACCACCTGAATTAGAAACTCGAGTGGCCATTTTAATGCGCAAAGCGGATGAAAGCGGTATTAAGTTGTCTTATGATTCGGCTTTTTTCATTGCGCAAAAGATACGCTCCAATGTACGTGAATTAGAAGGGGCTTTAAAGCGCGTGATTGCCAACTCGCATTTTACTGGTCGTGCTATCACGCCTGATTTTGTTCGTGAGTCATTAAAAGACCTTTTGGCCTTGCAAGACAAGCTGGTAAACATTGATAATATTCAGCGCATCGTGGCGGAATATTATAAAATCAAAATCAGTGATTTATTATCGAAACGCCGCAGTCGATCTGTGGCTCGTCCACGTCAAGTCGCCATGTCTTTAGCGAAAGAATTGACCAATCATAGCTTGCCGGAGATTGGCGATGCCTTTGGCGGTCGCGATCATACCACGGCGTTGCATGCGATCCGCAAAATAAAAGAACTACAAGACACGGATTCGGAAATCCGTGAAGATTACAAACAATTGATGCGAATTTTGACCACCTGATGGTCTAAGACTATGAGTTTACGAGGAAAATAATGAAATTTTCAGTCGTCCGCGAGACCCTTCTTAAACCACTTCAACTAGTGGCAGGCGTTGTCGAACGCAAACAAACCATGCCAGTACTGGCCAATGTGTTAGTGGAAGTGAAAGACCAAGTGTTGACCTTAACTGGGTCTGACTTGGAAGTAGAGCTGGTGGGTCATGTGCCACTGGATGAATGCGAAGAAGGCCGCATTACTGTGCCTGCTCGTAAGTTGATGGACATTTGTAAAAGTCTGCCTGACAGTGCTGTTATTGAGTTTACATTAGACGAGCAAAAAGCTGTGATTCGTTCTGGTCGTTCGCGCTTTAGTCTTTCAACCTTGCCAGCGGATGAATTCCCGAATATTCAAGATATGCAAGGTGACCTGACGGTATCCATAGCCCAAAATAACGTACGTCGTTTGATTGATCGTACAGGTTTTGCAATGGCTAACCAAGATGTTCGCTATTACTTGAATGGCATGTTGTTGGAAGTGGCTGATGGTCAATTACGTGTTGTAGCGACGGACGGCCACCGTTTGGCAACGGCTGTGGAAGACGCTCAAGTGAGTGGTGATCTAACGCAAGTCATTGTGCCACGTAAAGGTGTGTTAGAGCTAAATCGTTTACTGAGTGACACTGATGAAGCAGTTGAACTCATTATTGGAGCCAATCATATTCGTGCCAAAGTGGCGGATTACGTGTTCACTTCTAAGTTAGTAGACGGTAAATTCCCCGATTATCATCGTGTGATTCCACGTAATAACGAAAAAATTGTTGTTGCCGATCGTTTGGAATTGCGACAAGTATTTCTGCGCGCTTCGATATTGTCCAATGAAAAATATCGCGGTGTACGTTTAATTTTATCCAATGGTATGTTGCAAGTGTTCGCTAACAATCCAGAACAAGAGGAAGCGGAAGAGTCTGTGTTGGTGCAATATCAGGGTGACAACATGGAAGTGGGCTTCAATGTAGGTTACTTGTTGGATGTATTAGGTGTTGTGGATTCTCAAGAAGTACGTTTGTCTTTGAACGATTCTAATTCCAGTGCCTTAATTGAAGAAGCACAAAGTCACGCAGCGCAATATGTTGTGATGCCGATGCGTCTTTAAGAAGAATTGCTTGCCCGCTTAATATGATAAGTGGGCTTTTCCTACCCAGATTTAGGTTCAAAGACTATGCCACTTGAGCGTTTGGACATTTCTCATGTTCGCAACTTGTCCAGTGTGCGCTTTGAACCTTCGCCTCAAGTTAATCTGATTGTCGGTGCTAATGGCAGTGGTAAGACTTCTGTGCTGGAAGCCATTTATTTATTGTCGTTTGGTCGCTCGTTTCGCAGTCATAAACACAAAACTTATATTCAATATGATAATGAAGCTTGTTTGATCTTTGCTCAGTTAGCGCAGGCAGACGGTCGTACTGCTCGTGTGGGGCTGCAACGTCATCGTGATGGTCAAATTGATGTACGTATTCAAGGACAGCGTGCGCAGTCTGTGTTGGAACTGGCGGAACGTTTACCTGTGCAATTGATTAATCCAGATGCCTTCCGATTATTAGAGGGTTCTCCAAGTATTCGTCGGCAATTTATTGATTGGGGCGTGTTTCATTTTGATTTGGAGTTTATTTCTGCATGGAGAGGTTGGCAAAAAGCATTAAAACAGCGGAATACCTTGCTCAGACGTGGTAAAATTACCGCCAGTTTGTTATCCGCTTTTGATCAGGAATTGATTCGATTGGGTGAGCAGGTCAATTTGTCGAGAAAAGCGTACGTGGATAAGCTTACGCCACTTTTTCATCAAGTGTTGTCCTTGCTAACGCAAGCATTGAAGGTGGAGCTGTCATTTTATCAAGGTTGGGATGCACAGAAATCATTGCAAATGGCCATAGAGGCCGGTCGCGAACGAGATATAGAGCTGGGTTATACCCACAGCGGTCCGCAGCGCGCCGATTTACGAGTGAAAACTACCACAGGAGATGCATTGGACACCCTGTCCCGTGGTCAACAAAAGTTGGTGGTATCCGCCTTGAAAATTGCCCAAGGGCAATTGCTGATAGATATGGGACGTCCATTGGTATTTTTAGTGGACGACTTACCAGCGGAATTGGATGCTCAGCATAGACAAAAGTTGTGTCAGTTGCTGGAGTCCTTGAACAGCCAAATTTTTATTACCAGTGTTGAGCCTGACACAACGGATTTTACTTGGGCCGACAGCACAGATGTTCGCCAATTTGTAATGCAACAAGGCGAATTATCGTCATTGAGCAAAGGTTTGCAGGAGAGTTAAATGAGTGAAAATAATTATGATTCGTCCAGTATCAAGGTGCTCAAAGGGCTTGATGCCGTTCGTAAACGTCCCGGTATGTATATTGGTGACACGGATGATGGCACAGGTTTGCACCATATGGTGTTCGAAGTGGTGGATAATTCCATTGATGAAGCCTTAGCCGGCCATTGTGACACCATTACTGTGTTGATCCACCCAGACGAATCTATCTCTGTCTCGGATAATGGTCGTGGTATTCCTGTCGACATGCACGAAGAAGAAGGTGTCTCGGCGGCTGAAGTTATCATGACGGTACTGCACGCTGGTGGTAAATTTGACGACAATTCTTATAAAGTCTCTGGTGGCCTTCACGGTGTAGGGGTTTCTGTAGTTAATGCTTTGTCTGAAAACTTAACCTTAACAATTCGAAAAGAAGGCAAAATCTATGAACAAAACTATGTTCATGGTGTACCGCAAGCGCCACTTGCTATCATAGGCGATACTGATGGTGCCGGCACCACAGTGCACTTCAAACCTTCTGCTGAAACCTTCAGCAATATTGTTTTTGTTTACGATATTTTAGCGAAACGTCTTCGTGAATTGTCTTTCTTGAACTCCGGAGTGGCAATTCATCTGAAAGATGAGCGTACTGGTAAGGAAGAGTTTTTTAACTACGAAGGCGGCTTACGTTCTTTCGTGGAACACTTGAATACCAATAAAACACCGATCAATGATATTTTTCACTTCATTTGTCAGCGGGATGACTTGGAAGACGGTATTGCGGTAGAAGTGGCATTGCAATGGAACGAAGGTTTCCAGGAAAACATTTATTGCTACACCAACAACATTCCGCAGCGTGATGGCGGAACTCACTTAGCAGGCTTCCGTGGTGCTCTTACCCGAACTTTGAATAACTTTATTGAGTCGGAAGGCTTAGCAAAGAAACAAAAAGTAGCCACCACAGGTGATGATTCTCGTGAAGGTTTGACGGCCATTGTGTCGGTGAAAGTACCTGATCCTAAGTTCTCTTCGCAGACCAAAGATAAGCTGGTTTCCTCTGAGGTGAAAACTGCAGTAGAACAAGAAATGGCGAAACGTTTTGCTGAATACCTGCTTGAGAAGCCAAATGAAGCCAAAATTATTGTTAATAAAATGATTGATGCGGCTCGAGCCCGTGAAGCAGCGCGTCGCGCACGAGATATGACACGTCGTAAAGGTGCGCTTGATATCGCAGGTTTGCCAGGTAAACTGGCTGACTGCCAAGAGAAAGACCCTGCTCTTTCTGAAATTTACCTGGTGGAGGGTGACTCTGCAGGTGGTTCGGCAAAACAAGGCCGTGATAGACGTACACAAGCTATCTTGCCACTTAAAGGTAAGATTTTGAACGTCGAAAAGGCACGCTTTGATAAAATGTTGTCTTCTGCTGAAGTGGGCACTCTGATTACTGCCTTGGGTTGTGGTATAGGCCGTGATGAATTTAATGCCGATAAATTGCGTTACCACAGCATTGTTATTATGACGGATGCTGATGTGGATGGTTCTCACATTCGTACCCTACTGTTGACCTTTTTCTTCCGTCAAATGCCAGAAATCATCGAACGTGGTCATGTGTTCATCGCACAACCTCCACTGTTTAAGATCAAACGCGGTAAGCAAGAGCAATACATCAAAGATGAGCATGCTTTAGAGCAGCATTTGATTGAAGTGGCTTTGGATGGTGCACGTATGTTTGTGAACGAAGATGCGCCAGGCATTCAAGGTGAGCCACTGGCGAAATTGGTGCGTGATTATATTCTCATTGAAGAAGATATTGATCGCTTGGCAAGAGTGTATCCTAAAGACGTAATGAGCAAGCTTCTGTACTGTAAAGACTTGACTCAAGATCATCTGAAAGACGAGTCTGCTGTATCTGCTTGGGTAGAAGAAATTCGTCAACAAATGCCCGTTGATGCTCGTACTGGTTTCCGCTTTGACTTTGCCGTGGAAAAAGACGAAGAACGTAATTTGTACTTACCTGTGGTAGATATCATGTCACATGGTGTGTCTAACCGTTATCGTTTTGAAGCGGCTTTCTTCAATTCTCCTGAATACAAGCGCATGGTGGAAATGTCTCAAACCATTGCAGAGCTCTTTAGTGAAGAGTCCTTCATTCAGCGTGGCGAGCGTCGCCAACCTGTGACTAAGATTGAAGACATGAAAGCTTGGTTGATGAAAGAAGCATCTCGCGGTATGACAATTCAGCGCTACAAAGGACTAGGTGAAATGAACCCAGACCAGCTATGGGAAACTACCATGGACCCAGATGCCCGTCGTATGTTGCGAGTTACCATTGATGATGCTGTGGCTGCGGATCAAATGTTCACTACCCTAATGGGGGATGAGGTTGAGCCCCGTCGTAACTTCATTCAAGATAATGCGTTAACCGTTGCTAATCTTGATGTATAAACAAGATTGAAGCTAAATGCTGTCAATAGTTAAAGACCTGATCTAGTTTCTTCTGAAGCTAAAAAAAGCCCAATTCATAGTATACGGATTGGGCTTTTTGTTGTTTCACTCTATTAAAACGAGCTAAAAGGGTTATCTAGCATTATAGAGCGGCTTTGATGCTGTCTACGATAGGTGTTGTTGGACGACCAATCAAAGTGCTTAGATCTTTACTTTCGCTGTATAGAGCACCTTTCGAAGCGCCTACGTCAGAATCTGCAAGAATGTCTGCAAAGGCTTCTGGTAGACCAGCACCGATCAAAACCTTAGCGTATTCTGCTGCTGGAAGGTCCTGGTAAACTACTGTTTTACCAGTTACTTCAGAAATTGCAGCTGCGTATTCTGCTAACGTGAAGGCTTGATCACCTGCTAATTCATAGACTTTGCCTGCTTGGTTTTCTGATGTGATAACCACTGCGGCCGCTTCAGCATAGTCTAGTCGAGTAGCCGTAGAGAATTTACCTTCACCTGCACTGCCCAATACCGCGCCGTGTTCCAATGCCATGCCAATGGCTGCTGTGTAGTTTTCTGAGTACCAAGCATTGCGCAACAAGGCATAAGGTATACCAGAATCTGCCAAAGCATTTTCGGTTTGTACATGTTCTGCAGCTAATGCTATAGGTGAGTTTTGAGCATCCAACACGCTGGTATATGCAAGTAACTCAACTCCAGCTTGTTTGGCTGCATCAATCACGTTTTTGTGTTGAGGTAGGCGTTGGCCTACTTCACTGGAAGAGACTAAAACTACTCGCTTAACGCCTTCAAATGCTGCGTTTAATGACGCTGAATCAGAGTAATCGGCTTTGCGAACTACCACGCCTTGATCAGCAAGCGCTTGCGCTTTTTCTGGTGAACGTACCGCTGCTACGATTTGGTTGGCTGGTGTACCACGTTTGATTAGGTTGTTAACGATTAGGTTACCGAGTTGGCCTGTTGCACCTGTGACTAAAATCATAATGTTTCTCCTATTGAGTCTTTGTTTTAACTTGATGAAAAGCAGCATACATCACTAACAAACTTTTGGTAAGTACATACATAAAAGTAAGTATAAAATTAATGACTCTTTTTTTGATAATAGACTTTCTATCGTTGGAATATTTGTTAAAAAGTAAGTATTCACTTGGTTTTATAGACTATAAAACCTTATTTTTCTTGTTTGGCTTGTTGGTTTTAGGGCAAGAGGCACAGAAATTACCGTCTGCTCTACGAAAGTGTAAACAACAGGTTTGACGAATAAACACAGGTGTTTGGCTTGTTTGATTGTCTTTTAATCTCTGTATAGATTTAACGGGAAGTGCTAAGAAATCTGCCCAGAGTCGGTATTCAGCTTTTAAATCAAATTCACCGTGAGCTTGTTGATTTTCTTGTTGCCTATAACTTTGCAGATACAACATGGTTTCAATTAGCTGGTCAGCCAATAAGGCTTGATAGAGCATTGGGCGACCGCCCTGCTGAACTATCAATTCTGACTGATAGGATTGGAATAAAAGATGTAGATTTTGACCTAGGTGTTCTATCAAAGCTTCATGTGAAATTTTGTCGAGCCATTGATCGTCTGCCAGTAGATATCCGCAAATCATCTCTCCCACTTGTTTCTGCTTGATATTGGCCATGTTACTAGGCACGGCGCGTAAGTAATAGACACAGATTAAGGCTAAATATATAGGTTGCCAGCAAAGTAGAGTCCAGCAGCGAATACGCCAGTAAGGCGCACCCGTTTCCGGATGCGCCTTACTGAGAGTGTGATGGAGAGAAGTGATGAGTTCTGTCACGTTAGGCCAAGACTGGGGGGAATCTGATCCCGTCTTGGCTGTTTCTAAATGATGCGTTTGGCTGGGTCGTTGACCATCCAATACGGGAATCAAATGTCGAGCAGTATGAAATAACTCATCTAGATAAGACTCCATCTAGTTTGTATCCTCATTAAAATTCATAACGTCCTGTCAGTTCAAAAGAACGGTCTGCTCCGAACCAGCAGTTACTGCTGTCATAACAGGTGTAATAGGTCTCATCAAAGGCATTCGATATGCTAAATTGCATACTTGCCCCTTTCCAATCTGCTGATAATTGTGCCAAATCATAGCCAATAGATAGATCGACAAGTGTGTAAGAAGGCACTGTATCAGAGTTGGCTGCATCCATTTGCATTTGGCCCACATATCTTAAGCCTGCGCCGAAAGAAGCCCCAAGTAAAGTACCTTGTTTTGGCTGGTACCCTAACCAAGCACTGATTTGTTGCTCAGGTGTCCAGATGGGTGTGTTGCCCTGAATACCGTCGTTACTCTTTGATACTTCGACATCTTGATAGGTATAAGCAATTCTCGTACTAACTTCTTCCGTAATGGCTTTGGTTAATTCAATTTCTAAGCCATTTGAGGTAACTTCACCTACTTGGATTTTGTCGTAGGTACCACCGTTTGGGTCTCTAGTAAGCACATTGCTTTTGACAATATTGAAAGCTGTAATCGAAGCGATTGTATCTGCATTTTGAAATTTTAATCCTGTTTCGATTTGATCTGCGGTGGAGGTTTTAAAGGCATTACCTAATCTATCGGAGCCAGAAACGGGTTCGAAACTTTGCGCGAAGTTAATAAAAGGTGAGAAACCATTGTCTAACTCATATAATGCGCCAACTCGACCACTAAACTGGTTTTGATCAACATCAGTTGTTGCTTCTGCACTGTATTTTTTGCCCGTCTCTGAATATTTATAATTGTCATATCTACCACCCACAATGAAGACCCATTGATCCATTCTTATTTGGTCTTGAAGGTAAAGTCCTGTTTGTTCTTTATTGATAGTAAAATCACTGGAATAACCAGATGCAGCAAAATCTAAGTTAGATGCAACAATTTGATTGTAGTCGGGATTGTATAAATCGATACTTGGTGCAACAGCATCTTCGTATTTGATGTCTGACTCTAATTTTAAATAATCTAAGCCGATTAGAATATTATGTTCTAAAGATCCTATATCAAAAATGGCGGAGAATTGGTTATCAAGGTTAACGCCTTGAGATTTCTCGTCTGTTAAATAGGCTCTTCTGTTTAAAGTTCTTTCGTCAGAGTCTAAACTGCTTGAATAAGTATTTTGCTGATATGCATCGGCAAAGGTAAAACGAGTATTCTGTAGAAAGCTCCAAGTATCATTTATCTCATGTTCTAGCTTGTACCCTAATAATAAAACTTCTCTTTCGTATGTTTCCCAGCCTTCATCTCCAGCATAAGCATCTGAGTCGAGTTTGCCGTTTATATTACTCTTCACTGTGCCTTTGGATGGAAGAGATGAATATACCCCCATCTCAGGGTCATTCTGATAATACATATTCAGATTCAAGAAGGTTGAATCGCTCAGTTGAATATCCAAGGATGGTGCAATAAGGATACGTTCCTCTTCCGCTGTTGCAGATTGCCCGTCTTTTTGACGTGCTAGACCAATGACATGATAGTCTACTTTGTTACTAATGGCTCCGGTTGAATCAAACTGTACCTGTTTTTTATTATCACTGCCCAAAGTGATTTCTAGACTATCTGTTGCTTCTTCTTGAGGCGATTTACTGATGATATTGACCATTCCGCCAGGCGGCATTTCACCATATAGGGTTGAGGTTGGTCCTTTGAATATTTCAATTTGAGCAATGTTTGCTGAATCGATTTGTGGCTGTAAATTCCACTCATTGTACAGCAGTGGTAAACCGTCTAATAAAACAGTGTCGTTATCAAAACCACGAATGTTAAATAAGTCTAAACGAGTAACGGAACCGCCGCGCAGCTCAGTATTGACACCAGAGCTGTATCGCACTGCTTCTGCTAGGCTTTCTACGCCCCGTTCTTCAAGTGTTTCACCATCAATAATGCTAATGGCTTGTGGTGTTTCTTCTGCATCCAATTGGGTTTTGGTAGCAGTATTACGATAGGTTTGGCCTTTTACTTCAAGGGTATCTAGATCATTAGTATCAATGGATTCTTCAGCAATGGTGTGACTTGTGGCAATAGCGATTGCCAAGGCAATTAAAGTAGGTCGAAATGACTGAGTCGATTTCATTGTTGCTCCGAGAATAATGTTGGTTATGAGAATGAATCTCATTCTATTAATCCCGTCTCAGGAAAACTTAACGATTTGGTGCAACTTGATTGCTCAATCTTGATCTTTTTATCTTCGTCTTATTGTCTGGGGCGAATAGGCAACCAATATTCCATATAACTATTTAGATCTGCAGGATCATAATTAGGCTGATACATTTCCAAATCAAAACCGGATACGCCGTTGTAATCCGAATCTGGTAACCAATAAAACAAAAACCAACGAACGGCCTCTTCTATCGCCTGTACTTTGCCATGAACCGGTATAACGGCATACTCCTGCGCGGGTATTGTGAGTATTGGGTATGTTTCTGGAAGCATGGTTTGTTCTGTATAACTTGCCCAATAATGCATTTGTTCAGGATGCTCATTACAGAACTGAGTGTTTATGACACCTATGGCTTGTGCTTCGGTATGACTGCCACAGAAATCATGGTCAACTTTGCGCCACAGGTCTCGAACTTTCTGTTGATAGTCGGGTTGATTAGAAAAAGGTCCATAGATCCAATCAGATTGTGCTTTAAGCTGAAAAGCCTCACGGTTTTCGATGCGAATTTGAGTGAAGGCTTTCGGCGCTTCAAGTCTGTGATTGGCTTGTCGGTACTGCAAAGGTGTCCGTAAACCTTGACGTATACCGCGCTGTCGATAGTTTCTTGGTGTGGTATGAAACATCTGTTTAAAAGCACGCGAAAAACTGATTTCAGAATCAAAGCCAGATTGCATGGCAATGTCTAAGTGCCTCTGTTGACTAGATATTAAAAGCTCAGCGGCATGACTAAGCCTAAGCTCGCGAGTATATTGCGCAACGGTTAAACCTGTGGCTTCACCAAAGACGCGCTGAAATTGCCAGCGTGACCAGCAGCTTTTTTCAGCTAAATCGGCCACATGAATGGTTTCATCAAGATGACTGTGAATATAGTCGAGGACTTTTTCTATGCGATTTAACTTATCTTGGTTGGTCATATTGGTAAAGTGGGAGATAAATAATAACTATTATCATCTAAAACACCCTCATTGCCAATCTCTCGTGATTAAACAGAACGTCTTTTATTTCTTCACTAGGATTTAATCAGTTTGCATGATTAAATCCACCAGCTTACCAAGCGTTAAAATCACATCAGGGTTGTTGCTCCGACCACCCGACAGATAGGAAGTGTTGCCATGCAGGAATTGACTCGTACCAGTTTGTATTGCGCTATGTTCATCGCCATTGGCGCCGTGGCCGGTTTATTAGGACCGAGCTTGATCTATTTAGCCGACTTGATTGATGCTACGGTGGCGGAAATTTCCGTTGTTTTTACTGCTCGTGCTATAGGCAACATTCTTGGTGCTATGTTAGCGGGTCGTATGTATGAACGTTGGCAAGGACATCATTACATCATTTTGATGTTAGTCATTATGATTGGTGCTTTGGTGCTGGTGCCCTTCTCTACCAGCTTAAGTATGTTGGTCGTCTTATTTTTTTTACTAGGAGCGACAGAAGTATCGGCCAATGCGGGCGGCAACATGATGATGATTTGGTTGCATAAGGAAAAAGTCGGTTCGTATGTCACTGTGTTGCACCTTTGTCACAGTGCGGGTTCCATGTTGGCGCCTTTGATTTTGGTTTTCTCAGGATGGTTAGGCCAAGATTATGGTGCCGGTTATTGGTTAGTGGCTTTATATGCTGTGCTACTGCCAGTGTTATTGTGGCGTCAACCTAGCCCAAGATTTGAAGCCAGAGCACAAGAAGTCGTACCAGAAACAAAACAAAAGGCTACATTTTTAGCCTTTGTAACCGTGATATTTCTTTATGTGGGCTTTGAAATTACTATCGCTGGTTGGATGAGTACCTATGCGGTTTTGTCTGGAGTGGAGCAAAATACAGCCGCTATTCTGGTTACTTGGTTCTTCGTTAGTATCTCCATTGGCCGTTTGATTTCAGTGCCTTTATTGCGTTTTATTACGCCTCAACAAGGTGTTAATTTGCATTTATTGATTGCGATTTCTGGGGTCTTAGTCATGATGCTTACCGACGTTTCATTAGTGTTGGTGGCATTATGGTTAGGTCTTGGTTGCTCCGCTTTCTTTCCTATGGTGTTTTCATACGCAAATAGCATCATGTCTCTCAATGGCAAACGTACTGCCTTCGTTTTTGTATGTTGTGGTTTAGGGGCTTTGGTTGCACCAACTTTGACTGGACCTATCATTGAAGTGTTCAGTGTTAACGCCTTTCCCTATTTATTGGCGTTTTTGATTAGTATGATTGCTTTGAGTTGGTATCGTTTATCCACCATGACAAGATAGATAGCAAGTGTGTAAGTGTTTACACACTTGCTATCTCTTGTGACACTTAATTAACTGTACTTGTGCAGTAAGGCAATGCTGAAAGCAGCTAAATCTGTGTAAATTTCAAATGTGAAAGGAATGTCTTTGTATTGGGTTTGACGCCCTTTGCCAGTTAAAACTAACACCGGTTGACAGCCTCTGGCGTGACCTGCTTCTAAATCACGCAGGGAATCCCCTACCATGATGGCTGGAGTTTGATTGAAGTTAACTCCTAATTGAGTTTCTATCTTTTCAATCATACCGCTTTTGGGTTTACGACATCGACAGTCATCGTCTGGTCCATGAGGGCAATATTCAATGCCTTCAATCTTGCCACCTTCTGCTGCAACCAATGCTGTCATTTTATCGTGCATGGCGTGCAATGTGGCTTCGTCATAATAACCACGAGCAATGCCAGATTGATTGGTCACTACGTAGATCTGAAACCCTGCTTTTGATAGGGCCGCTATGGATTTGATGCTACCAGGAATCGGCTGCCATTCCGCAACAGATTTTACATAGGCGTCTGAGTCTTGGTTGATGACCCCGTCTCTATCAAGCAATATGATGGGTTTGATTTGTGACATGAGTTTTCTCTTGAAAGTGTATTATTTGCTTTGCGCTATGTTTGCAAAGCGAGTTTGTCGACATAATTGACTAAGGTCTTGTGGTGCAATCCCTATGTCCAGTCCTCTTTGTCCGCCACTTACATACACTTTTGAATAGATTTGAGCTGATTCGTCAATGCAGGTAACCAGGGATTTCTTTTGACCGATCGGGCTGATGCCACCAATTAAATACCCCGTGATGCGTTCAGCCTCTTTGGCTTCCGCCATACGCAGCTTTTTAACGGCGAAGGCGCTAGCAGCACGCTTCAAATTTAATTGGCCTGTTACCGGTACTATGGCCACAAAAAACTGTTTTTCATCAGTCACTAACAAGGTCTTAAAGACGGTTTCTGGTGCTAAATTAAGTTTATTGGCTGCCTCTTCACCAAAGCTATGACAATGCGCATCGTGTTGGTATTCGTGCAATGTAAAAGCTATTTTGTGTTTTTTTAGCTGATCAATTGCCGGTGTCATTTCTTAATCATCCTAGTCTATTTCATTAAGTTACTATTTCTGCCAGAACATTGGCGTGAATAATACCAATAAAGTAAACACTTCCAGACGGCCAAGTAACATAGAAAAACACAACATCCACTTCGCAGGGTCACCAATGTTGGTAAAGCTACTGGCCACGTCACCTAAGCCTGGTCCCAAATTATTTAAAGTGGCGGCAACGGCTGACCAAGCGGTTACCTGATCTAGACCAGTTGCCATTAGACCTATCATTAAGATTACGTAAACCAATAGGTAAGCAGAAAAGAATCCCCATACGGCAGATACCACTCGCTCCTGTACCGCTTTCCCACCGACCTTAACAGGAATCACCGCATTGGGATGGATTAAGCGTTGGATTTCACGTATGCCTTGTTTTAGGATCAATAGAATTCGAATGACCTTCATTCCGCCACCAGTTGAACTAGCACAGCCACCAACAAAAGAGGTTACGATTAAAAGAAAAGGAAGGAAGTGTGGCCAGGTTGAAAAGTCTGATGTGCCAAAACCCGATGTTGTTGCAATGGAAACACTTTCAAACAGGGCATAGCGTAACGATGTGGCCCAATCAAAGGTTGCCGTCATGGCTAAAACCAAAGTAGAGAGTATTATTGTACTGCACAGTATGAGAAGGAAGAAACGTGCTTCTGGGTCTTTAAAATAATGCCATACACTTTTATGACGCCAAGCATAAAAATGCAAAGCAAAGTTAAAGGCAGAGACTATCATAAAGAAGGTACAAATCAGCTCGATTGCCACACTATTGAAATAACCTATGCTGGCATCATGAGTCGAGAAACCACCGATAGCCACGGTTGAAAAGCTATGGCAAATGGCATCAAACAAATTCATGCCAGCAATCCAATAGCCTAAAGCGCAGACAGAGGTTAGTGTGGCGTAGATATACCACAAGGCTTTCGCTGTTTCAGCGATACGTGGGGTTAACTTGGTATCTTTAACAGGGCCTGGTGTTTCAGCACGGTATAACTGCATACCACCTATGCCTAGCATTGGCATTATGGCAACCGCCAATACAATGATACCCATGCCACCTAACCAGTTGAGAAGCTGACGATAAAACAGAATGGATTTGGGCAAAGTGTCTATGCCCGTCAGAATGGTGGCTCCGGTTGTGGTTAACCCAGAAATGGATTCAAACAAGGCATCTGTAAAGGTTAAGTCCGGTGTTTCGGCCAAAAAGAAAGGCACAGATCCAAACAAGCCCAGTACTGACCAAAATAAAACGGTCACTAGGAAGCCATCTCGAATTTTCAATTCCCCTTTTTCCTTATGTACGGGAAACCACAAAATAAAGCCGCCGATTAGGTTAATGGTCAAGGCATACAAAAAGGCAGATAAGACACCGTCGTTATAAATAAGAGAAACAATAATCGGAGGGATCAGCGACACGCTGAAAACCATGACCAATATTCCAATGACTCGCAAGATAACCTTAAAATGCATATCTAATGTCCTAAACATTCGGCTACTGGATCTGTTATAGCGCCGAACAATGACTGTAATCTGGTATTAATATCAATAACTCTTTTTAACGAAACAGTGAAGATTATCAAAAGAAGGTCAAGCCTACTTGGAAGAGTTGTTCTACTGCAGGAATTTGCTTCTTGTTCGTCACAAATATAATGACATGGTCTTCTGCTTGGATAACCAATTCACTGGTGGCGACAATTACATCATCTCCGCGAACAATTGCTCCAATGGTTGCCCCTTCCGGAAGATTAATATTGGCAATACTACGGCCAACTACTTTCGAAGAACGATGATCGCCGTGGGCTACTGCTTCCAATGCTTCTGCCGCACCTTTACGCATGGAGTGAACGTTCACTACATCACCACGACGGATATAACTTAACAAAGAACTGATGGTAGTGTGTTGTGGTGAAATGGCAATATCAATCATGCCTTCCTGAACAATGTCCACGTACGCTGGGTTATTAATAATGGTCATAACAGTGCGAACCCCGAGTACCTTAGCTAACATGGAAGACATGATGTTGGCTTCATCGTTGTTAGTGAGTGCGCAAAATACGTCGGTGGATTCTATGTTTTCTTCTAGCAGCAATTCTTGTTTGGAGGCGTCGCCATTGAGCACTATGGTATTGTCTAGAGTTTCAGACAGGTAGCGACAACGTTCAGCATCACGCTCAATAATTTTGACGCGATATTCTTTTTCCAAACTTTGTGCCAGACGCTCACCTATATTACCGCCACCAGCAATTATGATACGTCGATACGGTGTATCTAATGGGCGTAATTCACTCATTACATCCAGTACATCTCGCTGGGCGGTCAGGAAAAAGACTTCATCATTAGCTCGAATATAAGTATTACCATCTGGTGAAATGGATTTACCGTCACGATAAATCGCAGCAATTCGGGTTTGAATTGAAGGCATATGTTCTTTTAAAAAGCTTATCGGCTGGTCAATAAGAGGCCCGCCTTTTTCCGCCTTGACTACCACCAGTTGTACCCTACCCTCAGCAAATTCCATAACCTGTAATGCACCGGGATAACGAATTAAGCGGCTTAAATGTTTAGTGACTTCTTTTTCTGGACTAATACGCACGTCCATTGGTAACGCTTGATCGCTAAATAGCTCAGGATGGCTTGAATAAGCGCTGGATCGAACACGACCAATTTTTGTGGGGGTCTTGAATAAAGTATGAGCGACTTGACAAGCCACCATATTCGTCTCATCTTGGTTACTGACGGCAATCAACATGTCAGCATCATTGCAACCGGCTTGATGAAGCACATCAGGGTGCGCGCCACTGCCTTCCACAGTTTGAATATCTAACCTATCTTGTAGTTCTCTAAGGCGATTTAGGTCTGTGTCGATCACAGTAATATCGTTATCTTCACTTGCTAGATTCTCTGCGAGCGTTGCACCTACTTGGCCGGCTCCGATGATGATGATTTTCATATTTTGCCTTAGCAGAGCCTGACGGTTGCTCTACTCTGATGTATTCACCTAATACGGTTAGGTGTTTGGTCTTTTAATGAGTCGTATGATCTTTGCTGCAAAAGATCCTTAATGGGTAAAGTTTACCTACATAAGAACAATTATTTAACTTGAAGTTTTAAAAAACTGATAATAATTTTGATTGAACTTCAGTGACATTGCCAGTTTGCTCATTTCGTCTATTCGTTACTATTAGATTAGATAGAAGTATTATTTTCTATTAGAAATTTTACGGGAAGTGCGCGTTTAGGCTTGTCATAGAAAACTGCAATAGAGTGACAATAGATGATAAGCAAATCAACGACCTTTAGTGTATTGCTTGCATGTCTATTGTTTGTGATCTTGTGAGTATAAGTCTTTAGAATAACGTCTTAGGATTACTGTCACTAAAATTGGACTATTTTTTCATCTGTTTCACATGAAACAATTTTAAATAAAAATAAGTTGTAGAAAGGTTAAAGGTTGAAGAAAGAAAAAAGAAAAAAGAAAAAAGACAGGTGAAGAACTAAGTCTTACCTGTTTGTCCTGTTCGCTTTGTTATTTTTCTTAAGAGTAGTTATTCCCTTAATTCGCCAAGAGTTCATCAAGCGTCTTTCATTAACAAACAATAGTAAAATCCGTCTTGATATTCTGTACGAGGGAAAATCTGATATCCATGAGATACTTTCTTACCTAGTGGATCAACTTGGTCATCAGAAAATAGCTTTAGAAGATGCGGATTTAAAGTAGCTAAATCGACTTCTAAAGCATCTGATTGTGAAGCCAAAAAAGCGGCTATTTGTTGTTCATTTTCTTCTGGCATCAGTGAGCAAGTGGCGTATAGCAAATACCCTCCCGGCTTTAATGTCTGCCAAACCTTGTGAAGAATAGTTTGCTGAATGCCAACAAGTGCTTCTAGATCGGCAGGCTTGCGATTTATTTTGATATCTGGGTTTCGACGAATAACCCCCGTAGCTGAGCAAGGAGCGTCTAGTAAAACTTTATTGAAATATTCTCCGTTCCACCAAGTGTTTATATCCGATGCATCTGCACAGATGAGCTCAGCTGAATATCCAAGTCTTGCTAAATTGGATTCTATTTTGTCTAATCTCCACCTTTCTAGCTCGATGGCGGTGAGTTTTCCTTCTGCAATTGATTCATCTTTGCTGTTCTTTGCGGAGCTTTGGGCTAAAGTTTCCAGCAAGTGCCCAGTCTTACCTCCCGGTGCCGCGCAAGCGTCTAATAAATTCTCTGTTACGTTTGGGTTTAATATTTCAGCGGCTAGCTGTGCGGATTCGTCTTGGATGCTACATAAGCCATCGTCAAAACCTGGTAACTGATTAACAGAAACTGCACTTTCTAGATACAAGGCACTTCTTGAATGTATCCCAATAACTGCTTTTATACCCAGTTTTCCTAACTCAGATAAATATGTTTCACGTGAAACGCGATTTAAGTTAACCCGCAAACACATTGGTGGGTGCTGATTGTTTGCTGCAACAATCTGTTGAAATTGATCTGGCCAATGTTTCTTATAACGCTTAACCAGCCATTTAGGATGATTAAACTCCACAGATGGCATACTAGTCAGATTATCTAATAGTTGATTACCTTCCCGCTGATATCGCCTTAAAATTGCGTTAACGAGTTTGGTAGCCCAAGCTTTATTTAGTGCTCGACAAGCTTCAACGGACTCATTGATCGCAGCATGGTCGGGCGTTTTCATAAAGATAAGTTGATATAAACCTAATAAAAGCACAGCGTATAAATCTGTATCTTTTTCTTCAAAAGGGTGTGACAGCAGACTTAACGCCAAACTGTTTAGTTTAGGAAATTGACGACATACGCCAAAGCAATACTCTTTTAATAATGCTTGATGCTCTGAAGCTACTTGATCTTGATAGCGATTGAGTTGGGTACTCAATGATCCTTGTTGAAGCAATATTTGAGTTAATATCTGAACAGCAATGGCACGAGGTGTATGATTCGTTTCCATTGTTTAGGCTTCCTTTTGGTCATTGGTAAAAAAAGACTGACCTGCTTGAAGTAGATCTTTGTGTTTACCATTTAATGCATCTTGTGCCTTCATACGTTTACCACCTGGAAACTGTAGTTCTGTAATTTGCAAAGCGCCTTGCCCTGTTACAACCAGAATACCCTCTTTGCTAACTGAAAGAATTTTGCCAGGGGCTTTGTCAGTTTTAAGATCAACAACCTTAGCTGCATGGATTTTCATTACCCCTGCTGAACAATGTGTAAAAGCGCTTGGCCAAGGTGTTAGGCCTCTTACTTGTCGATCTAATTGCTCAGCACTTTGATGCCAGTTTAGCTCTCCTTCCTGTTTGGTAAGCTTATCTGCGTAATTAGAAAAGTTACTGTCTTGTGGTTCCGCTTTTATTTCACCAGCGCGCAATTTTTCAAGCGCGGTAACCAGTGTCTCACCACCCAGAACGGCCAATCTGTCATGCAAGCTACCGGAAGTATCATCCGAGTGAATTTCACAGCTAGCTTTCAGCAGCATGTCTCCAGTGTCTAAGCCAACATCCATTTGCATGATAGTAATACCGGTTTGCGTATCTCCTGCCATTAACGCCCTGTGAATGGGGGCTGCTCCTCGCCAACGAGGTAATAAAGAGGCATGGACATTTATGCAGCCCATTTTCGGCGTGTCTAAAACAACTTTAGGCAAAATGATTCCGTAGGCAGCCACTATCATGATGTCAGCATCAAGTTCGGCAAGCATGCGTTTGTCTTCATCTTGTTTAAAGTTTAATGGTTGTAAGACAGGAATATCATTTGCTAGAGCAAGTTGCTTAACAGGGCTTTGCACAAGCTTTTGACCACGCCCTGCTGGACGATCCGGTTGAGTGTAAACACCCACTAACTGGTATTGGTTTTGAACTTGTTGATCAATAAGTGCTTGTAGACTTGCAGCAGCAAAGTCCGGTGTACCGGCAAAAACAATACGAAGTGGTGATTTTGTCATGCGAATTCCTTAACGAAAAAATCAGGCCAGTGGCCTGATTTTTAATAATCTAGGTTTAAATATTAGCGTATTGCTTGGCTGAACCTTAGTATTTTGTACAAGTTAATTAGGCTATTTAATAGATTTATCTTGCTTGCTTTTGAGCCAATTTATGCGCTTTTTCTAACTTGCCTTTGATGCGATTACGCTTTAATGGTGATAAGTAATCAACAAATAACTTGCCATCTAGGTGGTCAATTTCATGTTGAACACATACGGCCATCAGCTCGTCTACTTCCATTTTGAACTCTTTACCGTCACGATCTAATGCTTTCACGCGCACTTTAGCGGCTCGGTAAAGGTGTTCATAAAAGCCTGGTACAGATAAGCAACCTTCTTGGAACTCGTTTGGCGCATCATCTAATACTTCAAATTCAGGATTTATGAATACAATAGGTTGATTGCGTTCTTCAGAATGGTCCATTACCACTACACGATAATGATAGTCCACCTGTGTTGCCGCTAAACCAATACCATTTTCATCGTACATGGTATCTAACATGTCGTCGATTTTGGTTTGCAGCTCGTCAGTAATTTCCGTCACCGGCTCAGCGACTTTGCGCAGACGTGGATCAGGGTATTCTAGTACAGTTAAAACAGCCATGGTGTTCGTCTCTTTCAATTCAATTGACTGGCTTCCAGAATTATTCGATGAGTAGCTTTGAGATGATTAGCAAGATGACTAGAAGCACAGTGATTTAACTTAATCTTGTTATTGTACCTCAAGTTGAGGCTTTCAGCAGTGATCTCATGGCGGTTTTTTACTCAGTATGATTCAATCGAGTTAATAGAAATTGTCTATTTCTTTCAGGATGAAAATAATAGCTGTTTTCGCATGAGAACCTACCCTAATTTTTTCATTGTAAGCAGGAAGCACAACAATGTTTAAAACGAAACCAACACAATTAAATCGCAAAGATTGGCTTTGTCTAAGTTTTCTTAAAGGCATAGGCCCTGCACGCTTATCGCGTTTGATGCAATATCTTCATGCGCAAGATACTTTTTATGGTGAGCAAACTGATTATGGCGAGCACACAGAGAATTTAGAAGAACATATAGATGAAGATATCGATATTTTATCGTATGCATTTCTCAGAAAACTAAAATGGCCTGATACAACAGCCAAGCAAGCTATGACCTATTTGTCTTCTGGCAAGCTCATAGATGAGCAGAAAGTTAAGTTAGATCAGACTCATGAATGGCTTGAGAATGCGGATCATCACCTGCTGATGTTTTATGATGATGAGTATCCTAGGCTTTTAAAAGAGATCAGTGTTCCACCTGCCCTTCTGTATATAAATGGCTCATTGGATGCAATGGCCTATCCCAAGTTTGCTATGGTGGGTGCTCGGCGTTGCAGTAAGCATGGTAGAGACATGACCCATTATTTCGCAGAGGCTTTGACTGATTTAGGAGTGTGTATTGTAAGTGGTGGTGCCATTGGTATTGATACAGCAGCCCATTGTGGCGCCCTCAAAAGCAATGTTGCACCAAGTATCGCTGTGATGGGTACTGGCCTCTTGAATTGGTATCCAGAGCAAAATAAGCCTCTATATGAAGCCTTACTGAACCAAGGCGGTTTGCTTTTAAGTGAATACCCACTTACCACTCAACCAAGGCCTAATTTATTTCCGCCACGCAATCGCATCATCAGTGGCTTGAGTATGGCACTATTGGTGGCTGAGGCATCCATTAAAAGTGGTTCTTTAATCAGTGCCAGTTATGCTTTACAACAGAATCGTGATGTCTTTGCTTTTCCTGGCAGATTAACAGATAGGCAATCGGCTGGCTGCCATCAATTGATTCGTCAAGGAGCCAGCTTAGTGACAAAGGTTGAGGACATTCTAAATGAGTGTCCCCTGTTATTAGAAAAAAATGCCATAACAGAAAAGCGCAATAAGCAATTAGATGCTGAGTCATTGTTATCAAATAAAATGTTATCAAACAAAATCATAACGAATGAAGAGGATCAGCAAACAGAACAGGTATTCAGTCCATCTGCAGTACCTAACAAACAAATCTCTAATGAGAAAAAAGCGACAAAGACGATAAGCACACTTGAATCAACCTTATCATTAAGCAGGGAAGCTAGGGCTGTGTTAAATCTTTTAAAAGATCTTTCCCAAAAAGGTGACATGTCAGCACTGGATTTTGATGCTTTGATACGATTAACAAAGCGTGATGCTGGAGACCTAATGCAATCTTTGATGGAGCTTGAGCTCAATGCGTGTATTAAAAATCAGCAGGGATTGTATTGGCTGATAAAAAATGAATGACAAAAGATAAGGCTGTATTCAAATACAGCCTGATTTTTGTTGTCTATGATCTTCTATAAAGAAGAGAAAAATAGGCATGTTAATATCACTGTTAATTAGTCTATGCTGCCAAAGATGTCTTTCTTAAGCTGTTTAATATCTCGTCGCTCTTTCTTATTGGGTTTATGATCGGCCATGATTCGTCCACCGAAAGATTTATGTTCTAATGCCCTGCGTTCACGTCTATCAATAGATTCGGCTGTTTCTTCATAAAGCAATCTAGCTTCTGGTGCCCCGCGACGTTGTTCGCTAATGGCTTTTACTTCTACTGTCTTTTCATCCCAGCCAATACGTATGCCTATCATGGCACCGACTTCAACATTGCGGCTGGCTTTGCCTTTACTACCGTTATAGGTGATCTTGCCGCCATCTATGGCGTCTTTACACAAGGAACGGGTTTTGAAAAAGCGTGCAGCCCATAGCCACTTATCTAAACGAACAGCTTGTAGTTCGGACGGTTTTTCTGTTTTACTCATAAGTTAATACATTGACCTTTATTTGTTGTCATGAGGCAGTTATGCAGGATGTAAATACACACCCAGTTTTTCAAGCACTGCAAAAAATCATACACCAAGCTGCGGCGGCTATCATGGAAATATATCAAAGTGCTGACTTGGGAATTGAACAAAAATCCGATGACAGTCCAGTCACCGCAGCCGACTTGGCTGCTCATAAAGTGATTATTACCGGTTTGCAAGCACTCACACCTAATATTCCTGTCTTGTCAGAAGAAGGTTCTGTGAGTTTGGAAGAGCGGCTATCTTGGTCAACACTTTGGATTGTAGACCCTCTTGATGGGACCAAAGAGTTCATTAAACGCAATGGTGAATTTAGTATTAATATTGCGTTGGTAGATCAAGGTAAACCTATATTGGGCATGGTGTACTTGCCTACTACTGCTGAGGGATATTTTGGTGTTACTCAGGCTTGGCAAGATCTTCCATTAGGCGCAATAAAGTGGCATGACGGACCTGAACGAGCTGTAAGCTATGAAAGCATTAATGTTAGAGCACCTCGTGAGCCCATTATTGTTATGACCAGTCGAAGCCATGGCCCTGCTTTACCTATGGAGTTGAAACAAACTTTGAAGGATTTTTATCAGCAAGTACGAGAACTGCCTAAGGGCAGTTCAATTAAAGGTTGCCGAATTGCGGAAGGCATTGCTGATTTGCATCTACGTCGTGGCCCTACCAGCGAATGGGATACAGCTGCCCAGCAAGCTATTATTGAAGCAGCTGGAGGAATGCTGGTAACCCCTGAAGGTAAACCATTTCTGTACAATCAGAGAGAAACCTTGCTTAATGGTCATTTTTTTGTTGCAGGTGATGAAATCGCACCACATATTATGCGTTGGTATGAAACCACAGATGAACATAAGAAGAGCTGATAGCGGAGTTAAGAGAATAAACTTGTTTACTATTTGTTTTGTAAAGTAGATATAGATGTATTTAATTCTGAGTTCTAGATAACAAATATAGATTAAAAAGCCGGTGTTTCACGTGAAACACCGGCTTTTTATTAGTGTTTTTAAAAAACTAACTTGCCTTTAATCTAGACACGATACGATTGTGCGCTCGTTTCAAAAAATCGCTTTGTAAAGGTTGGCTTATGGAGCGAGCTATCGATACAGTGCCTACTAAGGAAACAACCGTCTCTTCTGCCAATTCTTCGGCATTTTTCCGAGGTTTGCCATTCTTCTTAAGAATATTAGCCAGCCTCTCAACTAGACTGTCGAAGCAAGCTTGATAAGCTTGGCGTACCTTTTCTTCTTTATGTGCAGCATCTGTAACTAAGAACTCCAACGGTGAAGGATGATCTTGGTCCGTTTTACTCCAGCTTAAATAGCGAGTGACTAAAGCTTTGAGGTGGGTCTCTTTGCCCTCTGTTCGCTTGTCGTCACGAGCCCAAAAAGCATGCGAAGCAGCAAACTGCATGGCAGCTTCATAGAGGCTACTCTTTCCTGAAAAATGTGAATAGAAGGCACCATGTGTCATATTGGCCTTTTGCATGATTTGCGTCAGCGTGACTCGATCAAAACCTCGCGAACAAAAAAGTTTGGCTGCGGCTAGCAATATGCGCTGACGTGTTTGCTCTTTGTGTTTAGTGGTATAAGGCATGAAAAGATCTCCTTATGAAGGTTCTCGCAATGACTCTATTTAATGACTTTATCTTACTGATGAAAGTGCTTAGCTATAGTTTAATCTTACTCGGTAAAGTGAAAAAAGCGACTTTATAAACTTTTTACTTTCTTCATATCATGCATTGTACTGATGAGCTGACAATTCATAACATCAAACAGCAAGTACCTTACTTATCCTTTTCTGGACTTCCTTACTATCCATCATCCATCAGATCTGAAAAAGCTAAAACAAAATATTATCTTGATCATATTAACTCTGACTCTAGCATTAGGATTACAAAACAAAGTTGGTCTTTTTTGAACTTAATAGAACGGCTTGATCAATAGAATGAGATCAAAACACAAAAGTAATGAATGAGAGTTAATTTATACAGAATAGAGAGGAAAGACTATCATGTCGTCAAAAGATCGAATAGTCATTACCGGTATGGGAATCGTATCGCCACTTGGTATTGGGGTGAATGCCGTGTGGAAAAAATTGATAGCAGGTGAATCTGGGATTCGAATTTTGCCAGAGGCACTATCGGATAAGGTTTCTACTAAGATCGCAGGACAAGTGCCAAGTATTATGGAACAAGACAACGGATTGGACGAATCCGATTATCTGTCACCAAAAGAAAGGAAGCGTGTAGATCTGTTTACATTATTTGCTTTGGCTGCTGCAGATGAGGCTTTAAAGCAGGCAAATTGGTTGCCTGATAACGAGGTGGACAAACAAGCTACGGCCACAGTGATTGGTACAGGCATAGGAGGCTTCCCTACTATCACCAAAGCACATACTAGTTTGTTGGACTCAGGGCCAAAGCGTGTGTCCGCTTTTACAGTGCCAGCGTTTCTGGCTAATTTGGCTGCGGGAAATGTCTCGCTCAAATATGGTTTTAAAGGTCCAATTGGCACGCCAGTAACCGCCTGTGCCGCAGGCGCTCAAGCCATTGGTGACGCAATGAGATTATTGCTTACAGGGGAAGCAGAAGTGGCGTTAGCCGGCGGTACGGAAGCATGTATTGACCCATTGTCTTTAGCGGGTTTTGGTGCGTTAAAAGCTTTGTCCATGAATAATGATCAGCCTGCTCAAGCCTCTCGTCCGTTTGATGCACATCGTGATGGTTTTGTTATGGGTGAAGGTGCTGGCCTGATTGTGATGGAAACCTTAGAGCATGCCTTGGCTCGTGGCGCGACTCCCCTAGTCGAAATCACAGGCTACGGTACCAGTGCAGATGCTTACCATTTAACCTCAGGACCAGAAAACGGTGAAGGTGCAGCTCGAGCGATAAGTGCAGCTCTTAAAATGGCCAAGATTGAAGCGGAACAAATTGGTTATGTAAATGCACATGCCACTTCTACTCCGGTTGGTGATCGTGGTGAAATTAACGCATTACGTTCTATTTTTGGTGATGGCGTGACTCAGCTTCCGATATCTTCAACCAAGTCTTCCATTGGTCATTTACTCGGTGCTGCAGGCGGCGTAGAGGCAATTTTCAGTGCTCAAGCAATGTTATCAGACACACTTCCAGCAACCTTAAACCTGGACAATGTGGATGAATCCATGGCCGATTTAGACCTAATTCCCCATAAGGCACGAACAAAAGCCGTCGAGTATGTTTTGTCGGATAGCTTTGGTTTTGGCGGAGTTAATGCGGCCCTGATTCTCAAGCGTTATCAAGCCTGATGTTTCACGTGTAACGGCTCATCAAAACGGCATTCAGAAAATATATAAAAAAAGCGGCCTGTGGAAACACAGAGCCGCTTTTCATTTGTATCTAATAAGCTAATGTATCTAATAAGCTAACAAAAAGAGTCTTTTTATCCCATGAGTTTATTTGGCAACCACATCACCAATTCTGGGAAACACATACAAATGATGAGCACCAAGAGTTTGATAAGAACAAAGGGTGTCACCGATTTGTAGATATCCAACATGGTGATACCCGGTGGTGCTATGCCCTTCAAATAGAACAAGGCAAAACCATAAGGAGGCGTTTGAACTGCAATCTCTATGTTAAGAATCATCAAGATACCAAACCAGATAGGGTCAAAGCCGAGTGAGACAGCAATAGGAGTAAAGATAGGTGCACACATCAAGACGATTATGAATTCATCGATAATGAAGCCTAGCAACAACATAATGACCTGAAACATTATGATGACCATAATGGGTGACAAGCCAAGATCCTGAGTAAAGCTGGCGACCATGTTTTGTACGCCCATCAGCAAGTGGAAGTTACTGAACACAGTAGCACCAAAAATAATCCACATTGCTACACTAACAAGAAGAGCTGCTTGCAAGCCTGCATTACGTACCATGCGAGGCTTAAATCGTTTGAATAATATAGCCAAACACACTGCACCCACTACACCAATAGCACCAGATTCTGTTGGTGTTGCTATGCCCGTTATGATGCTGCCTAATACAGCAACAATAAGCAGCAAGGACAAAAGACCGTCACGTGCAGTGAACCACTTTTCTTTAAGTGTCGGTGGTAAATCTGGCGCTTTATCCAATGGGGCTTTACTGTGGTCTAATTTGCAGGCAATCACCACATAGGTAATTAGTAGCACAATGGTAATAGCAGCTGGCACTAAAGCGGCAATGAACATGCGCCCTACTGAGTTTTGTGTCGCCGAAGCAAACATGATCATAGGAATACTAGGTGGAATCAAAATACCTAGACCGCCCCCTGCCATGATGACACCCAGAGCCAAACGCTTATTGTAGCCACGTTCCAGCATAGGACGTAAGGCAATACTGCCTGATGTCATAATACCTGCCCCTATGATACCAACCATGGCTCCTATCATAGAACAAACTATGATAACGCTGATGGCTAATGAACCACGTACTTTACCAATCAACATTTGACTGGCATTAAACATAGCATCGCCAATGCCAGAGCGCGTGAGCAGTTGCCCCATGTAAATGTACAAAGGAATGGCCAACAAGATAAAACTAAAGTGAGTGGCTTCCAAAGTGGTAGGAATCACATTAAAAAGCCCATCGCCCCATGTGATGTAACCTACCGCCATAGCAATACCACCTAGGCCTAAACCTACAGGGGCGCCTAGAGCGAAAGTGACAAGAATACAAAGTAATAAAACGCCGGTAAGCAACTCGATACTAATCATTTGGCGTTTCCTCTAGATTTCGAATGGAATCTGGAAGTAATTTCTGTCCGGTAAACAAGTGAAAACCTTCCTCTAATAAATCACTACTCAATTGCAGACCGAGCATAAAGCTGGCAACGGCCATCATCACCCAGTAGTGATGCATGTGCGGAGCCCATTCACTTTGACGGCGGTAATTAAACTGTAACGCCTCTTCGAACTTGCCAATGCTCATTTTGCAAATGATGGCGACAAAGAAGATGGCTAAGCAGAAAGAAAGAATGTTGAACAAATTGCGCATGCGTGGCGACACCTTGTTGTAAAGAATGTCGACGTTTATGTGGGCTCGCTGCTGCTGTGCGTAAGCGCCACCCAATGCGGCAATATAGCCAAAAATAAAGAGGGATAGGTCGTATGCCCAAATGGTTGGCTTGTTTAGAAAATAGCGGGAGAACACTTCGAAGGCTACCACAAATGCCAATACCGGCATCAAATAAGATATGGATTTGCCGACAAAGGACACCAGCGCATGAATGGCTAGGCAATAGCGCCTAATCGCTGTCTCTATCATTGTGTAATACCTTAAAAGGATGGGAAGGGTTGGTTGTGCGTTGTGACGAAAATAATAAAACAAAGGAGACAATCAGCTTGTCTCCTTTGCTTATTGTATCAATCCTTTGATGAAAAGCTTAGTTTGCTTCTTTACGAAGGACTTCGATCAACTCTGCACTGTACTTATCGCCTTTCGCGTATTCGTCCCAAAGGCCAGCACCTGCTGCTTGCCATGCTGCTTGGTCTGCTGCGCTAGGCTCTGGACTCCACTGAAGACCTTTTTCTTCCATTTCAGCAACCGCTTGTGATTCCCACAACTTAGACTTAGTCAATTGCTCACGAGCGTGAACCGTTGTAGCAGCGGAAACAATGGCTTGTAGATCTGGAGTCAATTTGTTCCACGCACTACGGTTAACAATGATTGGCAATACTTGTGCACCAGCTAGTGGTAGAGGATACATGTATTTAGCAACTTCAACATGGTTACCATCACGATGGTCGATCATGTTAGAACCGATAGAACCGTCGATTACACCAGTAGAAAGAGAGGTATAAATTTCGCCCCAAGCAAGAGATACAGGAGACGCACCTAGGTTACGTAGGAATTTACCGTATGCCCCCGGCGCACGGATTTTCAAACCTTGGAAATCTTCAATTGAGTTGATTGGTTCTTTGGTTAGAACATAAACTGCAGGTTGGATGTATGGGTCAAGCCAAACAAGGCCTTGAGAACCGTAAGCTTCTTTTAGAATAGGCGCCCAACCTTTTTCTTGGAATAAGGTAGTCAATTCCGCTGCATCGTCTGTACCGCCTGGTAGTCCGATTTCAACAATACCTGCAGGTAGCTCACCAGCGTGCAAAGATTGGAAAGGAGCCCCCATAGTGATTAGACCAGATTTTACCGCACCAAGAATACCGGTTGACCCAACCCCTTCACCAGAGTACAAAACTTGTACCTTAATACGACCATTAGACATGGTTTCAATGTTCTTAGCCAAACTTTCATAAACTTCACCGAACGCACTGCCACGGCTGTATAGATTTGCAAAACGCCAGTTATATTCAGCGGCTTGAGCGGCTGTTGATGCCAATGCACCTAAACCAAGAGCCACAGCTAGTGAGCTAGCGACTATACGTTTTTTTGCTTTTTGAATTGTTTTTAACATGAACTACCTCATAACAAAGTTTGCAGAAAAAGGTCACTAACCTAACGTTGTGACGATTTGTGATCGATATTTTCAAAAAGCGTTAGGGGGTTAAAGCGCGCAAAACTCATCTAAAGTTTTGTTATCACCAAACAATCGCAAAAATAAAAAACTATTAAAAATCAGTAAGCTAACAAGAATAAAGCACCAATACTGTGCAGTAATGCATCAAAATGGCGCATAACAAGGCATGCTATCTTGCTTTGATGAAGCTTAAATTGTTGCTCTAGTGGTTTGATATAAATGCATATTTTTTTCAAATTTAACATCTCAATAAGGCTGAATAGTTTGAGTGATTATATGCATTATTTCGGTGCGTTAAAAAAACAAGTCGCAACATGTAGGCTAATTAAAAGTGAAAATATACGAACAAATCTGCCAAAATGAGCAGCTTCGTTCGTATTTGATCAAGATCAAGAGAGTTTAAATCCTTGAATCTGTTTGGCTAATGCTTGGGTTTGTAAGTGGATATTTTTATTACCAGCTTGAATGGATGCCGTTACGTTATGATTGTCCTCTATCTCTTTTGCAATAATATCCATATCTTGTGCCATTTGGGTGGTGGTTAACGCCACTTCATGAATTGCTTGAGTAATTTCTTGGGTGCTTTGCATAGCATCTAAGGTATTTTGTTCAATTTGTTGAATGGTGGTTACTGCAGTATCTCCTTGCTGTTTGCTTTGTTCGACACGCGATAAGCTAAGACTCATTGCATGGATAACGGCTTGTGTCTCACGCTGAATATTTTCCACTTTTGCAGTAATGTCTCCTGATGCTCTCACTGTTTGTTCGGACAGGGTTTTGACTTCATCTGCCACTACCGCAAAACCTCTTCCTGCTTCACCCGCTCGAGCCGCTTCAATCGCAGCATTTAAAGCTAATAGACTGGTTTGCTCAGCGACGCCAACAATCAGCTCAATCACCATATCGATTTCTTTGGATAAGGCACCAAGGCGTTCAACTCTGCTGTTGGTTTGCTGAATAGCATCGGCGACTTCACTAATGTTGGACATGGCTTGTTTCATTGTGGTGGCACCGCTACTGGCTGATTCATAAGCCAATTGTGCGCCGTGTGCGACAGCTTGAGTCATGTTTCTGACAGTATCTGCTGTCGCAGAAATTTCTTCTGTTGCAGCTGCCATGGTATTACTTCGATCACGAATGCGATCGCTACCACTGACAATGGAATGTACACCTGCTTCCAAATCATCAGCCGTTAACATGAGCTTTTCATTGCTGGTCAATAAATGCCCGACTAATTGATGAAGTTCATTAGACATGGTTTGAGATGCTATGGATAACTGCTGAAACTCGTCGGGTTTGCTGGTCGACAATGACAGACTTTTAGAACTAAGCTTGCCTTGCGCAACTTGTTTAAGAATGGCCAAAACCGCTGCTAAGTTTTTATTTAGGGAGCGCATAACTGTGATTAGGATAAAACCTATGACGCCTGCTAATGCTAAGCTGGTAATAATGATCGAGCTACGAGCTTTTTGTGCTGTATTTGTAGCATAGGTCTGTGCGGCTACTAATAAGGTGTTTTGCAGATAATCTGCACTCTTGTCCATGATTGAGATGAAATCATGACTTAATTTGGCAAGTTGTGTTTGTTGAGCCTTAATTCTGATGGCTATTGAAATTACTGGCTTAAGAGCTTCTTCATAAGCCGTTATTTCGGTATTAAAAACATCGCCAAACCCTATATTATTAACAGTGTCTTGTAAGTTACTTAAGCTATTCATTAGCTTGGTTCGATAGTTAGGGCTTGGATAGGCCAAAAAGTCTTTTTCTTTGTTACGCACTTCTTTAAAACTGGATGCAAAGCTGGCTAAAGAGCCGAACTTTTCTTCTAATGTGTTTGCGGTTTGATTTAAGTGACCTAATGCGCCTGACTGATCGTCCAATCCCAATTGTGACAAGTCATTAAGATTGCTATCCAATAGATGTAAGTAGTTTGGTAGCAAGGTTTGGCTTTGTTCTAATAGCTCATTGCCCTGTTGGTCAATCAATCCTGGTTTGATTTGAAAACCATTCGCAGTAGTTTGTTTGATTTGCAATAAATCTTGTCTGACTTGTCCAAAGCTTTGTGTCGAAAGGGTGGAGATATCACGTTCCAATTTTAACAAAGCAACTTCAATGTTTTTGACTTGCGTTGTTAAGGTGCTTAAATCACTGGCGTTATTGGCGGCGACTGACATATTACTGAGATTATAGATGGAGTAGGCGCCAAAGCTGCCGTAACCGACAGAAACTAAGACTACGATAGCGATAAGTTTTTGGCGTACTGATAATGCGATTGACATGGCTAGCTCCCTTGAACCGCGCTTAAATACAACTCACATAAAAAAAGCCCGCCTACCTAAATTAGATAGTCAGGCTCAAAATGTGCTGGAAGGATGAAATGAATAGTTGCGTAGGGCAAAAAATCATTTCTAAGGTTAACCAAGCAAATACTTAAGTCGATATCTTGTTTCTAACAACAAAACCATACCTGTATTTGACTGCCTCTACTGTATCAAGGCTAGAATGTGATGAAAGGTGGATAATTCAATGTAAAGTTAGAGGTTTAACGAACTTACTTGGTAAAATATCGAGTTTGATCTTTGTCATAATACAGACATTGGACGCAATGGTTATATATTCCGGTATATGAGGTAAGCAATGAGTGCAAAAAACTATTCACTAGGGCAAGTTGGTGATTATGAGATCAAACAGCTTAAAGTCTTTAAGACGGTAGTGGACTGTGGTGGCTTTTCAGCAGCAGAAACCTCATTGAACATAGGTCGTTCGACTATTAGCCTGCATATTTCGAATTTAGAAGCACGACTGAATCTTGTTTTATGTAAGCGTGGGCGCGGCGGTTTTTCTCTAACGGAAGAAGGCGTCATTATTTATGAAATGACGGAAAAGCTACTGGAATCTTTGGATGCCTTTCGTACCACAGTAAATAACCTCAACGCCAGTTTGACAGGCAAATTGCGCTTGGCTTTGTCTGATAAAGTGAGTCTAGATCCGCGTAGTCATTTCCCCGAACTTATTCAACGTTTTGGTAACCAAGCCTCAGAAGTGTCTATCGCAACGAATGTTGCTTCCATGTCGAACATTGAAAGAATGATTTTAAACGACGAAGCCGATATCGGCTTTATTCCATATCATCGTAAATTAGATGGCTTGAATTACGTGCATTTGTATAGTGATGATTGCTACTTGTATTGTGGTAAGCATCATCCGTTAGCGGCCTTATCTGAAACAGAACAAGCAGAACAAGCAGATATTTACCCAGCCACTCATGCAGGTTTAAAACCGCATGAAGCCGTTAGTGAACAAATAGCACATATGAATCTGACGGCTATTTCATACTTTTATGACAGTCGCTTAGCCTTAATACTGTCTGGTCAATACATAGGATTTTTACCTGAGCAATATGCCCAAACTTATGTGGATAGAGGCGATATTTTAGCAGTAGCGCCCAAGAGTAAGACTTACACACTGGGCGTTGCTGTGATCAGCAAGAAAACCAGTCAGCCTAACAAACCTCGTGAATTGTTTCTTCAAGTATTACATCAAACGGTAGAAGATTTGATGGCGGCACCTTTCTAATTTTTAACTTTTACCTAAGTAGAAAAATTAGCAAATACACTGGTTTTCTTTCGCCAAAAGCCAGCTAACGAAAGCTTGAATGCGTTTATGACGTGGTGAGTTTTTGGCGTAGCTAAGATAAAACTCAATCGGCGTTTTCAGGGCTTTAGGATAGGCTTGTATTAAACTGCCTTCGTCTAATTCGCTTTGTACCATGAACTTGGGACATAAAAAGACACCATGTCCAGCTTTTACTGCACTGATTCCCATGTACCAAGAGGTTACTTCCGCCCAGAGTAAGTTGTCACTATTCAGGGCTGAAATCTGTTGTTCACTGAACCAGGTGCGCCAGCGATATTGAGGTAAGCCTACTTGAATGAGCCAACAGCGTAGCAGATCGGTTGGTTGTTTTACCTTGATTCTCGCGGCCAGCTCAGGAGAAAAAACCGGAATTACTTCAGATGATACAAGCAAGTCTTGATCAGCATTGTCATCTGTATTGATGTGATTATCGATAATGACATCCACTTTTCCAGAATGGATGTCCTCTCTTTCATCAGAAGAAAAGAGTTTGACATTCACACCTGGGTACAGATCAGAAAATCTCCAAAGTTTAGGCATCAGACATAAGGACACAAAGCTTTGTAAACCTGAAACCCTTAAGGTACCTTCCAGAGGTTCGAGTTTAACGCTTTCTAAGCCATTACTTACATGTTCAAAGGCTTGCGTTAGATGGCGAGCCAACTCTTGTCCATGCACGGTCAAGCGCATTTCTCGTCCTACTCGATAAAATAAAGAGACGCCTAGATATTCTTCCAGCAAACGAATTTGTTGACTGACCGCTGCTTGAGAGACACTCAGTTGCTCCGCAGCTTTGGTGTAGCTTAAGGTCTGGCTTGCAACTGAGAAGTAATGGCTGGCTTTGAGGTGCGTAACTCTGTGACTCATTGCTAGGCCTCCATAAGATTATCTAATTGTTACTGTAAGAATATAACGTTCGTTTTTAACCTGTTTTAACGCCAGAATAAAGTTTAAATAGACAGGAGGTGAGCTTATGCAGGTTTTACTACACTGGATTAATCAAAAGATTTTATTATTAATCAACCAGATAAAAGCGAAAAATGAGAAACGTAAAAGAGCAGCTGAGTTGAAAGAAATAGAAATGCAAACACGAGAATTACCTGATTATCTTCGTAAGGATTTAGGTTTGCCGCCTTATGATAATTGCCATAAGCGAGATCGTTTTAAGCACCATTAAAGATGAAAAAGCCACTTACAGGATAAGTGGCTTAGAGGTATATTGCTTTCAGAGAATAAGCTGAACCTATGGTTGATAAGAAGCGGGTTAAACAAGCTCTTTAAAGCAACGCTTGAAGATTTCCATACCTTCATCAATGATGTCCATCTCGATGGTCAGGGCCGGTAGGAAACGAATAACGTTACCGCGAATACCGCAAGACAGAAGAACCAAACCATTTTCAGCGGCCTTCGCAGACAATTGTTTTGCCAACTCAGGATAAGGTTTGTTCACATCGCCATCGTGAATGAATTCTACTGCAATCATAGCGCCGGCATTACGCACATCACCAATGAGGTTCGGGTAGGCTTGTTGCATTTCTGTTAAGTGCTTCACAAAATGATTACCTACTTCTACAGCACGTTCGCACAATTTTTCTTCTTCAATTACGTCAAATACCGCAAGACCGGCTGCACAACCGACAGGGGAGCCACCATAAGTGCCACCCAAACCGCCAGGAATTGGCGCGTCCATGATGTCGGCTTTACCAACAACCGCGGCGATTGGGAAACCGCCCGCAATGCCTTTTGCGGCAGTCATTAGGTCTGCTTCAATACCAGCTTGTTGGTGACAGAACATAGTGCCTGTACGTGCAAAACCGGCTTGGATTTCATCCAGAATCAGCAAAATACCGTGCTCATCACACAGCGCGCGTAGCTTCTGTAGGAAGCTTGCTGATGCAATATAGAACCCACCCTCACCTTGCACTGGTTCAATGATAATGGCCGCAACACGAGATGGCTCAATGTCACATGTAAAGCGCATTTTCAGGTCAGCAAGTGCTTGCTCTTCGCTGATACCCAAGAATTCATTTGGGTAAGGCACGTGGAATATATCGCTTGGGAAAGGACCAAAACCAATTTTATAAGGATTTACTTTGCCCGTAAGACCCATGGTCATATTGGTACGACCGTGAAAACCACCATTGAAAGCGATAATACCCGGACGGCCTGTATGAGCTCGGGCAATCTTAACGCAGTTTTCTACCGCTTCCGCACCCGTTGTAACAAAGATAGATTTCTTCGGCGTGTTGCCAGGCGCAGCTGCGTTTAGCTTTTCGGCCAACTCAACAGCAGATTCATAAGGGCTAACCATAACGCAAGTGTGGGTGAAGCGTTCTAGCTGTTTTTGTACCGCGGCTTTTACTTTAGGGTGGTTATGACCTGTATTGACTACCGCAATACCGGCACCAAAATCAATGTGACGGTTGCCCTCAACATCCCAAATTTCCGCATTCACGGCACGGTCAACGTACAGCGGAGCCATGTTGCCTTGACCACGAGCAATAGCCACTTCTTTGCGTTTTTGTAAGTCAGCGTTTTTCATTTAGGTTACCTTGCTATGAAAGAGTTACGCAGCCAGCCAATTAGGCTGACTTGTTTCATTAAATCTATTGAATGAGCTGGATGGCTCAAATATTGTTTAGGCTAAGCCCCCCATGCATAGGTACTTAGTTTCAACGTATTCATCGATACCGTATTTGGAGCCTTCACGACCGCTACCAGATTCTTTTACGCCACCGAAAGGGGCGACTTCACTGGAGATCAAACCTTCGTTGATGCCGACCATACCGTATTCCAATGCTTCAGAAACTCGCCAGATACGCCCCAAATTTTGGGAATAGAAGTAAGATGCCAAACCAAATGGGGTATTGTTTGCCATAGCAACCGCTTCTTCTTCTGTCTTAAATTTAAACAGCGGTGCAACTGGACCAAATATCTCGTTAGAGAAAATATCCATTTCTTCGGTTACACCAGTAAGCACCGTAGGCGCAAAGAATTGCGCACCAGCAGCTTGTGCCACGGTGCCACCAATAAGTGCTTTGGCACCTTTAGTGACAGCATCTTCAACCAATTGTTCTACTTTACTGATTGCCGCGTCATTAATCAGAGGGCCAATGTTGACACCTTCTGCAAAACCGTCACCTGTTTTAAAGCTGGCAACACGCTGTGCTAGTTTTTCAGCAAAAGCATCGTAGATACCTTCTTGCACTAGAATACGGTTTGCGCACACACAGGTTTGACCTGCATTACGGTATTTAGAGTTGATTGCCCCTTCTACGGCAGCATCTAGATCAGCATCGTCAAATACGATGAAAGGTGCGTTACCGCCTAATTCCATAGAAGTACGTTTTACTGTCTGTGCACACTGTGACAGCAGTAACTTGCCTACTGGCGTTGAGCCAGTAAAACTTAATTTACGAACAATGGGGTTACCAGTTAGTACACCGCCAATGTCTTTGGCATTTTTGCCGACGACTACGTTCAATACGCCTGCTGGAATACCCGCTTGATGAGCCAACTCGGCCAAGGCAAGGGCACACAAAGGCGTTTCGTCAGAAGGTTTGATGACAATGGTACAACCCGCAGCCAACGCTGGGCCGGCTTTACGAGTGATCATGGCAATCGGAAAGTTCCAAGGTGTAATGGCCGCTACCACGCCGATACCTTGTTTGATTGTCAATACGCGACGATCGTTAGCGAAAGTGGGAATGACATCACCGTATAAACGTCGAGCTTCATCGGCAAACCAGTCAATAAATGAAGCACCATAAGCAACTTCCCCTTTGGCTTCTGCAAAAGGTTTGCCTTGTTCTAAGGTCATTAACTTGGCCAAATCATCTTGATTGTCCAGAATTAATTGATTCCAACGACGCAGTAAAGTAGCACGCTCTTTTGCTGTTAATGCTTGCCATGCTTTTTGTGCATTCTCTGCCGTTTCAACGGCTAGAGTGGTTTCTTCTGCGCCAAGATCGGCCACATCAATGATGTGTTCACCGTTGGCAGGGTTGGAAATAGCAAAGGTGTTACCAGAATTGGCTGCAATCCATTTACCACCAACATAGGAGTGGCTTTTCAACAATGTTGGCTGAGAAAGTGTGACATTCATAATAGGCTCCAGACTTGGCTGCGGAGAAAAATTCAATACCCAACTAACCATAACAATAACGGGACTGCTCGTCGCAATCGATAACTTATCGCCATCGATAGTAGGCAAAGGCTAAGCATTGAAAAATGAGAAGCTATCAATGCTTTGTTTGATGATATTCAAACATAATACTCATCAGGAGGTATTGCTCTGTAATCACTATCGATAAGTTAGGTGAACATTTAAGTAAGATGATCATACTGCGCCTAATAGTGCTGGTTTGCTATAATGCCCTGAGCGTTTGTTTTGTTGGATTGGATCGAATGACTAGAATGGAAATGATGAGGTAACGAATTTGGTTCAAAAAAGAGCTGTGGTACGTCAAAGTCTACCGGATGTCATAGTGGCAGATTTACGTCAGCGAATTCTCTCGGGTGAATTAGAAGAAGGAACTTTGATTCGTCAAGAGTTGCTGGCCGAACAATACGATGTCTCACGCATGCCAATCCGAGAGGCATTGAAGCGACTCGATGCGGAAGGCCTATTGGTGTTCAAAAACAATCGTGGCGCAACGGTAACCAAACACTCTTTAGACGAAATTGCAGAGATTTTTGATATTCGCATTTTGCTCGAAATAGATTTATTTGCCCGTGCCATTCCAAATATGACAGCAGCACAATTTGCCGCATGTGAAGATATACTAAAGCAAATGGACGCGTCTTACCTAACGGGCAAAGTGGCCGACTGGGGGCCATTAAATGCAGACTACCATAATAAACTTTATGAAGCTGCGGGACGTCACCTAACGGAACAAGTTTTACAACGAGTGACCTTGCAAGCCAATCGCTATGTCAGCATGCACATTAGTAAACTCAACAATCGAGATCATGCAAGTCAGGATCACCATGCTCTATTAGAGTGTGCAAAGCGTGGTGACGTTGAGGCCGGAACCCGTCTTTTGCGTGCTCATTTAGTAAATACAAAACAACAAGTTATTGCCTGGATTGCTGAGCATCGACAGCGGAAAGAACAGGCTTCTGTTTCTTGAATACGCTATCTGTAAATTAATCTGATTGCTTTTAGTATATAACTAGCAAGATGAGTATTGGCAACTGTTTATGAAGACTTAAGTGCCATAAGGTCATCGTACAAATTTTTGGGAATATCGACGGCATTTCTGGCAAGGTTCCTTTGTTGTGCCGCTTGACGGCGTTGCGACGGCAAGCGTGCTCCTTGATCTATTACATCAGCAAACAAGCGTTCTGCTCTTTGTTGATTACGAGCGCGTTGGCCGCCACTGAATAAATCAGGATCAAAGGCGACGATGATTTCTCCATGATACGGTGCTTCTGGTTTGCCTTCGGCGAAGTCCATGCTCTCTTTACTGGTCAAATCATCAATTAAAGGCCCTGCCATTAGTTCAATCATAATTGAAAGAGCGGATCCTTTGTGTCCTCCAAAGGTCAACATAGCGCCTTCCATTGCGGCTTCTGCATCCGTGGTGGGGTGCCCGTCTTTATCGATGGCAACCCCTTCTGGTAAGGCTTTACCTGCTCGTCGATAGAGTTCGATTTCACCTCGAGCGAATTGGCTGGTGGCAAAGTCAAAAGTGAAAGGGGCTTGACCGTCTCGTGGCCAGCTAAAGGCAAAAGGGTTGGTACCAAGTAATCCTCGCGTTCCTCCAGTGGGTGCGACCCAGGCGTGACTGGGTAACATAGCCATACCTGCTAGTCCGGCAGCAGAGAGCATCTCGACTTCCGGCCACAGGGCTGAGAAATGAAAACACCGATTGATCGCTAAGGCGGCGATGCCATTGTGTTTGGCTTTGTTGATTAATCTTGGCATGGCCGCTTGCATGGCTAAAAGAGAAATGCCCTCTTGAGCATTGGCTCTTACAATCGTTGGGCTAGCGTCTTCAATGATAGGCTGAGCGGTACCACTGACTCGACCAGAGCGAATGCTCTCAATGCACATGAATAAGCGAAACAAGCCATGAGAGTGGCAATCACCAAGTTGGTTGGTGTAAATGATCTCTGTAATGGCATCAGAATGATGGTCATTAAAGCCATGCAGAGTGAGTATGGACTTACTTAGGGATTTGACCTCAGTTAAGCTTAGAGTAACTTGCTCGCTCATAATGTCTCCAATGCTGTGTTGTGTTATGACGCTAGGTTCATTGTTTTCTGTACATGGCTTTTTATTCAAGAAATGTTTCACGTAAAACGTTTTGCTGAATATGGCGACAAATCAATGCTGGTGGTTTGGTTGTGGAGCAATTCACAAACCAATTCCGCTGTGCCTGCGGATTGGGTGAGCCCTAAGTGCCCATGGCCAAAGGCGTAAACTACCTGCTGAGTTCGGCTGGCATAATCGATCACAGGCAAACTATCTGGCATAGACGGACGAAAGCCCATCCATTGTTGTGGTGGTGTGTGTTGAGCTGATCTGTGTTGCGATAGAGAGCTGTCTCGTTGAATAGGGTCAAGCTCAGGTAAGAAGCGTTTGGCTTTATCTAACAAATGCTGGGCTCTTTGATAATTCGGTGCCAGCGTTAACCCAGCTAATTCCACCGCGCCACCAACACGAATCTTATCTTGAACCTTGGTGACGACAAAACCGTGATTGCTGAAAGTAAGGTGGGTTCTCAGCTTGAATGAACCGGCTGGTAAAGTCGTGTTGTACCCTCTTTCTGTATCAAGAGGCAATGTATCACCTAATTGCGCGGCTAAGGGTTTTGACCAAGCGCCTGCCGCAATGACCAATTGCTTGGCTTTACCTTGTTGTAAATCTTGTTGCGGATCTTGTTGAGTATGCTGCTGTGATTTTTGCTTCAGAACTGACACGCCATCTTCTAGCAGGCGAATTTGATCCACACAGGCTGTTTCTACCTGACCTCCTAAAGCAACAAAAGCTTGCGCTAGATGCTCGGTCCAGACTTTGGGGTCCACCACATTTTTCCATTCTGGAGTAAAAGCGGCATGAGTAAAGCGAGGATGAATACCGGGTTGGATGCGAGCAATAGCGTCAGGGGATTCGAGCAATTCGAATACGACACCATGTTCTTGGCGTGTTTGCCAACTCGCTAGCGCTGCTTGAAATTTTTTTTCCCCTTCGTAAAGTTGCAGCTGGCCTTCTCGACGAATGAGAGCTTCCCCTTTGGTGGATTGAATCTGGCGCTCCAGTGCGTCTTTGGAAAAACTCATGAGATTGGCTTGTGCGGCTAGCGCGGTAGCGTATTTGTATTGCCAGCTGGCGCGCCAAAAACGCCATAACCAAGGTAACAATTTGAGAACATAAGCGGGGCGAATGGATAACGGCCCTAGCGGATCGAGTAGCCATTTCGGTGCTTTGCGCAATATGCCTGGCGTGGCTAACGGAATCACATCGGCAAAGGCAAACGCACCGGCATTCCCTGCTGATGTTTCGGCGGCAACGCCTTTAGTGTCTAACACCAATACCTTTTTGCCTGCTTGTTGCAAGCGCAAGGCACAACTGATACCTATGATGCCCGCGCCTATGACGATAACGTCTGCGTCTTGCTCTTGATGGGTTAGCATGAGACACCGTGACGCAAAGGGTCATTGGTATTAATCATCATCTTGGCTTCACGTGTGACAAAAGCTTGTCCTGTGATGGACGGAATGACTTTTCCTTGGCTTTTACCTGTTTGGTAACTCAAAGTGTAAGCACTTCCTATTATGCTTTCTTGGTAAATTTTTTCATTGGGCGCTAACCTCTGATCCGCGGCCAAACAAGCCAGTCTTGCGGAACTGCCGGTGCCGCAGGGCGAACGATCGTAGGCATCATCTGGACAGAGGACAAAGTTGCGACTATGACCTTGTGTGGTAAGGGCTGGGCCATAGAAAATAATGTGATCGATAACGCCACCCTTTTCACCTTCCACACCTTGTTCATAAAGACATTCTCTTACCTTGATCGCGTACTCGTTGAGCTGTCTTATATTGTTGGGTTCCACCTTGGTGGGGCTGTTATTAACGATGAAAAACCAGTTACCGCCATAGGCGATGTCTCCCACGACTTTGCCTACCCCAGGCACATCTAATTCAACGTCTTTTTGATAACGATGGCTTTCGATGTTTTGTACCGTGACTGTGTTTTTGTCTTGGAGGGTGATTTCAACAATACCAACCGGCGTTTCTATTTTATGTGTGCCAACATCAATACGACCTAAATGGGCTAAGGTCGCAGCCAAACCTATGGTGCCGTGACCGCACATACCAATCACCGCGGCCGCATCAAAATATATTACGCCAGTCACGCAACTTGGGTCGGAGGATTCGACCAATAAAGCGCCCACCATGGCTTCTTGTCCATAAGGTTCAACCACTAAAGAACGATAGAAATCTTGATGTTCTGTGGCCAAACGCTGGGCTTTTTCGGCCAAGCTTCCTTCCCCAAGGTCTGGCCCACCGGATAAGACCACGCGAGTGGGTTCCCCTTCTGTGTGACTATCTATGACGGTTAGCATTCCGAGACCTGCGTATTCGTTGCCTGAATAATAGAAAGTACATCATTTTGCAAAGACCAATCGGCAAACCATGCTTTGAACAGAGCATACTGTTGCTCACAGTAAAAACGCTGGGCATCACTGAGTTCATCGGTCTCATTAAAGTGTAATTGATACTCTGGTTCGCCGTTCAGCACCAGCAAATATTTGAAAAACAGCACCAGTTCAGGGCCTTCATCAAAGCTGGCTAGTATCTGAAGTGCTTGTTCAAGTTCTTGTGCAAGCTTGCGAGCTTTGGCTTGGCCTCGTGCCGCTTTACGAGACAAATCTGCGAGCAGCAATACTTCTTTTGGTAAGGCGGTGCCTATACCGGTAATAGCGCCAACCGCACCACAGTTCACAAAACCATGAAAAACAGCCGTATCAACGCCTACCATTAATAGCACATCATCGTCTTGAGAGGTGATGTTTTCAGCGGCATAGCGTAAATCGTCCGCGCCACCAAACTCCTTAAAGCCAATTAAGTTAGGATGCTCAGTACGCAAAGAGAAAAACAAATCGGCACGGGTCGCAAAACCGTACACAGGACTGTTGTATATGATGGCGGGTATATCCGGTGCGGCGGCCAAAATGGCTTTGAAATGGTGGCGTTGAGCGGCAATGACCGAACCACGGGATAAAACGCGAGGAATTACCATCAAACCTGCCGCCCCGACTTTTTGTGCATGAGCCGCAAGCGCCACCGCTGACTTGGTATTAATCGCACCAGTTCCAACAACTACGGGTACACCAGCGGCGACCAGACGTTCAACCCCTTCCATACGTTCTGTGTCAGTCAATAAGGGCCAATCACCCATAGAACCGCAATACACTACGGCAGACATGCCTGCCACCATCATTTCCTTAGCCTTTTTTACTAAGGCATCGAAATCAGGACTGCGATCTGACTTACAAGGAGTCATCAATGCAGGCATGATGCCATGAAAAACAGAGGTATCAAGTTGAGTTCTGGCCATCATTCGTTACCCTTTCAGAGAGAATCGACGATTTTAGGTAAAATGTATTTTGTATCCAAAATAGACTTAGAGCGAAAAATAGTCAATTCATTTGCTGTTTTAACTGTCAAAATTGGAGAGATAACTTAGAAGCCAGTTTGAGAAATATTTCTCAGTAATTCCGCTAAGGATGGCTTTGAATAGGATATTGGGAAGTGTAAACAAACTAAATGTCTAAGAGGTATTGCCAGAAAATATTTGCTTTATTATGAGCATCTTGTTCCTCTTCCTGTATCAATGTTTCGTAGTTGCTCCTCAAAAATGAAAAATTTAGTTGTAATATGATTGTCCTAAATATCCTTGTTATTACGGAATCAGCTAGCTCTTTATTTATAGTACTCAAAATCACGTTCTTCCATGTTTACTCTTCTCTTATTAGTACTTTGCCTTCAGCGGATATTTCTCTGGGTGCTTGATGCCATCGAGAGATAAGTCCACATCTAGGTCAGGCCAGCAGAATCCGCTTTCCCCTTGTTTTTCGACATTAAAAACAGCTTTAACGGGCGCATTTTCAAACCAAGGAAATTCTTCATAGCTTAAGAAATATTCTTCACCTTGAGCTAATAGCCAAAGGCCGTTAGGCGTTAACCCTATAACTTCAACCGAAGTGTTTTTGCCAAGCGGCGATGATTTCATCTTTGTGCTCCTCAACGCTCTTTTCTAATTTAGAAAGCTCTTTAACGGAAAGATTGTAGCTTTTTGCAAGGGCAATTTCAGGAGCTATCCAAAACTTAGCTTCGCCATCATGCCCAACAATATGAACATGCATTCTTTCTTCTTCATTGGAGAAAAAGAAAAACTTAAAACCGTTTTCTCTGTAAATCGCGGGGCTCATATAATTCTCACATCCTTGTGATTCATATTTTGGATTATAGCTGCTTTATTGAGCAACTAGCCATGTCTTAAACATGAGTTTAAAGTTTCCTATTTGGCAAATCGGTAATGGTGCCAGCGCCCAGTTCAGCGGCTAAGCCAACGGATTCATGCAGGCTTGGGTGAGCGTGAATGGTCAATGCAATGTCTTCTAAGGTGGCACCAAATTCAATCGCGAGAGTCAGTTCACCGAGTAATTCTCCAGCATGCGCGCCGACTATGCCTGCGCCCAATACTCGCTTTGTTACCTCATCGTAAATGAGTTTGGTTTTGCCTTGAGTGATGCCTGAAGCAATGGCGCGACCACTGGCACTCCATGGGAAAACGGCACTTTTTACTGGGATATTTTGTGCTTTCGCTGACGTTTCGGTTAACCCTACCCAAGCCACTTCAGGGAAGGTATAAGCAATGGATGGAATTGCCAAAGGTTGAAAATCCACCTTGTGCCCGGCAATGACTTCCGCTGCAATATGACCTTGATGAGAAGCTTTATGGGCCAGCATAGGGCCATGAGTCACATCGCCAATGGCGAAGATATTGGGTACAGATGTTCTGCATTGATTGTTAGTGATAACAAATCCTCTATCGTCGATCTCCACGCCTATGTCAGCAATTCCGGCGTTTTTGCCATTGGGAGAACGACCCACTGCGACAAGCACAGCATCCACTTCCAGTTGTTGCTCACCCGCTTGGTCTTTCAGTTTTACCAGCAAGGATTCAGGTGTCGCTTGTATATCAGTCACTTGGGAGTTCGTGAGGAAAGTCATGCGGTCTTTGTTGCTTTGCTCGAATACTCGCACAAGGTCTTTGTCAGCCCCTGCCATGATCTGATCACCTAGTTCCGCTACCGTGATTTTAGCGCCTAAAGCTTGGTACACAGTGGCCATCTCTAAACCAATAATGCCGCCGCCTAATACCAACATGTGCTTGGGAATACGCTCAAGTTGTAAGGCACTGGTGGCATCCAAAATACGCGGATCGTCATAAGGTACAAAAGGTAAACGAATGGCTCTTGAGCCTACCGCAATAATGGCGTGTTTGAAGCTCAAAACCTGCGTGGAACCGCTATGTGTTTCATCTTGTTTTGTTATTTGAACTTGGTTAGTGGATAAAAAATGTCCTTCACCATGAAAAATCTCAACCTTACGACCTTTTGCCATCAAAGCGAGATTGCCTGTCAGGGTATTAACAGTGTTTTGCCTATGGTGGCGAATGGCGTCTAAGTCGATTTGAGGTTTGGCATAAGTCACACCGTGGGCGTCTTCATCGGCCATACGAATTTTACCGGCCACATGTAGCAAGGCTTTGGAAGGAATGCATCCAACGTTTAAACAGACTCCGCCAAGTGTGGCATGACGTTCTATCATGGCAACCTTTAAGCCCAAATCAGCAGCTCGAAATGCAGCCGCATAACCGCCAGGGCCACTGCCCAATACTAGTAAATCAAATGTCATAGTATCCGTATTCATGGGAATTTATCCTAATATACCTATCAGTAGATAGATAGAATATAGCTTGAGGATTTACGCTAGGTCAATAAAATACCTATCAGTTGATAGATAAAGTTTGAGTGAATGAAATGACAGCTGAAAAAGTGGATACCAAAAGCAAAATTATGGATTTGGCGGAACAATACATCATCGCCGGTGGCTATGGTGCTTTTAGTTTTCGAGATATCGCTGAGCAAATAGGTATCAAGAGTGCAAGTGTTCACTATCATTTCCGTACCAAGGGGGACTTGGCAAGTGCCGTGATGAAACGTTACACCAAAGAGTTTGCATCACAACTGCCCGACCCTATGACTTCGGAGTTTGAACCTCACGCTATGATAAATGGCTTTATTGATGGTTTTAAAGCCAAGGTGATCGATCAAAAACACATGAGTCTATGTACTATGTTGACGGCAGACAAAGAAGCCTTACCTGAGGAAGTCAGAGAAAGCTTGGCAGTTTTTTATGAGGTGAAGTTGCAGTGGTTGCAGCAGGTGTTGTCACGTTTGCCGACTCTCTCAGCGGATGAACCGAAAACAGCCGCTGTACGTTTGTTAGCTTGTTTGCATGGTGCTTCGGTTTTGGTGCAGGCCACTGGCAAAGAAGACTGTTTTGAACAAGTGGTGTCTGCATGGCGTTAAGTGTCTCTCTTCATGTATCATACGAGCATTCAATGAGAAGCGAAGAGTTTGATGACCTCACACCAGAAAGTAGACAACAAGCTGTATAATCCAACCTTTCAGTGGCGTTTCCTTCTCCCCCGTTTTTGGCCCACTTGGCTGGGTGTTGGTTTGGTTTTAATACTGGCATTTGTTCCTGTAGTTTGGCGAGATGCGTTGGCCAGTTGGATTGCTGGACGCTTGCTAAATACCAAAAGCGGTGCATTAAAACGAGCGCGAATAAACCTAGCAGAATGTTTCCCAGACAAAACTTTAGCGGAGCGAGAAGCCTTACTGAAACAGAATTTTCAAGTGGCTGCTCAGTTTTTTCTGGCATACGGTGAGCTCTTGGTCCGCAGTAAGCGTCATAATCAACTGCGATGTGTGATTCATGGTGAAGAGCATCTGTTTCCTCACTTACAAGCTCAGCAAAAGGTGATTGCCTTAGTACCACATTGCTGGGCAATTGATTATGCAGGTGTATTGTTAACCGCTCATGGTTTTAAAACAGTTGCCATGATTCGAGATCAGAAAAACCCTATCACCGACTGGTTGATTCACTTACAGCGTATTCAATATGGGGCCCGAGTCTATCACCGCGATGCGGGCATTAAGCCTTATTTAAAATCCATTAAACAAGGTTATTTAGGTTATTACCTACCGGATGAAGACTTAGGTCCGCAAAACTCGGTTTTCGCGCCTTTTTTTGCCACAGAAAAAGCTACTATGAAAGGCTTAGGCAAGCTGGCAAACTTGTCTAATGCCATGGTAGTACCCATGCTGCCAGCTTATGATACGCAAAGTAAAAAGTATCATTTGCATATATTACCGGCGTTAGAAAACTTTCCTACGGGTGATGAAAGAGCTGACGCAGAGCGTATGAACCAAACCTTAGAAGAACTTATTTCAGCGCATCCTGAGCAATACATGTGGGTGTTGAATTTATTGCGCACGCGTCCTGACGGGGCGCGTTTGTACTAACCAAGAAGAGGCATTGGTAAACAAGACTGGTCGTCGCGCTTGGGGAAATGATGTTAGGGAGTAATTATGTCTGAGCACCACATGGCAAGCGTTACAGAGCAAGATATTGCGGCAGTGAAAGAATATCTTATGTCGTTACAAGATAGGATATGTAGTGAGCTGGAAGCTTTGGAACCCAATACGCGCTTTCAGCAAGATGCTTGGGACAGACCCAACGGCGGAGGTGGTCGAACTCGAGTGATTGCTCATGGCGATGTTATCGAGAAAGGCGGTGTGAATTTCTCCCATGTGATGGGGGATAAACTTCCTCCTTCTGCAACGGAAGAGCGTCCTGAATTAGCGGGTGGTCGATTTGAAGCCATGGGCGTTTCTCTAGTGATTCACCCGAAGAATCCAATGGCGCCTACTTCTCACGCCAATGTGCGTTTATTTGTCGTTTATAAAGAAGGCATGGCACCTTTTTGGTGGTTTGGTGGAGGGTTTGATCTGACACCTTATTATGGTTTTGATGAAGACTGTATCCATTGGCATCAGATGGCTCAGCAAGCGGTGGAACCTTTTGGTGAAGGTTATTATCAAAGATTCAAAAGCTGGTGTGACGACTATTTTTATCTAAAGCATCGTGCTGAGCCTCGTGGTATCGGCGGTTTGTTTTATGATGACTTCAATGAAGGCAGTTTTGCTGATTGTTTTGCCATGATGCGTTCTGTTGGGGATGTATACAGCCAAGCCTATTTACCCATTTTGTCGCGCCGAAAAGACTTGCCTTACACAGAACAACAACGGGATTTTCAGCTGCATCGTCGTGGACGTTATGTTGAATTCAATTTGGTATTCGACCGAGGCACCCATTTTGGTCTGCAAAGTGGTTTGGGGCGTACGGAGTCCATATTGATGTCTTTACCACCGGAAGTGCGTTGGACTTATGAGTATCAGGTACGGCCAAATAGCCCTGAAGCCAAATTAACAGAATATTATTTAACGTCGAGAAACTGGCTGGAAGATCTATAGAAGAACGAGAAAAGTCAGTTAACCTCCTTCATTGACTAGAGGAAGTGTTGTGGATCAATACGCCGTGGTTGGCAACCCAATTGCACACAGTAAATCACCTGCGATTCATACTGAATTTGCCTTACAAACAAAGCAAAACATGCAATACACCACCTTGCTTGGTGAAGAAGAGCATTTTGAGCAACAAGTGCGTGCTTTTTTCCAGCAAGGTGGAAAAGGTTTAAATGTGACCGTCCCTTTCAAAGAGCGTGCTTTTGCCATGTGTGACGTTCTGAGCCAAAGGGCAAAACAGGCGGGTGCGGTAAACACCTTATTGATGGCGAAAAATGGCGACCTGTTCGGCGATAATACCGATGGAATTGGTATGGTTCGTGACATTACAATCAATCATCAACAGAGTCTGAAGGACAAACGCATACTGATTTTGGGTGCCGGTGGTGCCGTTCGTGGTGTCTTGGAACCGGTATTGGATGAACAGCCAGACTCGATAACCATTGCCAATAGAACCGTCACGAAAGCGCAACAACTGGCGGATCATTTTGATTGTTTCGCGTCTTCTTTCGAGGCCCTTGAAGGCTCGTTCGACATCATTATTAACGGCACGTCAGCGAGTTTGTCTGGACAGTTACCGCCACTGAAAGACGAGCTGGTGGACGAGCAAACTTGGTGTTACGACATGATGTATGGCAAACAGCGTACTGTCTTTTTGCAATGGGCCCATGAACTGGGTGCGGCAGGTGCAGATGGTTTAGGCATGTTGGTTGGTCAGGCGGCAGAAGCCTTTTATCTATGGCGACAAATACGCCCTGATACCGCCTCTCTAGTGGCACGTTTACGAAAACAAATGGCGGACTAATCGATGAAAGCGCAGTGGTTTACTTCTGTAGAGGAGATAGGCAAAGACCTTTGGGATAAAGCCATCGGAGAGACTCAATACCCTTTTGCACAGTTTGCGTTTCATCAAGCCTTGGAAGACAGCCAGAGTATTGGTGATGGTACAGGCTGGTATCCAGAGTATCTGTTGATCATGGATGAGGATGATACTCCGCTTGCTATTGCCCCCACCTATTTAAAAACCCATTCGCAAGGGGAATTTGTGTTTGATTGGGCGTGGGCCGATGCGTTTCAGCGTTATGGTTTCCGCTATTACCCAAAACGAGTTTGGGCCGTGCCTTTCTCACCTGTAACTGGAATTCGGCTTTTCTCCCATCTGGACCCAAAAGGAGAGGATGTGGCTTTTATGCATCTGTATCGAACAGTTGCGGATGTCTTGACCCAAGCGAATCAACAGAGAGAATTTTCCAGTTGGCACCTGCTCTTTGTTAAGCCTGAACATGCGGCCTTGTTAAAGCAAGACGAAGCGTATTTAGAACGAATTTCTTGTCAGTTTCATTGGTTTAACCGTAATTACCATGACATGACGGATTATTTTTCCCATTTTGCCAGTCGCAAGCGAAAATCTGCACGCAAAGAAAGGGAAAAAGTTGCGGCACAAGGTGTTACTTTAAAGCGTAAATTAGGCTCTGAATTAAGCTCAGCTGACATTGATTTCTTTTACCTGTGTTATCAATCCACTTACGCTAAGCGAGGCCAACAAGGTTATCTCACACGGGATTTCTTCGGCCAATTAGCAGCAGAGATGGGCGAGAAAATCTTGTTGGTACAGGCCTTTCGTAATGAAGAACCTATTGCGGCGTCTTGGTGCTTTTTCGACGATCACTCTTTGTATGGCCGTTATTGGGGCTGTGTGGAAGAAGTCGATTGCCTGCATTTTGAGGCTTGTTATTACCAAGGCATCGAGTTTTGTTTGGAAAAAGGGTTACAACATTTTGACCCTGGCACACAAGGGGAACACAAAATTGCCCGCGGATTTGAACCAGTGTACAGCCACAGTATTCACCACATAGCTCATGAAGGCTTTCGTGACGCCATCGCTCGTTTTTGTGAAGAAGAAGCGCAAGCCGTGCGGGAGTATCATCGGGATACCAATGGGTTGTTGCCGTTTAAAGAGAGTTAAAGTTCGACGCTTTATTAGCTTACAAGTTCTTTTCAAACGATTTGTATTTATTAGCTTTTTCCGCTCTGCTGAGCGGGTAACTTTTACCCAGAGCCGCAAAAGTAACCAAAAGGTCTCTTAATCGGACTTTCAGTCCAAAAGGTGTCATTGGTTTTGTATTTTATCTTGTATTGGCGGGATGAAACTTAAAGGGAGCAGGCCTAAAGCGATAATACCTCAATTTTTCTGCTTAACTCAGCGCTGTATTTTGGTGATACAGCACAGCCAAAGATGACACTATCTTCTCCATTTCTGCGCGCAGCTCTGGGGGATTAATGACTTCCAATTCAGAGCCGAAGCGCAATAGTTCATAACAACCATATGAGTTTTCCCCAACAGGAAGGTAAGCACGATGCCAGCCTGATTCATCTTCGGGTTCTATCTTAGCGTTATTGATCACGTAGGATACACAAATAAAGTCCATCATTTTTAAGCCAAGGGGGGTGATACGAACCTCAGCCATTATAGGAAACTGAAGGGCTTCCACACGCCGTAAACTGGTTTGCCAGAATGCCATTAAGTTGAAGCCTTCTGGCCGTTCAAATGTGTCGGTGGATAGTGTTAATGTATCAATGCGGGATACTCGATAGGTTCGAATATCCTGTTCAACTTGCGCGATCAAATACCATTGTCCTCCTTTCAGAACGATGCCTAAAGGATTCGCTATGCGTTCACGCTTCCCTTTCCAACTCTCATAACTTATAGCAATCTGGTGTTGTTCTAATACAGCAGTCATCAGTTGAGGAAGTAGCTCGGCTTTCTCGTCATCCGAAAACCAACTTGGGGTGTCCAGTAAAAATCGGCTTTGCAGACGTTCTGCCTGACTTCTAAAGGTATCAGGTAAGGCTGCTTTGAGCTTTAATTGCGCATTTTCCAGCGTCGCTTCCAAGCCCATTTTCTGAACTGGGCCTGTTAACCCTGCTAAAAAGAGAGTCTCTGCTTCTTTTTCTGATAGTCCGTTAAAATACGTTCGATAACCGTGTAAAAGTCGATAGCCGCCCTGTATGCCTTGTTCGCTGTAAACCGGCACCCCAATCGCGCTTAATGCTTCTATATCTCGATATATGGTGCGAACAGAAGTTTCACAAATATCGGCTAAAGTGCGAGCGGTCACTTTGTCATGGGTCTGCAAAGTCATTAACAGCTTTAGTATACGACTGGCTCTCATGGGATGCTCCTGTAAGATGCTAATGAAGCGTGGTGTTTATTTATCAGTATAAATTAAATACCTGACAAAGGATGTCAGGTTTCATCTCTAATATGGTTCATTCAGTCACCACTATTTCACTTAACATAGTTTGAGGTAATCAAGATGAATGGTATCCATAACAAAGGCAGTATTACGTTTTATCATGCTCCAGAAACACGAGGCACTGGCGTTAGAGTGCTGCTGGAAGAGTTGGGCGTTCCTTACGAAATGAATGTGCTTAATTTCAAAGCAGGAGAAAATCAGCAGCCAGATTTCTTGGCGATTAACCCTTTAGGCAAATTTCCAACACTTGTTCATAATGGCATCGTTGTTACTGAGCAAGTTGCCTGTTATCTGTATTTAGCTGATTTGTATCCCGAAAAGGGATTAGCGCCCGCATTGGATGATCCTAATCGTGGTGCGTATTTACGCTGGATGGCTTATCAAGGGAGCAGTTTTGAACCGGCCGTAATTGATAAAGCTTTTAATCGTCCTGTCATTGATCCTTCTCAGTCGCCTTATGGTCGTTACGATAAAATGCTGGATACGATATATGGCCAAATTGCCAAAGGTCCCTATTTATGAGGAGAACATTTCTCAGCTGTGGATGTTCTTTGGGGGATCAGTCTGAAGTGGTGTCGTATGTTTGGACTCATTACGACGAATCCGCAGGTGGACGCTTATATTGAACGTATTGTGTCCCGCCCCGCATTTGTTAAAGTCGAACAAGATGACCAAGCGTTGCTGCTTGAGCATTCGTCGTAAGTTTTAGTTAGGCAGAGCAGGAATACAATGGGCATTCATGCTCTGTTGCCGTTTAAGCAGGAAGATTAATCCTATTCTTGGTGTTGAATCTGGCTGACTTGTCGGATGCGTTCTGCGGGGAATTCGAGCTTCTCTATCAAATAGCGCTTCAGCGCGTCAGGGTAATCTTGCTCGTTTAGTGCCTCTGCCATGCAGTTTAACCACATGGCTTTCTCTTTGTCTGTGACCACTAAATGGGCATGTGCTTGGGGCAGATGAATCTTGCCATAGGTTTTTGAATACAAGCGTTCGCCGCCCATCCAACCGGATAAAAATGCTACCAGTTTGTCGATACTCAGCTGTGTATCAGCAGGGTGCATGTCAAACAAAGGGCGATATGCTGGTGTGTTTTCCATAATGCGGTAAAAGCTTTCAACTAGTTTTCTTAAACCATTTAACCCTCCAACCGCTTGAAAGGTGGCATCTCCCTCACCATAGCTTGGTAATGTCTGATTGCTCATGGCTTATTCGTCATCTGTAGATTTAGGAGCCTGTTTTGCTGCTTTTTCCTGATCCATTTTGATGGAGTTGCGATAGCCACCAACGGCCGCTAATGCACCAATGATTAAACTCATATAGAAAGGGATTTGAAACAACATGGTGATACTGACAAAGACACAGCCCACTGCCAATCCTTCAATATAAGGTCTAAGTTTTTTCGCCATCATATTGGCTCTCCTGATAGATAAAATAGAGATAAAAAGTTGGCGCCAGTTTAGCAAAATTCCACGCACTTGTAGCTTGAATTGTGGAAAAAAGCACCAGTTATCCAATTTTTTAGAGTGTTTAATAAAGAGGTTTGGTTTGTAGGGGATATGTGGACAAGTCAATAAAAAGTGGAGGCAATGGGCAAAAAATAGGCCAATTTGTTCAAGAAAAGAGTAAAAAAGCCAATTAATGACAGCTTGTGTGAATAACTGCTATGATTTTCCACAGTTTTTTGGAATCAAATTGATCTGGATTGGTTGATTTTTATCCACAGAATCCCTTTTTTACATGCGAGAATCCTTTGTCTCAATTTTCTATTGCCACATTACTGTCCATTTGGCGCCTTAATATGGTGCTTAATAGGCGCATTTGGCGTATGGCGTGGCCACCCATGGTGTCGAATATTACCACCCCTTTGTTAGGTTTAGTCGATACGGCCGTGGTCGGACATTTAGGTACCGCAACTTATCTTGGTGCCGTGGCCATTGGCGCCAGCATTTTCAGTTTTTTGTTTTGGGCGTTTGGCTTCTTGCGCATGGGTTCCACTGGTTTAACGGCACAGGCCTTGGGACAAGAAGATGATCGCCGTGTTCGCGAGCTACTATGGCAATCTGTGCTGATGGGGGTCTCGATTGGTCTTGTCTTGATCGCTTTTCGCACTCCCATTCTTGAGTTCGCTTTGTACTTGATGTCGGCCAGTGAGGAAGTGACCCCTTGGGCCAAAAGCTACAGTGAAATACGCATCTACAGTGCGCCTGCGGTATTAGCAGGTTATGCTTTAATGGGATGGTTCTTTGGTGTGCAATATTCAAAAGGCCCATTATGGATGTTGCTGGTCATTAATCTGGTTAACATGGTGTTGGATTATCTCGCCGTGTATGGCTTAGGTATGGCCAGTGATGGTGTCGCTTGGGCAACCGTAATTGCACAGTATCTTGGTGTGATATTCGGTTTGTATTTGGCGTGGCGTAAGTTGCAAGGCTTCTCTGGCCATGTGCCTTTACAAGCGCTCTTAAAATGGCGTGAATACATTGCACTGGTACAAGTAAATCGATATTTATTTGTTCGTACCATTTTATTGTTAATGGTGATGTTGTTTTTTACCTCACAAGGGGCCAGACAAGGTGATGCAATCCTAGCCGCCAATGCTGTTTTATTAACCTTCTTGATGATTATTTCCAATGCCTTGGATGGCTTTGCCTTTTCAGTGGAAGCCTTATGTGGTGAGTTTTATGGTCGTAAGGATAAGGCAAATTTTAAAAAGGTGATTCGTTTGTCGACCTATTGGGCTTTAATGGCCGCTTGTTTTCTGGTGCTGGTGTTTTGGCTATTTGGTCAGCAAATTATTTATCTATTAACCAATGTGGAGACAGTTCGAGACCAAGCTCAACTGTACCTACCTTGGCTTATAACCTTCCCTCTGTTGGGTATTTGGTCTTTTATGTTGGATGGGATCTTTATTGGCACCACCAGTGTGAAACAGATGCAAAATACCATGATTCTCTGCGTTTTTGGGGTCTTCTTCCCAGTTTGGTACCTCAGCCAAGGGCTGGACAATCATGGGCTTTGGCTGAGCCAAGCCGCCCTCTTCATTGCCCGTGCCCTAACCCTTTACTGGTGTTACCGAGAAAACCTACGCAAGGGTGTTTGGTTTTCGAATTAATGTCTTACAACATAAAGGTTGAATAAAGCCCAAAGCCACAGACGATCAGCAGCGCCCAACCAATGAATTGAAAAAACACGGGTGTTTCGGCTTTTTGGATGCGGTTATGCAGCTTCTGACCAAATACATGGCCAAGTAAAGCACAAGGCAGTAACCATAATTGATGAATCAGTTGCAGGTCGACACCAGCTAGGATGAAAGAAGCCATTTTAATGGTGACGAGAATGAACCAGAGTACAAACAGTGTATCGCGTAATTGATGGCGCGGAACTTTGGTGGCAAACACGGAAACGATTAACGGCGCTCCGATTAATGACGTGCCACTGACGTAACCGCCAAGCATGAGAAATAAGGTATCGAGTATTTTGTTGTTGGTGTAAAAAGGCTTATTCACTATATAAGAAATGGCAAAGACAGCAACAATCAGGAAGATGACTCCGGTGACGATATCACCCGGTAGTGTCAACAAACCAAACACGCCGATCAGTTTGGGCACTATCATGATGCCCAAGGCTTTCTTTAAATACCCCCAAGCTATATTGCCACTGTTACCCTTCTGGAGATCTTGCTCCAGATTGTGCTGCTTTTTATTGGTTTTAGCACCTTGCAAAGCAATCCAACTTGAAAAGATGAGCAAATGGATGGATATGATGGGCAAGAACAGCAGAGGATCATTTTCTACCAGCAGCAAAAAAGGCAAGGCCAGGACGGCACCACCAAACCCTAAGCCACTGCGCACAAAGCCACTCCACACAAAAATGACAGCAATCAGTGTGTATTGCCACCAGAGTAAATCCGCCATGAGTTTCCCTTATGTTTGTACGTTAAATCGAAATTGTTAGTGAGGTTTTTCAAACCAATCTTGCTGGTGTAGAAACTGTGTCAGTTCGTCCCTTAACAATTGGGCACGTGCTGATAAGCTGCGTCGGTCTGGCCAAACCAAATGTATTTCACGTTTTTGGCCATGCCACTCAGGCAGTACTTGTACTAATTCACCTAATTGAATGGCTTTATACACCATACTTTCAGGCACCAAGGTGATACCTGCGCCGGCTTTTACCAGATTAATACTCACATTCATGTCATTGCTAAGGTGTTGATGCTGCTTATTAATGGCGCGCATTTCACCATTTTTGTGAACCAGTTGCCAGTCCACAAATAGATCAGACACTATGCTAGGACAATGCATCAGTTCATTAATATGGTTTGGTAAGGCGAAAGAGGTGTGTTTGGCGGCTACCAAAATCGGTTTGATATAGCCTAATGAGGTCTGGATTAGGGATGAGTTAGGCATTTTGCCAGAACGAATGGCAAGGTCGGCACGTGTTTCTCGCATGTCTTGAAAACGATTGCTCAACTCAATGTTGAGACTAATTTGCGGGTATTGGCTAATGAATTGCTGCCAAAAAGGGTCTAGTGGACCACCTCCTAAATTGGTTGGTGCCAGAATTTTCACTTCTCCACTCAGGCTGTGGAGTGTTTTATCAAGATTGGAAATACGCTGATCCAGAGCGTCGATGAATTCGGCGCACTCTTGGTAATAATCCTCGCCCATGGGAGTCAGTTTCAGTCCTTTGGTGGAGCGATGCAGTAGTTCACATCCTAAAGCTTGTTCTAGCGCACTGATACGTCGTGATACTGTGGCAATGGTCATATTGAGGCTTTTTGCGGCCTGAGTAAGACTGTTTTTATTTGCTGCAGCAATGAATATTTTAAGATCGTCTAGCATTTTACAAATATGCAATTTAGGTTTTTAGAAATGACTATATTTGCAAATATAGTTGTTTGATAGACTAAGTTCAAAGTCAAATAAGAGCAAAGTGGGATTCGTAGCATGAAAAAGCACTTTGCGAGGAGAGGGTATGAAGTTTCGTCTTTATTTTGCGTTAATAATGTCATGTGTATTGTCATTTCTTATGTCGGGTTGGATCACCTATGTCAATCTTGGTTGGCATGTTGGATTTGTTGGCGATTGGATGACAGCATGGGGTATGGCTTGGCCTGCAGCCGCTGCGATTTCTTTCTTATTCGCACCTGAAATTCAAAAACTCAGCGCTTGGTTAGCGAAAAAAATATAAGTCTAATTGAATTTAAAAGGCTGATTGAATGTAAAAGGGTGAACTTAAAAAGCACGCTACGAGCGTGCTTTTTGTAAGTTTTAGAGTGCTGTTTAAAACGCCTTTGGTGTTGTGGCAGGAGGGTATTCGATCTGTTGAATAGGATCGGTTTGCCCTTCTCCCCATTGTCTTTCTAATGGAATGACGCCCGCCCAAACTGACCAATCATGATCTTCGGGGTCATCAATGGGTGGCGCGTCACGCAATTTGACCGATGCCTCTTCAATTTTAATGCGCACCAATCCAGTGGCTTTGATTTCAGTGTCGGTAATAGGTCTAAGTTGAGACCAACGACCAGGACTGACTTTTTCGAGAAAAATTTCAAACTGACGCTGCTTTTCTTGTGCATCGTCAATCCTCTCTGGAACGCCAAACAAGGTTACCGAGCGATAATTTACCGAATGATGAAACGCTGACCTTGCCATAACCAAACCATCTAGCAGACTGATGTTTATACAAACTTTTTCCATATCATCGACAGGTCCTTTGACGTTGCGGGCTTTGCTGTGACCATGCCAATAAAGATAGTCGCCATCGCGCCAATGACAGGTTGGTGTAACGAAAACTTGGCCATCCTTGGTTTGTCCCAGATGACACATCAGGGCGCCATCAATAATGTCGAGGGCGTGTTGTTTATCATAAGAGGCTCGGTTTGGTCCTCTTTTGACTTTGCTTAGGGAAGTTTCAAGTGTTGTGCCCATTGCTTTCTCCTTGCTTGTCATGGCGTGATTGGTATAAAAGAAGTTTAGAAACATCTGGATTGGAAAAAAATAGCCAGTTTTGACAATATTTAGCAGGCCAGAAATATGAAACATAGTATTGGCAGTTTGCGATTTTCTTTAGATGAAACGGGGGCACCCCTTTATTTACAGTTGATGCAACAGATTCAACAGGGTATTCGTCAGGGAGAACTTGAGGTAAGTGATAAATTGCCGTCTTCACGGTCTCTGGCGTCAGCCTTAGGTGTATCTCGTAGTACCACTACTAGGGCTTATGAGCAGCTCATCGCAGAAGGTTGGTTGTTGAGCGAAGAAAAGCGCGGGGTATTTGTTGCTGCTTATCAAGCAAAAGGTCAATTAACTGGGCAACAGCTTGTTTCAAAAGAAATTGTATCCTGTCATGAGTCACCGGAAGAGGAGCAGACATTGTATGCCTTTGATGCGGGCGTTGATGTGTCGGTTTTCCCTTCTAAGGAATGGGCTGCTAGTATGCGCCGAAGTTGGCTGCAACCCGATGATAAAGTCATGCGGGGTGAGTATTTGACTGGATTTCCACCATTGAAAAAAGCCTTGGTCAATTATTTGTATCGGTTGCGAGGTTTGGAGTGTTGCGCCGAACAAATCATTATCACCGCAGGCAATCGCGATTCATTACAGCTATTGGATCACGCTCTGTCTAAGACCACTCAGAATCAACTTAAGTGGTGGCTTGAAGAGATAACCTATCCCCCCATCAGCGAAGCATTGAATAAACAAGTTAGCCTTGGTCACATTGAATTGGATTCTGAAGGCCCTCGCTTGCCAAACATGAGTAATCTTTGTGATACAAACGCTGACAAGCAACATGCTTTTATTATGACGCCTAATCGACAATATCCTTTGGGCACCAGTATCAGCTCACAACGTCGTCAACAATGGATTAAAGCATTGGATTCGAACACGAGCACTATGTGGCTCATTGAGGATGACTACGACAATGAATTTATCTATCAAGGCCGTGCAGAAGTCCCTTTGATGCAAACGGCTCGATCTTGTAAAGAGGCCTGTCGTAATATCTTTTATGTGGGCAGTTTTTCGAAGGTGTTATTTCGCGGGTTACGCTTGGGGTTTATTGTTGCGCCATTGGAACGGGTGGCGCTTATTAAGCAGAGTCAGAAGCAAATCGGTATATCAGCTTCGCTGCCCATGCAACCCGTAGTTGCGGATTTTTTGATCCAAGGCAATTTTGAGCGACATTTAAATCGCATGCGTCGCCACTATAGATTGAAACGAGATATGCTGCTGTCACTTTTGAATGACTATTTATCGCCCTGGTTCTACTGGAAAAAGCCTCGCGGTGGTTTGCATGTATTAATCGAGTGCAAACCAGAGTGTTTAGCTTTGGTTAATAATAGTGACATATTTGATAGGCAATTTTGTCAGAGGTTACGACAAGATAATGTCATTTTAAGTCCATTATCTATGCATTACTCTGATGGTAACAAGTCTCGACAAGGTTTTGTATTGGGTTTCAGTGGATTACAAGAAGCGCAAATGCAACATATCTTGTCTAAAATGAAGGCTGTGTTACAAGCATGGAGCAAGTAATGGATGGCAAGATTTGGCTCGATGACTATTGAGTCAGCTCAGAATGTGAATTTTGTAAAAATGCGGTGAAGCAAAGGTCAACAAAGGCTAAACTAGACTTTGTGTGATTGGTTGGATTTTGATATATTCCGCACACCTGAATTTAAACTCGCCCGCAGAGACTTTGTCAGTACAGGGTCAGTACAGGATCTGCGAGTGGGTCGGCGAACACTAAGAAAGGGTTTTGTCGGCGGCGTTCAATCAAAATAAAACCATAATGAAATTAATTGTTTATGGTATTTTCAATATTAGATTACGCCATCGTTCCTGTTAGCGACAAGAGCCAACTAAGAGTGTCGTCTAGATGTATTATTAAAGGTTAGATATAGGGCCGTATTGACCCATATCAACCTTGCTCGCCTTTGATGGCCATTTGAGAACATTGTGATTGCTTGTGGGAAGCCGTTAATCAAGTTGCGACTTGGTTCACAATGCAAATGCTGAGCACTTTTTTCAGATTTAGGTGATCCAAAAAAATCATTATTGCGTTATTTCTGAATGACACAGTATTGATTTTTATGCTGTTTACAGTGTGGTGATCTTTACTGAAATACCCGGCATTGCCGGATTTTCGTTCTGTCATTTGATAGTTAAGTGGCAGTTTTGTGAACCTCGGGGTTAGAGGATGATTCTCTTGTTAACTCGTATCCTAAGTAAAGTCGCTTTGGCGCTAATGGTGGGCTTGCTCGCCGGTTGTCAGGGTGGTGTGCTCGATCCAAAGGGTCAGGTTGGTATTGAAGAGAAGCAACTAATTATTGTTGCCACTCTATTAATGCTACTTGTCGTGATTCCTGTGATCTTCATGACATTGTATTTCGCTTGGAAATATCGTGAAGGTCGTGATGAAATCTATGAGCCTAAGTGGTCACACTCCACGAAAATTGAAACTGTTGTATGGGCAATTCCAGTTGTTATCATCATCGTTCTTGGTGTGATTACCTGGAAATCTACACACGCTCTAGATCCTTATAAACCGTTGGAACATGAGAAAGATCATATTACGGTTCAAGTAGTATCCATGAACTGGAAATGGGTTTTCATTTATCCAGAACAGGGTATTGCTACGGTAAACGAATTGGTCTTCCCTGCTGATGTTCCTGTGGCATTCAGAATTTCCTCTGAAGGAACCATGAACTCTTTCTTCATTCCACAACTGGGTAGTCAAATTTACTCTATGGCTGGAATGGTGACAAAACTGCACTTAATCGCAAACGAACCAGGAACTTTTAAAGGTTTCTCTTCTAACTACAGCGGTGCAGGTTTCTCTGGTATGAAATTTAATGCCATTGCTACACCAACAGAAGCGGAGTTCGATGAATGGGTCGCTCAAGTGAAAGAGTCAGGCAATGTACTTGATCAGGCGAGCTACGACGAACTTGCGCAACCTACCGAAAACCATCCTGTAGAATACTTTGGCTCTATTAAGCCAGGTATCTTCCACGATAATGTAATGAAGTTCATGAAAGACTACGGCACGGTTGATATTTTGGAAGGCACAGTCTTCGATACTCCTATGATGCGTCAAATGAAGCAAGGTGATCACCATCACGGTGATATGAACCATGCTGAAATGGATCATAGCGAGATGGACCACAGCAAAATGGACCATAGTCAAATGAATCATGGCGATATGGAGGCTGATAAATAATGTCTGGTTTCTTAGGCAAACTAACCTGGGATGCACTTCCGTATGACCCTATTGTCATCACTACTCTATGTGTGGTGGCCGTGGCCGGCGCCGTTATTGCATTCTTGGTATTAAAAAATAATCTACTGGGCGTCCTATGGCGTGACTGGTTGACTTCAGTTGACCATAAAAAGCTAGGTATCATGTACATTGTACTGGCTTTCATCATGTTGATTCGTGGTTTTGCGGATGCCATCATGATGCGTCTTCAGTTGGCTCTAGCGACCAATGGTGACCCTGGCTACTTACCGCCTCACCACTACGACCAAATCTTTACGGCACATGGTGTCATCATGATCATCTTTATGGCTATGCCATTTATGATTGGTTTGATGAACATTGTTGTACCGCTACAGATTGGTGCCCGTGATGTTGCTTTCCCATTCCTGAACAACCTGAGTTTCTGGCTGGCAGCTTCTGGTGCTATTCTAGTGAACATTTCCCTAGGTTTAGGTGAGTTCGCGAAAACTGGTTGGGTTGCTTATCCTCCTTTGGCTGGCTTGGAATACAGTCCGGGCGTCGGGGTGGACTACTACATATGGGCACTGCAGATATCCGGTATAGGGACAACCTTGACCGCGGTTAACTTCTTGGTAACTGTCTTTAAGATGCGTACGCCAGGAATGAAGTTGATGCAAATGCCGATCTTTACTTGGACCTGCACTTGGGCCAACATCTTGATCGCTGCCTCTTTCCCAATACTGACTGTTGTGTTGGCATTGTTGACGCTAGATCGTTACCTAGATTTCCACTTCTTCACCAATGATGGTGGTGGTAACTCAATGATGTATATCAACCTGTTCTGGGCGTGGGGTCACCCTGAGGTGTACATCCTAGTACTACCAGCGTTCGGTATCTTCTCTGAGATTGTCTCTACCTTTACCGGTAAGCGTTTGTTTGGTTATAAATCTATGGTTTGGGCGACAGCTTCGATTTCCATTCTTGGTTTCGTTGTATGGTTGCACCACTTCTTTACCATGGGCTCAAGTGCCAACGTAAACGCCTTCTTCGGTGTTATGACCATGATCATCGCCGTACCTACCGGTGTGAAATTGTTTAACTGGCTGTTCACTATGTACCGTGGTCGTCTGCGCATTTCTGTGCCTATCCTATGGACATTGGGCTTCATGGTGACATTCACAATTGGTGGTATGACAGGTGTATTGCTTGCTGTACCTGGAGCGGACTATGTACTGCATAACAGTTTGTTCTTGATTGCCCACTTCCACAACACCATTATCGGTGGTGCGGTATTCGGTTACCTAGCAGGCTTCACTTTCTGGTTCCCGAAAGCTATGGGCTTCCATTTGAATGCAAAACTGGGCAAAGCGGCGTTCTGGTGCTGGTTAGTCGGCTTCTTCCTAGCCTTTATGCCATTGTACGTTCTTGGCTTCCTAGGTATGACACGTCGTCTGAACTATACAGATAACCCAGATTTCAACATCTGGTTGTACATTGCTTTATGTGGAGCCTTTGTGATCTTTGCAGGTATTATCTGTCAGTTCCTACAGTTGTACGTCAGCTTCCGTGATCGTAAGCAGAACCTAGATACAACAGGTGATCCATGGGACGGTCATACGCTTGAGTGGTCAACAGCATCTCCACCACAGTACTACAACTTTGCTGAACTACCAGTGGTTTCTGATATCGATGCGTTCACCGATATGAAAGAAAAAGGTACGGCTTACCAGCGTAAAGACAGTTATGCGCCTATCCACATGCCTAAGAACACACCTGCAGGCATCATTATGGGTGGTCTATTGACGGCGTTTGGTTTCGCAATGATCTGGCATATTTGGTGGTTGGCAATTGCTAGCTTATTGGGAACGGTTGTGACTTTCATCGTACGTGCTTATACGAAAGATGTGGATTATTACGTTCAACCTGATGAAATTGCTCGTATTGAAAATGAGCACCTAGACAACGTGGCTAAGGGGTAATCATGAGTACTGCAGTGAATACGCACGATGCTCACGAAGCGGGTGCACACCACGACGAACACCATGATACTGGTGGCAACACCATATTTGGTTTCTGGTTATACTTGATGACGGACTGTTTGTTGTTCGCATCTATCTTTGCTACCTACGCTGTGCTCTTTATGAACACAGCAGGTGGTGTTTCTGGCAAAGATATTTTTGATCTTGAGTTGATTCTGGCTGGTACAGCGGCGTTACTTTTTTCAAGTATCACCTATGGCTTTGCTATGATCAGCGCGCATCGTAAAAATAAAGCCGGTACTTTGGGATGGTTAGCGGTAACTTTCCTATTTGGTGCCTGCTTTATCGCGTTAGAGATCTACGAGTTCCATCACTTGATTGCAAATGGTCACGGTCCTCAAGCAAGTGCTTTCTTGTCTGCCTTCTTTACCCTTGTGGGTACACACGGCTTGCACGTTAGTGCTGGTATGATTTGGATGGTGATCTTAATGATCGAAGTAGCGAAGACGGGGCTGACTAATCGTGCGCTTACCCGCATTGGTTGTCTAAGCTTGTTCTGGCACTTCCTAGACGTTGTTTGGATTTGTGTTTTCACCGTTGTTTATCTGATGGGGGCGGTCTAATGAGCGATCATTCTTCTGAAGCACATTCACACGGTAGCGTGAAGTCCTATGTGATTGGTTTCGTCTGGTCTGTTATTTTGACTGGCATTCCTTTCTGGATGGTAATGACAGAAGCCTTTGATAAAGGTCCAACCTATATCGCTATAGTTGTGTTGGCCATTATTCAGATTTTTGTTCATTTGAAGTACTTCCTTCACTTGGACTTTTCTGAACAAGGCAAGCTGGACACTTATTCATTTATTTTTTCTGCTGTTATTATAATCATGGTGGTTGGTTTGTCTGTGTGGATTATCTACGCATCCAACGCCATGATGATGTAAATGCAGAGTGAATTTATGATTAATGCATTTGGGTACCCTGAAGATGTTTAAGCGTTATTTACAGGTGACTAAGCCTGGCATCATTATGGGCAACCTCATCTCTGTTGCGGGTGGTTATTTTCTAGCCGCTCGCGGCAATATCGATTGGATGTTAATGCTGATGACAGTGATTGGGCTGTCTTTGGTGGTAGCATCCGGTTGTGCCATTAACAACTACATCGACCGAGACATTGATGCCAAAATGAAGCGTACGCGTAATCGCGTAACGGTAAATGGTGAAATGTCTGGAAAAGCTGCCTTTTTTCATGGTGTGGTATTAGGCGTGATTGGTTTTGCCTTGCTGGGGTATTTCACTAACTGGGTAGCAGTGGCTTTTGCTGTTTTTGGTTATGTGGTTTACGTTGGTCTGTACACCTTGTACTTTAAGCGCAAGTCTGTTTACGGCACTTTTATTGGAAGCCTTTCTGGTGCTGTGCCACCTGTTGTAGGCTATTGTGCTGCAGCCGGCCAATTTGATGCTGGTGCTGCCATTTTGTTGACTATGTTCAGCATTTGGCAAATGCCACATTCTTATGCAATCGCGATTTTTCGATTTGATGATTACAAAGCGGCAGGCATTCCAGTATTGCCCGTCTCGCAAGGTATTGCTAAGGCAAAACGTCATATTATTCTGCATATTGCCGCCTTTGCAGTCGTCGCAGCCCTTTTACCTTTAGCTGGCTATGTTGGCATTGGTTTTATGGTGGTGGCTCTATCGACCAGTCTATGGTGGTTAGCAATGGCACTACGAGGTTATCGTGCGGATATTGATTTGAATGGTTGGGCACGTCAAGTGTTCTTCTTTTCCATCATTACGGTTACAGCTCTCAGTGTTACTATGGCGATTGATTTCAATGAAGTCTCACCAAATTTGTTAGTCTTATCGGCACACTGAAGTGATTTTTAAAACGGGCTCATGATGAGCCCGTTTTTATTTCCCTCTTCTATTTTAAGACTTCTTCCCATTTCTCTGATTATTGGTTATTTTGAATAGCCATTAAGGCGTAGATTCCATATAAGGAAGAGAAATGAAGAGGTTGTTCACCAGTTCAACGGTACTGCTCATCATCTTAATGTCGAGTCAGATGTGGGCTAATACAGTGCAGTGCCAAGGGCTCATGTCGCAAGCCTCAGATAAGCTTGAATTACAGACCACTATGTTATTACCGAATGGTCAAGTAAGTTCTCCTTATTGTCAGGTGACGGGCGTCGTCTCCCGTCGTATTGGTAAAGAAGGCGTGTTTTACAACACCCGCTTTGAGTTGCGTTTGCCTTCGCGTTGGCAAGGTCGATTGGCTTATCAGTTTAATACGGCCTTCGGTGGTGAAATAGCGCCTGCATTGGGTAAAATCACCGGTTTAACCAACAACCAATATGCCATCAACCAAGGCTTCGCTGTTGTGTCTTCCAATGAGGGGCACGACAACAGTGCCTTTTCCGCCTTATCTGGTCGCCTTTCACAATCTTTTTTGTTTGGTCACGATGCCACAGCACGTAAAGATTTTGCTTATCAAGCTATGGCTCAGGTGATGCCTGTTGCCATTAAACTTGCTGAACAATATTATGCGGCGCCTGTGCAGTATAAATACGGAATAGGTCAAGCCAATGGTGGAAGAACTGCTATGGTGGCTGCGACTCGTTTTCCTAATATGTTTGATGGTTTACTAGTCGCCTCACCTGGTTTTAATGCGCCTAAAGCCGTATTACAGCATGCTTGGGATTATCAAATATTACGTCAAATCAATGACGATATTCGCACTTCATTAACCGTTCGGGACTTGGAGTTTATTTCTCGCGAATTGATCCGTCAGTGCGATACCTTAGATGGCATTAGTGATGATTTGATTTTTGCTACAGACGCCTGTCAAACAGTATTCAAACCAACTTCACTGGTGTGTAAGAGTGAGTTTGACCGTGATTGTCTATCCACTGAAAAAATAGGCGCTTTAGTGAAGATGCACAAAGGGCCGCATAATGATAAAAACCAATCACTTTACAGCAGTTGGTTTTATGATACAGGAATGCAATCCAATAATTGGCGTGGTTGGAAAATCAGCAGCAAAGTCGACGCTTGGGACAATATGCCTGCGGGATTGGTGTTGGGGGCGAGTGCTTTGGCCAACCTTTATACTGTGCCGCCAACTAAGAGTGAAGGCGATATTTATGCGTTAAGTGATTATTTAGCCTCATTTGATTTTAATCGTGATGCGAAAAAGATCTATGCTGTATCAAAAGAATTTGATGTCTCGCCCATGACTATGATGACACCACCCGATGCGGCAAAACCTAAGCTTACTGAATTCAAACAAGCTGGTGGAAAGATGATAGTGTTTCAGGGCAATAGTGACCCAGTGTTTTCTGTGAAAGACACGACACGCTGGTATGACTTCTTGGATTTTACTTTAGTGGGAAAAGCGCGTGAGTTTGTGCGTTTTTATCGTATCCCCGGTATGCCACATCAACAAGGTGGCTTGTCTACTGATCAGTTCGATATGTTGCAGCCCTTAGTACAATGGGTAGAGCGTCAGGCTCAGCCACAGCAAGTAATCGCTGCGACACGCATAGATAATCCCGAATTGAGTTCAAGAATGGCAGGATTAACCCGTCCTTTATGTCCTTACCCTAGTTATGCTGAATATTGGCAAGGAGATATGAAATCCGCGTCTTCTTTTCGTTGCGTGGTGCCACGTTAAATTGCTTATTACAAGACTAGCGTCCCCCTGCTACGTCAATAAAACTTCCTGTGCTGTAGCTGGCTTTATCACTTAATAACCAAAGGATAGCTTCGGCAACTTCAGTGGCTTGTCCACCTCGCTGCATAGGAATGATTGGCGCGAGGCGATCCACTCTATTGGCTTCTCCGCCATCTGCATGCATTTCAGTATAAATAAAGCCTGGACGAACCGTATTAACGCGAATTCCTTCTGCGGCTAATTCTTTCGCTAAGCCTTTGCTCATGGTGTCTAACGCTCCTTTACTGGCTGCGTAATCCACGTATTCATGTGGTGCACCCACAACTGAAGCTAAAGAGGATACATTCACTATGCTGCCTTTTAATTGATGTTGTCGCATGTGTTTGATGGCTTGCTGGCAACACAACATAGGCCCAAAAACATTTGTTGAAAAAATTCGTTGCCAACGTTCCAATGACAGTTCAGAGAAGCTCTTTTGTGTCTCTAAAATACCAGCATTATTGACTAAGCCACAAACTGGCCCCCAGTTTTCAAGAATCTGATCAAATAGCGCCACTATGCTCGCTTCATCTCTCATATCTGCCTGCATGGCGTTTGCTTGACCACCATGTTGGCGAATCTCGTTTACCAATTTTTCTGCCAGTTGCGCTTCTGTTCGATAATTAACGATTACATGATAGCCATGTTGAGCGGCTAACTTGGCCGTGGCAGCACCTATGCCTCGACTGGCTCCAGTGATAAGCAGGATTGGGTTACTCATGAGTTGTTCCTTGTGTTGTCCATTTCATGGTCACATTAAGCCAGAAGTTATTGGATGAAATCCATGTAAAAAAGGAATCAAGGAGGAGGAAAGTCTGTTATTGAGGAAGTATTTGATACATTCGAGGCAGTAGATTGAGAATAGTAAGTAATGTATATAATAATTAATAAATATTAAATCGGTGGTTTTAATGCAATCTAAAAACATCAACTTTTTGATCACGGATATATTGCGTCTTATGCGTCGCGAATACCGCAAAAGTGACTTAGGGATGACGCCTATGCAGGCTCGCGCTCTGGTATATGTGTCACGAAATGAAGGCATCAGACAGGTAGCACTTGCGGAATTATTGGATATTCAGCCTATTACCTTAGCTCGGTTAATTGATCAACTTGTCTCTGACGGCTTGGTTGAACGAAAGGCAGATCCTAAGGATAGGCGTGCTAATGCTTTGTTTTTAACCAAACAAGCGACAACTTGGTTGATTGAAATAGACAAAGAAATCCAGCGTGTGCGCAGCAAAGCATTACAAGGCTTAAGTGAAGAGCAAATACAAGCTGCGATGGAAGTGATGAACAAAATGCATGAAAACCTTGCCAATGATTCTCTACCTGATACCTAAGCTTCGGAGATTTAGGCTAATGAGTGAACATGAAACAAATTCTTCAGTGCCAAAGCAAGTTGCGAAACGCTCATTGCGTCGCGTGTTATTGATCGCTGTACCTGTATTGGCCATTGTTGTCGCAGCAGGTGTGTATTTAACAGGGGGGCGTTATGTGGAAACGGACAACGCTTATGTTAAATCCGATATCACCAGTATTAATGCTGAAGTGTCGGGGTCTATTCAGCGTCTTATAGTGAAAGATAATCAACCGGTAAAGGCGGGGCAACTGTTGCTGGAGTTAGATGCGACACCCTTTAAATTAGCCGAAGCCAAAGCAGCAGCAGAATTACAGCAAGTACGTTTGAATATCCTTGAACAGAAAGCAGCCTATCAAGAGAAAGTGGCAGAGATAACGCAGGCGCAAAATACTTATGATTTCAATCAACGCGAAGAGCAGCGCCAGGCCAATTTATTAAAACAAAAATTCATTTCTGACACTCAATTTGATCAAGCTAAACAAGCCGCGGAAGTCAGTCGTTTGAATGTCGCGACTTTGAAAAAAGATTTGGATCGACTAAAAGAAGCCTTAGGAGGAAACCCTACTGCTCCGCTTCAAGAACACCCTAGTTATCAAGCGGCATTAGCCGCATTGAACCAAGCGAAAACGGATTTAAGCCATATTGATGTGCGCTCTCCAGTATCCGGTGTAGTAGCGAAAGTGCCTCATCAAGGGGAATATCTGACCGCAGGTGCTACGGCAATGGTGGTGGTTGCTGATCAAAACAAATGGATTGAAGCCAACTTTACAGAGAAAGACCTAACCTATGTTAAAAAAGGACAATCAGTAGAAGTAAAAGTGGATGCTTATCCAGATCGAACCTTTGTTGGTCATGTGGAAAGCATTAGTCCTGCCACGGGCTCAGAGTTTTCCGTTATTCCAGCTGAAAATGCCACAGGTAATTGGGTGAAAATTGCCCAACGTCTGGCGGTGAAAGTAGTGTTGGACGAGAATCAAAATTTGCCAGAATTGCGTACAGGTTTTAGCTCGGTAGTCAAAATAGATACAGAGCATCATCGTCAATTGTTTGGACTTTCGTGGTAACGCATTCTCATGGCAGCTTTAACCTCAACCAGTTCGTTGAAAAGTGATCAGACGCGTCGCATCATGATCACCGTTTCTGTGATGCTGGCGACCATAATGCAGGCTTTGGACACCACCATTGCGAATGTGGCCCTGCCTTATATGAAAGGCACTATGGGCACGACGCAGGATCAAATCTCATGGGTGCTGACCTCTTATATCGTGGCCGCCGCGATCTGTATGCCATTAACCGGTGTATTATCGGCCAAGATAGGGCGAAAGCGTCTGTTTATGTGGTCGATTGTGGGTTTTACTGTCTCTTCTATTTTATGTGGTGCCGCTCAATCATTAAATCAAATTGTCTTGTTTCGTTTGTTACAAGGGATATTTGGCGCCAGCTTAGTACCTTTGTCGCAATCGGTATTACTTGACTCGTACCCAAAAGAAAAACATGGTCCGGCCATGGCAATGTGGGGAGTTGGTGTCATGGTGGGACCGATTCTAGGGCCTTATCTTGGTGGCTTACTAACAGAGTATTACAGCTGGCGTTGGGTGTTTTACATTAACGTACCTTTCGGTATTTTGGCCTGGTTAGGGTTAGCTGGTTTCTTATCGGAGAGCAAGTTGGATAAGGCGCGTCGTTTTGATATGTATGGCTTTGTCTTGCTTGGAGTGGCTATTGGCAGTCTACAAATGATGCTGGATCGTGGCGAGTTACAAAACTGGTTTAACAGCACAGAAATCATGGTGGAAGCCCTATTGGTGTTATTATGTGGTTATATGTTTTTAGTCCATATCTTTACTCACAGCAATCCCTTCATTGACCCTGCCATGTTTAAAGACCGCAACTTTAGTGTTGGCATGGTGTTTATCTTCATTGTAGGTGTCATTTTGTTAGCCTCAATGACACTATTACCACCTTTCATGAGTTCTCTGATGGGTTATCCAGTGGTAGACATAGGAACGATTCTAGCACCACGTGGCTTTGGTACCATGGTGGCCATGATCATAGTGGGACGACTATCTAACAAGGTGGATCCACGGGCATTTATTACATTAGGACTGTTATTTATTACGTTTTCCATGTGGGAAATGACCTTATTTACTGCTGAAGTGAGCGCTTGGGACATTATTCGTTCGGGAATGGTTCAAGGCGTGGGTTTAGGTTTTGTTTTCGTACCCCTATCGACCATCAGTTTTGCTACATTGGATGCGAAATATCGTGATGAAGGCACGTCCATGTTTAGCTTATTGCGTAACATTGGTAGCAGCATTGGCATTTCTATAGTGACCACCTATTTGGCTCAGCGTATACAGATTAATCACGCTGCTTTTGCAGATTATATTAATCCGTTTAATCTTGGTTTGGATGTTGCGCAACAAGCAGGTGTTTATGACATTACTCATGTAACAGGCTTAGCCAATTTGAATGCTTTGGTAAATGAGCAAGCAACAATACTAGCCTACTTGCAGGATTTTCGCTTCATGATGTGGGTGACCTTGGCAGCATTACCGCTTGTTCTGTTACTAAAAGGCACTCCTAAACAGTCAGCTTGATCCTTTTGTTTATGGCTTTAGGCTGGCGACTCGCCGGAGCACGCGTTATTATGCGTGCTTTAATGCTAGTCGATGGTGGAGAGTCAATTTGAGTACCAGTGGACGACACTTTATTTTGGGTTATGGCAGTCTGATAAATGCCGACAGCCGAGCCAAAACGGGTGAAACAGGTAACGTTTGGCCAGTCAAACTTCAAGGCTATGCACGTCATTGGTCTGTAATGTCGACAGAATTTGGTATGAGCTCGGTAGCGGTTGTGGCTCAAACAGATGCTTATTGTAATGGTGTCTTGGTGGAAGTCGCGTATGACCAGTTTACTTTATTTGACGAGCGAGAGCGTGGTTATCAGCGTAGCCAAATTGCCCCACAATCTCTCACTCCTTATCAGGATGAAGCTTTACCACAAGGCACCTACTGGATTTATCATACTCATCAAGTGGTACCACCAGATTCACATTGCCCTATTGCATTGAGTTATGTAGATGTGATTTTGGCGGGGTGCTTGGAACACAGCAAAACCTTTGCGAATGATTTTTTACTACTCACACAAGGTTGGCATCAGCCTACTTTAAATGATCGCTTAGTACCCAGATATCCTAGAGTACAAGCTGATTTATCCACTCAACCATTAAATCAATTAATAGCAACTGTTACCAATTTGTCTGAACGAGAGCTTTCTGTCAGTTATGAACTTTAATCCCACCAGCCAGTTATTGATCCGTAATGAGGAGCAATTGCAAGGCACCCTGCTATTTGCTAATCCAGAAGACACTTATCCTCAAAGCTTGGCTGCTCATGCCAATGTGTATGCTTGGTGCCAATCTAAGACGCGTTATGATGCTTTACTTAAAGTGGGTTTTGCTGAGGATAAATTGTTATTTTCAGAGCAATGGTCATTGCCAGTAGAATTTGATCATGTGGTGATATATCAACCCAAAGCGAAAGAATTATTGGACTATTTGCTTGCCAATGTACTGCCTCATTTAAAAGAAGGTGGACAAATTTGGTTGGTTGGTGATAACAAAAGTGGTGTTAAGTCCTCTATGAAGCGCTTGGAGCCACATTTAGAGGATATTGGTAAAGTTGACAGTGCCAAACATTGTTTGTTGTTTACAGGCTATAAACAGGCTTCAGCTAAGCCGTTTGTATTTGCAGATTGGGTCACTCCATGGCAAGTGGAGGTAGCAGGGCAGCAAATGACCCTGTGCAGTTTGCCTGGGGTCTTTGGCCACGGCAAACTCGATAAAGGCACGGTATTACTGTTAGAACAACTACAATCCCATCGTTTCATGAGCGAGGTTGCACAAGCCCGTATACTGGACTTTGGTTGTGGTGACGGCATTATCGCTTTGTGGTTGCATCGCCATACTCAGGCACAGATCACGGCTCTGGATGACAGTGCATTGGCTTTAAAGGCTACCCAACTGACGTTTACAGCCAATCAAGCCGATGAAGCTTTAACTCTATTAGCCTCAAATGGCCTAAATGAAGTAAAAGGGCGCTTCAATTATGTGGTTACCAATCCGCCTTTTCACACGGGTGTGAGCACAGACTACAGTATCGCAGAAAGCTTTTTTATAGGGGTTAAAAGTCATTTAACCTTAAATGGTGAACTCTTTGTGGTCGCGAATGACTTCTTACGATACCCGCCATTACTGGACGCAGCGTTAGGTTCACACACTCGCTTGCTAAGGGATAAAGGTTTTGCTGTTTATCATGCGCGTCAGATGAAGAAAAAGTAATTTCATTTGTATCTTTTTAAGATAGTTAAATGGATACAGACTGATCTAGTAAGCAAACCAGCGACGACATGAGCGTCGAAAGTTGCTTACATCATAGAAGTTGAAATAGTTTGCCACTTGGCCTTCATCATAGCCAAGCTCATCCATTAGTTGCATGGCAACTTCTTTGCGTACTTGATCACAGAGTTTTTGATAATGAGTATGGTGCCGCTTTAATTTGCGTTTGAAAGTGGCAGGGCTCATGTTTAGGCGTCTAGCCACGTCTTCTAAACTGGGTAAGTTACGTACTTCTTTATGTAGAATAGAATGTATCAGTGATAGCAAACTATGAGGAGCGTCCAATTGTTGCAAAGCTCGACGTGACTCAGTGAGCGACATTTTATACATGCTTGGTGAAGACATAGGGTTGGCTTTAATTAAATCTTGTTTGGCAATGCTCATGGACAAACGTTTGCCATTGAAGCGACGATCTCTTCCCAGATACACCTCATATTCTGCTTGATGATCCGGTTGAGCATAATCTAATGAAATGGACCAAGGTAGGTGAGTATTCGCTAACCAATTACTGTATGACACTAAAGCCGTAATTGTCATCTCTTTGACAAAACGTGTGGCTCGGCTCTGCTCGCTAGATAATAAGCTTGGAGAAATCGCGCCGAATGCTTGTTGAAATTCAATAAACACATGGCTAGGTGTCTGACGTAATCTTGGCGTTAATAAGGGAAAAAACAAACAGGCGAACTCACACAGTCGTTCTAATGCATCCAATGTGGTGGGTGAGTTTTGTAGACAGTGGGAAAGACTATCGAAATAGCCAGGTAGCATGCGTTGTCCAAATATAAAGGAGATATCCTCTAAGAATGGCGGTTGGCTGGCATTGTCAAAAAGCTGCGCCAATTGCTGTGGGCTTAAGATACGCTTACCTTGTGTGACATCGTCATAAAACAAACCTGTTTTACGCAAAAAATAGTTCGCTTCAACACCACGAGAAATCAGCAAATCCATGAGAATCACGGCTTGCTGATGAGCAAAAAGGTAAGCATCATGACGTTCCAGCCAGCACTTCTGCATTTTATTACTCTTAGGCTTTCTGCAAAGCAGATTGATTCTGCACTGCAAGAGCATGGTAGGCTCGTTGTAATAAATGTTCAGGTGTTTCTTGTTCGTCTTTTGCCATCACCATGACCATAGAAACGCCTAAACGAATGCTCTGGTCGACGCCTTGGGCGCGATAATGAAACTGATGTAAAAGCTGTTCTAATTCGTAGGCAATTTGTTTTGCTTTGGGTAAATCCACATCATGTAAAACCAGAGCAAAACGTCCTCCAGCCAAGTGACAAAGGCTGTCCTCTGATTTAAGTGTCAGACTAATGAGTTCACTGACAATGATGAGAAAGCGATCGGCTTCTTTGCCACCGTAGCGGTAATTGATGTCAGCAAACGGCACCACATCCAATAACAATAAGGCGTGTTGTTGCCAGCTGGCATGGCCTTTTGCAAAGGCTTGTTCTAACTGGCTACTGAGAAAGCCGGATTTCGGTAAACTGGTGGTGTCGTCTAATGCCCCCGTGTCTTGGTAAATGGCTTTACGCTTCTCCAAATAACGGTCTATCTGGTGTTGTTCTTTGCGTTTTAGCCAAAAAGCAACGGTAAGTGCGAACAAACCTAACGGCAGTGACTCTACCCAACTGTCCCATTCATAACCTAAGGGCAGGTGTATCCATTCATCGAGCAAGTCTTGAAAGTTGGCCGCAAAAATACCAATAAAACCAATGGCAAACCAGTTAGTGACAGGGCCGGGTTGTCGCATGGATAAAACTAATAACAACCAAACGACAATACTGAAAGCGGCGGCGCCTTCTCCTATGATGTCTATCCAAACCCACTGCTGATGAGGTTTCACCTGACCTTGCATTAAGTTTAGTAATAACAAAACAATGAAAATCGTAAACAGGGTGGCGAGCCATGCTTTATGGCGTAGTATTTTCTGTGAATTGCTAATAAATATGTATTGCCAGCGGTGCAACCAGTCACCCATACCGCTCTCCTGTCTACTAAAATGGAATGCTTCTATTATGTGACCGCAATATTACAAATTTAGGACAGTCAGTCCGATTAGCTCATATGAGATGTTTGTATTAGCTAAAAAAACAGAATTGGATCCTTGCCTGTAAAATTAACACTATGATTTAAATGGTTTTTTTGTCTTTTTCGGATAATTCTAATGGCTCAGCAAGGAGATCAATCAAGGCAATTTTCTTATTTCTGAGAGTATTTTGACCATCCGTCATAAAGGCTGTCATGGAAGTGTCATGAGCTGTTACTAAGGTGAGCAAACTTTGTATTTGTTAGCCATATTGATTAATAGAGGAAGGTTCACATGAAGTTCACTCCCACTCTACTCGCCATCATGGTGAGTGCGACTTGCTTATCGGCAAACGCGAATAGCATTACTGCCAGCCAAACCAAAACACAGGTTAGCTATGAAGACATTGCCGATGCTGCGGTTTGGGTTAGTCCCAATAATGCCAATGAAGATCTGCTGATTAGCACACTAGAAGGTGATGGCTTAGCAGTATTTGATCGCACTGGTCGTATACTGCTCACTGATGCTTCGCAAGAAGTGTTAGGAGCTGATATTCGCTATGGGCTAAAAGATGATAAGAATAGTCTTGATGTATTGGCGGTGGGATTACCAGAAGAAGAAGCCTTTGCGTTTTATCGCATTGATCCACAAGCAACGCCTATTTTGCAAGCGGTTGGCCGTATTGACACTCATATTGCTCCTGAAGCTGTGTGTCTTTATAAAAACGTTACCACAGGAGAAACCACGGTTACGGGTCTGTCAGACGATGGCCAAATCGTGCAATACAAAATCCGCAATCGCGCCGGTCAGATTGTCAGTGCCGTAGTAGATAAACAAGGCAAGCCTATTGCCGTGCGAGAGACGCAAGTGGGTGGTGAGCTGAGTGCCTGCGTGGCCGATGATGAAACGGGCACTTTATACGTTGCAGAACAGAATGTCGGAATTTGGGCATACGGTGCGGACGCTGAAAATGTGAAAGACCGTCGTTTGGTGGACGTGGCGCAGCCTCTTGGTCATTTAGAAGAAATTGAAAGCATGGATATGCTTTATCAAGCAGACGGTAAGGGCTACCTCTTGATCGCCGATGAAGGCGCTGGCTTTCTCATGTATGACCGTGATGCTGAGCAAGCTTTACAAGCCTCTTTTGATGTAGAAGGGGTGGAAGAGGCCAAAATTATTACCGCATCGCCAAGTGGATTATGGATTGGTAATACTGAAGCGGATGAACCAGTGTACGAGTTTTTACCTCTGTCTGAGCTGCAACGCCAGCTTAAAGGCCTTGATTTGAATGAGGTACAAAGTCATCGTCAACTTTCGCTCGAAGGGGTTAAGTTAGTTGCCGCAACAGGTGAAACACAGGAAGTGAGTGAAGACGGTGATGCAGCGGATGATCCTGCTTTTTGGCTGAACCCAGTAGATGCCTCACAAAGTTTGATTATAGCGACCAATAAAAAAGGCGGCTTAATGGCTTATGACCTTCAAGGTCGCGAAGTACAGTTTTTGGAAGAAGGTGAACCAAATAACGTGGATATTCGCACCATTACCGATTGGGATGGGTCGGAATTTGCTTTGGCAACTGCTTCCAATCGAGATTTAAACACCTTGGCTCTGTATAAGATTCAAGCTGGTAAAGAACCTATTCAGCCACTGAAGGCGATTGGTAAACAGCGTCATGAGGAAGCTGCCGAGTTCGTTTCAGGTGTTGATGAAGTATATGGCTTATGCATGTACAAGGCGAAAAGCGGACAAGTGTATGCCTTTATGAATGGCAAGAACGGTGTTATTGAACAATGGCGTCTTACTGCGACCAAAGCGGGTATCGAAGGAGAAGTAGTTCGCCGTTTGCAAGTTGATTCTCAACCCGAAGGTTGTGTGGCAGACGATGCTACTGGCATTTTGTATGTGGGTGAAGAAGATGTGGCAATTTGGACATTTCAAGCTGATGAAAATGCCAGTACTAAAGCCAGTTTATTTGCCGCAGTAGATGGTAAACACCTAGTAGATGATATTGAAGGTTTGACCTTGTATCAAAATGGTAAAGAGAATTACCTGATTGCTTCAAGCCAAGGTAACAATACTTACGCCATTTATGATTTGGATAATGATAACCGCTATCTTGCGAGTTTTGCCATCATAGGCGATGACGAGAAAGGGGTAGATGGCAGCAGTGATACAGATGGTATTCACGCGGTGACCGCCAACCTAGGAGAGGACTATCCTCACGGTTTATTCTTAGCGCAAGATTGGTATAACTTGGATGCGGAATATCGAGCGCAAAAGCAAAATTTCAAAATAGTTGATTGGCGAAATATTGAGCAAGCTCTACGAGATTAATGAAAGTTATCTCGAAAGCTTACTGGCTTTATAGTTCGGTTGAATGATTTTTTTGGGCTAAGGTAAGTATGGTATGTCTCACCTACTTACCGCCCTTTAAAAAAATAGGAGGTTAGCTTTGCATAAGAGCGGGGTCAATAATCACCTTCTTGTCTTGGCGTCACGTTTAGAAAAGTATTTTCACTGTTTATAATAGCGAGTGATATTCATCTTTTGTTTTAAGTTCTTTGGAAAAAATTTTGTCGCAAAAAAAGAGGATTGCTTTGGAAGCAAGTTTAGCGAGACGACAGTAATGATTAAGGTGATTAGGATCCAAATTTGTAATATGAAGATGACTAAGGGAAAAGAGTAAAAGCGATAGCATTGACCAGCAAGAATAGCCCCTAAGGCTCCTGCAATCATTTTTGCAAAAGATAAGTAACTAAACAGTAATGTATGGCGCTGTTGCACTTGTCTTTGAATAAAGGATATTTGACTGACTTCCACACCACTTTCACCCATTCCAGCGATAAAGATACATAGCAGTGCCCAATTTAGCGTACTTTGCTGAAAGGTGAGAATAAACCCGTTTGACATTACTAGCACACACACAAAAAACATCACAAGAAGGGCGTTGTTACTTTGGATTTTTAAAGTTCGAGTTAAGGAAAACGCGCCTAAAAATTTACCTATTCCCCATGCAGACATTAAGTAACCTAAGCTTTGGCTGAGATTTTCAGGCGATAATAACTTAGCTAAATCAGGAAACCCAAGTTGGTGAAATGCATTGGCAAAACTGATGAGAAATACCATGATTAATATTCCAATCATAAAGTGTTTCGACGAAGTAGGTTTTGCCAAATCAGCAGAAAAAGATGCTTTTTTTGCTTGAACTTGTGGGTCAGTAAAGACAGTTTGTGTTGAAAGTTGATGTACAAGATAAAATAGTCCTGCAACCAAACAATATAGCGAAGCATTTAATATTAGCACTCCTTTATAATCTAGGTATTGTACCAGTAGACCTGAGCTCATACCGGCTAGAATGGCTCCTATAGCCGAACAAGCGGTGATTGCAGCATTCATCTTGGTACGCTTTTGGGCTCTAATCCAATAAGGCAAACGACTATTAAATAAAATGATAAACAAGGCGTTGGATAAACCACCGAGGAAGCCTATGATTGGCAGGATAAAAATCATTGAATGAGAAGGCGTTAGAATTAAGCCGAGTAATAGCAAGCTTCTAATGCCGTTTAAGCCAATTATGCTAAAAGTCATAGGTATTCGCTTACTTAGTCGTTCACCTATTAAGCTGGCAACACTTCCTCCTATGACGGCGGTGGCAAAGAAAATACTCAGTTCATAAGCGTTTTTCTGCGATAAAAAAATAAAAGCGGCCAGCACTATGGTATTAAACGCACTAATGAAATCTGATAAGGCACGTGCCACTACAATGACAATGGGCAGTAATCTAGTAGGTGTCTTAGGTCGAACAGGTTGGGTTCGCATAGTGCCTTTCCTTTGGCTTTATTAAGTCGAATCGTCCTGATTCGATCACCTCTCTTTTATACCTCGAAAAAGTTTAAAAAACCAAACTTTATATAAAAAAAGCGCCCATTTGGGCGCAAAATATTCGACGGGAGTTTCCGTTTCTCTATTAAGGTGGATGTTTAGAAGGCGTATTTGTCCCTTCCTTCACCTACTGGGAATGGCAATACGTTGTTCTGCGATACCGTGACAAGCGATAAGGTGACCGGATGTTGCTTCTTTAAGTTCAGGCACCTCCTTTCGACAGCGGTCATTTGCGTATTCGCAGCGTCCGTGAAAGGCACAACCTGAAGGGGGGTTAAGTGGTGATGGCAATTCACCTTGCAATTTAATTCTCTGACGACGTTTGTCTGGTGACAACTGTGGTGTACTGGATAAGAGTGCCAAAGTGTATGGGTGCATAGGATTTTGAAATAAATCCGCTTTGCTGCCCTGTTCAACCACTTTACCCAAGTACATCACCATGACCTCATCCGCTATGTGTTCAACCACAGACAAATCATGGGAAATAAACACATAACTCAAGTTCAGTTCTTGTTGTAGATCCATCATCAAATTCAGCACTTGCGCTTGTACTGAGACGTCCAACGCTGAAACGGGTTCGTCAGCGACTATGATACTCGGATCAAGCATAAGACCTCGAGCAATGGCAATACGCTGGCGTTGACCTCCAGAAAACATATGCGGGTAACGATCATAATGTTCCGTTTTCAAGCCGACCTTGCTCATGATGTCTAAGGCCTTTTGCTTGCGCTCAGTCTGAGACATATTGGTATTGATAACCAAGGGCTCTTCCAGAATGCGACCAATTTTTTTACGCGGATTGAGAGATCCATAGGGGTTTTGGAAGATGATCTGAATTTTTTGTCTGAGTTTGGCTTGCGCGGCTTTGCTTAAACTTAATAGGTCTTCACCTAGATGTTTCAAACGTCCGGACGTTGGCGTTTCTATCATGGTCAGCATACGACCTAGGGTGGATTTTCCGCAACCGGATTCACCGACAATGGCCAGAGTTTTGCCTTTTGCTAATTGGAAGCTGATACCATCAACCGCTTTTACTACCGCATTGGGTTTGAATATGCCTTGTTTGACTTGATAGTGCTGTTTGAGTGCTTGCGCATCAAGAATGTATTCTTGTTGATTCATGCGGCAGGTCTCCCTTCTGTGTCTAGTGGCGTGTGGCATTTCACTTGGCGAGATAAATCGCCTTGGCTGGCCGGTTCCACTTGCTGGCAGTGTTCGTTGGCATAAGGACAGCGAGGGCTTAACAAACAGCCTTGCGGTCTATCGTATTGACCGGGTACAACACCAGATAATGCATCCAAACGAGCTTTACCAGCAGCGGATTCTGGTAAGGAAGCCAGCAAGGCTTGTGTATAAGGGTGTTTTGGTGTGACAAATACTTCGCTTGCAGGGCCGGATTCGACAATTTGACCTGCGTACATGACGATGACACGATCAGCCACTTCTGCCACTAAAGCAAGATCATGTGTGATCAGCACTAAGCCCATTTGTTGTTTACGCTGCAATTCAATCAATAAATCTATGATCTGTGCTTGAATGGTGACATCCAGTGCGGTTGTCGGCTCATCGGCGATCAACAGCTTTGGATTACATGCAATAGCGATGGCGATCATCACCCTTTGACTCATACCGCCAGACAACTGATGAGGGTAGTTGTTCAAGCGAGACTCTGGTGCTGGAATGCCCACTTGCGTTAACAATTCAATGGCGCGTGCCTTGAGCTCTTTTTTACTGCCACCTTGGTGGGTTTTAAGAGCTTCAATAATTTGATATCCAACGGTAAAACAAGGATTTAAACTGGTCATTGGGTCTTGGAAAATCATTGCAATATCCGAGCCGGTTAGCTTACGACGTTGCTTTTCTGGCATGTCTAATAAATTTTCGCCATTAAAGCTGAGTTGCTCAGCTTGCACTTTTCCTGGGTAATCAATTAGTCCCATGATGGACAGAGAACTGACACTTTTCCCCGAGCCAGATTCGCCAACAATCCCTAATACTTCGCCTTCCTCGACCTGGTAACTGATGTTATCAACGGCTTGGAACTGGCCAAATTTAACGCTTAAGTTATTGAGTTCTAGTAATGACATTTGGCTTCTCCTACTGCTTTAACTTAGGGTCAAGAGCATCACGTAAGCCGTCACCCATTAAGTTGAACGCCAATACAGTGATCAGAATCATTAACCCTGGGAAGGTCACTACCCACCATGCGCGTTGCACAAACTGCAAGGCATCGGACAACATAGATCCCCATTCAGGGGTTGGAGGTTGTGCGCCCAAACCGAGGAAACCCAAGGCTGCCATATCGAGAATCGCGGTGGAAAAACCGAGCGTGGCTTGCACAATCAAAGGTGCCAAACAATTTGGCAGAATGCAGATAAACATTAGCCGCAATGGACCAGCACCAATGACACGTGATGAAGTGACATAGTCTTTTGACATTTCCGTCATGGTCGCAGCGCGAGTCAAACGTACATAATGCGGTAAAGAAACTATGGAAATAGCCAAGGCGGCATTGACTATGCTGGGGCCTAAAATGGCGACGATGGCAATGGCCAATAACAGGCTTGGCATGGCCAGCATGATGTCAACAATACGCATTATCATGGTATCCACCACGCCCCTGCAGTAGCCAGCGACTAAACCTAATAGAATTCCCATGATTAATGAGGCGGTCACGGCCACAATGCCAACAGAAATGGACAAACGAGAACCGTAAATAAGACGTGATAGCATGTCACGACCCACATCATCGGTGCCTAGAATATATGACCAGTTCCCGCCTTCTAACCAAGCTGGAGGCAGTAACAAGGCGTCACGATATTGTTGGGACGGTGAATGGGGCGCTATCCAGTCAGCAAAAATGGCCATGAAGCAAATAATCAGTATAACGACAAATCCAGTAACGGCTCCTTTGTTACTACTGAAGTAATACCAAAATTCTTGTAATGGTGTTTTTGGTGCTGGCGCACTTAGAGTTTGAGAAGACATAGCGGCGCCCTTTTATTTACTGTGTCGAATACGTGGATTGACAATGCCGTAGGCAATGTCGACCAGCAGGTTCACGGCAATGATGATACAAGCTACGATCAAAATACCACCTTGTACAACAGGATAATCTCGACGCCCAATAGACTCGATTAACCATTTACCGATACCGGGCCAAGCGAAAATCGTTTCAGTGAGAATGGCACCAGATAACAAGATACCCACTTGTAAACCAATGACAGTAATAACGGGAATTAAAGCGTTGCGTAACGCGTGAATAATGATCACACGCCAAGGTGCAATGCCCTTGGCTCGTGCGGTACGAATGTAGTCTTCACTGAGTACTTCCAACATGGAAGAACGTGTCATACGAGCAATTACTGCCATAGGAATGGTGCCTAATACAATGCTTGGTAAAATCAAATGAGAGACTGCAGAGGCAAAAGCCCCTGTTTCATCAGATAATAGGGAATCGATCAACATAAAACCGGTCACATCGTCGATCCAATAAATAACGTCCACCCGCCCTGATACTGGTGTCCAACCTAGGGTCACGGAGAATACCAACATGAGCAGTAAAGCCCACCAAAAAATTGGCATAGAGTAGCCTGTAAGGGAAACCGTCATCACGGAGTGGTCAAATAAGGTGCCACGTTTCACGGCCGCAATGATGCCGGCAGGCAAGCCTACAAATATGGCAAAGATAGCGGCACAAAAAGCCAGTTCAATAGTGGCTGGAAACAGGGTTAAAAATTCTTTCATAACAGGTTCTTTGGTAATTAAGGAGTTACCAAGGTCGCCCTGTAATACGCCGCCCACATAACGAAAATATTGGATGTACAAAGGTTTATCAAAACCCAGTTGGGCGCTTAATTCGGCATGGCGTTCTGCACTCACGCCACGTTCACCGGCCATGACCTCGATAGGGTCACCCGGAATAAGACGGATCAGAGTAAACGTCAGTAGAGTAATACCGATAAAGGTAGGTATTACCAAACTTAAACGACGAAAAATAAACTGGAACATAGTAGGGCTGGCTCTCATGTTTTTTTATTGAACAAGGACTCACTGGCTCAATAAAATACCTGCTTGCGTCCCAGCAAGCAGGTAGGGTTTGTGTCCAAATTAGGACAACTTATTTACTTACATTGTAGAAGTAGTGACCACCGAGAGGGTCTATCTTGTAGCCTTTTACTTCTTTACGGATGGGCTCATACACAACTGAGTGGGCTACTGTTATCCAAGGCGCTTCACGTTTGAATACCACTTGAGCTTGCTCATAGTCCTTAGTACGTTCAGCTTTGTCTGAAGTACGTTTCGCAGCCAACAACAAGTCGTTGAATTCTTTGTTACACCATTGGGCACGGTTTGAGCCGCCTACACCGTCACAACCTAATAAAACGTAAAGGAAGTTGTCTGGGTCGCCATTATCCCCAGTCCATCCTAGTAATAGGGTTTCGTGCTCACCTTTCTTAGAACGGTTTAAATATTCACCCCATTCGTAAGAAACGATTTCCGCTTTCACGCCTACTTTTGACCAGTCTTCTTGAATAATCTCCGCCATACGACGTGCATTTGGGTTGTATGGGCGTTGTACTGGCATGGCCCAGATATTGGTTGAGAAACCATCTGGATAGCCTGCTTCTGCTAATAGCTGTTTGGCTTTTACTGGGTCGTAAGGGTAATCCACTACGTTGTTATTGTAAGACCACATAGTGGGTGGGATTGGGTTCTTCGCCACTTTACCTGCACCTTGGAAGACTGCATCAATGATAGCGCTCTTGTCGGTTGCTAGGTTCAATGCCTGACGAACTTTTACATTATCAAATGGCTTTTTCTTCGTGTTGAAAGCCAAATAACCTACGTTTAAGCCTTCCTGACTCATCAGGTTAATGTTTGGATCTTGGTTCATTTGCTCCAAATCTGCAGGATTTGGGTAAGGCATCACATCACATTCGCCAGCTTTTAACTTAGCGTAACGTACGGAAGCGTCTGGCGTGATAGCGAAAACAAGACGATCAATTTTGGCCTTGCCTTTCCAGTAGTCTTGAAAGGCTGTGTAACGAATCAAAGAGTCTTTTTGATATTGTACTTTTTGGAATGGACCCGTGCCGACAGGATCAATATCCAGTTGTTCAGGCGTCCCTTTTTCCATCAGATAATCTGCCTGTTCTTTAGAAAAGATAGAGGCAAAGTCCATGGCTAGGTTGGCAATAAAAGGGGCTTCAGGTTGGTTTAGTATAAACTTCACTGTGTAGTCGTCGACCTTCACTATGTCTTTAATTAGGTCGCCCATGCCCATGCCGTTGAAGTACTCATAAGAACCATTAGAAACGGTGTGATATGGGTTGTTTTTGTTCCATTGGCGGTCAAAGGTGAAGACAACATCGTCCGCGTTGAAGTCGCGAGTCGGCTTGAAAGATTTAGACGAATGGAATTTAACGCCTTTACGCAAATAGAAAGTGTACTCCAAACCGTCAGCAGACACATCGTAACTTGTGGCTAAGCCTGGCTCCGTTTCTGTGGTGCCCAGTTTGAATTCCATCAAGCGGTTAAACATGTTTTTAGAACTGGCATCAAACGTGGTACCAGAAGTGTAAAAAGCTGGATTAAAACCTTCAGGACTGCCTTCTGAGCAGTAAACTAAAGTGGTTGCTGCTTGAGCAGTTGCACTAATTGCGCCTGCTGTCATCAGCGCGAGCGTTAGTTTTGCTAGCCCTTTTTTCATTTGAACTCTCCATTAACATAATTATATTCGTGACCTGCACGTGGGAAGTCGAATTAAGGTATTCGTTACTTTTGTGATTGCGGAGGGAGAAGACCCTTTCATAAGAAAACAAACCCCATCCAAACTCCAAGTTTGAATGGGGTTGTTCTGTCTCATCCATGAGCCCCCTTTGCGCCATCTGACGTATCCAATGAGTAGACAGCCATAACAGCGTCATTGAAGAGTACTTAAGACTAACTAAATGACCAATCGAAATAACGATATGACCTATACGCGTAATGAATACAAATTCTCTATATGATTATAAGTTATTGAATTAGTTAAAATTTATAGGGGTGGTTATGATCAGGGAAGTGGCAAAAAAAGTGCAAGTATGTTGGCTGAGAAGTTGAAAGTGGATAAAAAAACCATAAGAAATAAGCTTTGGATACGGCCAACAAATCACTCTTAGAAAGACTTTGCTGGCCGTTCGAGGATTATTTTTCCATTGCCTTAATCAAAACGGAGGTATCTTGGCGACCACGACCAGCCTTTATTAGCTGCTGATATTTTTCATCGACTTGCTGAGTCAGTGGTAAGCTCAGGCCCATTTTTTCCGCTTGTGCGAGGCATAAGCTTAAGTCTTTATGCATCCACTCAATGGCAAAACCAAAATCAAATTGGTCTTTGGCCATAGTTTCACCGCGATTTTCTAATTGCCACGATCCTGCGGCACCGTATTTCAATGTATCGACCAATTTGGTGATGTCCAAGTTGGCTTGTTGAGCAAAGCGAATGCCTTCTGATAAGCCTGATAAAACACCGCCAATTAATATTTGATTGACCATTTTGGTGATCTGTCCTTGCCCTACTGCGCCCATTAAGCTGGTGGCTTGCGCATAGCAATCTAACACTGGCTTAGCTTTGGCCAGTAAGTCTTCGTTACCACCTAGCATGATGGTTAAGACGCCCTTTTCTGCACCTGCTTGTCCTCCAGAGACGGGAGCATCCATAAAATCAAAGCCTTTATCTTGAGCGGCTTTATGTAATTCCTTGGCAACTTCTGCTGATGCTGTCGTGTGATCGATAAAAAGCGTTCCTTGACGTGCCTTTGCAAAAGCACCATGTGGGCCTAAATAAACTGACCTAAGATCATCATCATTGCCCACACAGGTGAATACTATGTCTGATTCCGCCGCTGCTTTGGCTGGTGTTTTTTCATACTGGCCCGCATAGGTTTCGCACCACTTACGTGCTTTCTCTGTAGAACGGTTATAAACCACCACGGAATGTCCTGCTTGGCTAAGATGACCTGCCATTGGATAACCCATGGTGCCGAGTCCGATAAAGCTTACTTTCATATTTTGGCGTTCCTAAGTGATTTGAATGAATGATTATATTAAGGCTTAGGTTAGAAAATGTGAGACACACTTGACAACAAATTCTGTCATACAGTGATGATTGAATGTTAGTGAGAGATAAAAAACTACCCACCTGCCACTCACAACCACCTGTGGATAACTTTGTGAACTAAATTGGTGCGCGGGACGGGAAAGTTTTGATTGAAATGATCTTTTTAATTACAGACAGAGTTTTAGACAGATTTACTTTAGGTAATTGAAAGGAGTAAGTTGATATTTTAGATCTTGAAAGTGAGCCATGAGCAGTGAGTAAGTTGAGTCAGTATCTAAACTGACTCAAGGGGATGACATTTCTCAGTAGAGAAAAAACAAAAAGATAATAAAAACATTGATTTAGTATTATAGATGTACTGCTAATAGTTGATAAACAGCGTCTGCTAATTGCTCATTTGCTTTGGTGTCAAGATGAACCCCATCAACCTCACTGGGTTGTAATATCCCTGCGGAATTTAAAAAGAGGCAGTGGTTTTGAGTGGTGATATCTTGATAATGTTGATGAAAGTATTGCGATTTTTCTGTTGCACCATTAAAGCTTTCTGCCATAGCTCCGGTTGGGGATAAAATATTAGGTGGTGCAATGATGAGCAATTGTGGATTGGCAAACCCTTGTCCATTGGGCATTTTGGACTTTTCAATCAGCTTTTCAACACCTTTGGCCGCTTCGAACGCGCCCACATTAAAATGTCGCTTCAAATCATTTGTACCTAGCATAATGATCAGCCAATCTACCGGGCCAAAGGTTTCCAATGCGGCTTGTAAATAGGTTAATCCATTACGCCCTTCTAAAAAGGGATCGTTCCAAATTGTCGTCCGGCCGGGTAAACCGAAATTAATGACGTGATGCTCAGAACCAAGAAGTTTATTTAAAATATTTGGCCATCTTAAATGAGGCGGGAAACGTCCACCGCTGGGTACACTTCCCCATGTGAGAGAATCACCATAACAAAGTATTGTTGCCATAATGTGCTCCTTGCTTCTATGCTTGATGTTCTAAAGTGTAGTCAAGCCAAGCCAAATAATAAAAAAATCACGAAAAAATCTTTCGTCGACAGATAATGAATAAAATAATAATAAATACTAAAAGAGGCAAACTTAGTGAGCAGTGCATCTTCCGCCAAACAAAATTCCTCCAAGCCAGACATGCAAGTTAGTTTTGAGCGCTTAAAAGAGTTAAGTCGACAGTCGCCTTATCCGTCTGAAACCTTACGTCGTCAATTATTGGAAAATTTAAAACGCAGTATTCGAGATTTTGAATTGCCTTTGTTAGCGGCGTTGCAGCAAGATTTTGGCTCTAGATCGCCAGCGGAATCGCGATTGATTGAGTTGGTGCCATTGTTTGGCGAAATCAAGCATGCGTTGAAGCATCTGTCAAAATGGATGCGACCAAGTAGGCGTTCCGTTCACATCACGAGTTTGCCTGCACGGGCTAAGGTGGTGTATCAACCGAAAGGTCTGGTTGGTGTGATTTCTCCTTGGAATTATCCGGTATTCTTGTCTTTGGGGCCTATTGTAGGCGCCATCGCCGCTGGTAACAGAGTAATGTTGAAGGTATCGGAATTCTGTCCAGCGACGAATGAGGTGCTCACCAAAATCTTAACATCCGCATTTGATAATGACTGGGTACAAGTGATAGAAGGGGAAGCTGAAGTAGCCAATAAATTTAGTCAGCTTGCCTTTGATCATTTGCTTTTCACTGGTTCAACCAATGTGGGGCGCATGGTGATGAAAAATGCTGCCGAAAATTTAACCCCAGTGACACTAGAACTGGGCGGGAAATCGCCGTTGTTAATGACGCCTTCCGCTGACATTGAAGATGCTGCTAACAAGCTGGTGTTTGCTAAATTGTTAAACGCTGGTCAAACCTGTGTTGCTCCAGACTATGTGTTGTGTCATGAAGCGCAAAAGGAAAAATTAATTGAACAAATTAAATTGGCAGTAAAACGATTATACCCTCAAGGCATTGCTAGCCCGGATTACACTAGCATCATCAACGAGCGACAGCTTGCACGTCTTCAAGGCTATTTAGAACAAGCGAAAAAAGCAGGTGCTGACTGTGAGAATGTTATGCCGCAGGGACCTGAAACACTTGACGGCAAGTTAGCCATGCATGTTTTACATCAGATGGAAGATGACCTTGAGGTGATGCAAGACGAAATTTTCGGTCCAATTTTACCCATTAAAACCTACCTTAAATTGTCTGAAGCATACCAATTTATAAAGCAAAGACCGCGTCCGTTAGCCATGTACTTGTTTACACAAAATACCGCCGATGACACTGTTTGTGAGCAGCAAGTTGTCAGTGGTGGTTTGGTTATTAATCATGCCTTAATTCATGTGGCGCAACCAGATTTGCCATTTGGTGGCATAGGGGATTCGGGCTTAGGGGCTTATCATGCAGAGGAAGGTTTTCGTACTTTTTCTCATCAAAAAGCGGTATTAAGAAAATCAGGGTGGAATGGATTGGTGTTAATTACGCCACCTTATAAGGGAAAAATTCACCAATTAATAGAGCGATTTTGGCCCTATTTTTAAAGGTGAACATACCTTAAACAATGCGCCACTGATTGTGAAACCAATGGCGCTAATGTTTAAGATATTTGTAGGTTTTACCTCAGGGCATTCAAGCGTTGGGCTATGGCGTCAATCTCCTGGCTCATGTTGCTAAGTTGGTTGGAGTCGCTGGCATTACTACCGGTTAACTCTTGTAAGCGAGCCACAAACATACTCAATTCTTGCGATACTTTCTGCTGTTCACTGGCCGCTACAGAGATTTGGGTTGCTTGATCTGTAATTTGTGAGAAAGCCGTTACTACGCCTTGCAAATGTGTTGCGGTTGATTCGGCGGTGGAGACTGCTCTTTCTGTTTCACTGTATCCAAGCTGCATGGAATCGACCGATTCTTTTGAAGCTATTTGCAGACGATTAAGCACTTGTTCAATTTCCACTGCTGAGCTTTCACTTTTCGCAGCAAGATTACGTACTTCATCAGCAACCACGGCAAAGCCTCGTCCTGTCTCTCCTGCTCGTGCGGCTTCTATGGCAGCGTTTAACGCCAGCAAATTAGTTTGTTCAGCAATGTCCCTGATAACACTTAACATGCCATTGGCTTGACGACTGTCTTCATCTAATTTGAGAATGCTGGTTTGCGCGTTAGTCATGGCAGACATTAAGCTACGCATAGTGGAAATGACGGTATCCATTTCTTGTCCGCTACTGAGGATGTCCTTATGAATTCGTTCCACTGTTTCCTTTGTTTCGTTAGCGTACATGGCCACATCGTGAGAGGTTGCCCCCAGCTCTTCGGTTGCGGCGGCAAGGGTGGTGTTTTCATCACTGAGACTGTTGGCTTTTGCAAGGAAGTTATTGCTGAATTCATTTAGGCTGCCAGCGTCATCTACTAACTTAGCAGACTCGTTATGAATTTGGCTTAGCAACTGTTTGAGCTTGTCACCATAGGCATTGACTGCAAGACGCAACTCTCCTAATTCATTCAGTTTGCCAACGGCAAGAGCCTGGCTACTGCCGCCGTCTGTTAACTCTTGAATTTGATCGCGAGTTTGAGTGATTTTATTAAGTAAGCTGCGGAAGAAACCTGCGGCAATAAGGCCAACAACGATTAATAATGCGCCAATAGTGAGCATTAGAAACAGGCCCATACTTTGTGCTATTTCGGTCATACGATCTTTAGGTACTACCAAACCAATGGTCCAACCTGTTTCTGGATGACGCATAAGGTTTACATAAGCCGGACCACCTAAAAAATCATCATGATCCAAAGATATGATGGTATTTTCGTCTTTTGCTTCAATCAAAACAGGCTTAAGCCATGGAAGCTTTTCTCCAAGTTCTTGGCTGGTTAGCATGCTGCCATCGGATTTGACGAGATTCACTTTGTCTTTAGGGAAGCTGATTATTTGACCTATATGGTCAATAGCAAACACGTACCCCTGATTGTCTTCACCATATCCCTCAAGTGACTCAGTAACACCGTCTAACATCATGTCAACTGTTGAAACCCCAGTGAAGTTATTGTTTTCCTTCATCGGAATGGTACAAGTAACCATGGGAATTTGAGTGATTGGATCTATGTAGGCTTCCGACCAGGCGCATAGGTTTACTGGCGTTGTTTTACCAACGGTATACCAGCTTTCATTGTGGTAGCCATTACCAGCTGGGTCGTTGTAATCATCCAAATAAGACATCTGAGCACCGTCTCTGCCCCAGAAAAAGCTCCTTCGTTCAACGCCTTGGGTAAATGATGAGGGCTCTGGCCAGATTCCCCCTCCAGCTATGCTAGTGTCATTATGGTTGTTGATGATGCTTGGGAAAAGTTTTTTAAACAAAGCTTCTTCTTTGGGAAGTTTTGAACCTGCTAACGCAAGTGTGCTGGTGAGTAATTGAATTTTTTCTAGTTTGGCGTCTAAAAGGTCACTGAGAGCGGCTTGATTGGCTGAAATTTGTTTTTGTCTTTCGGCTGTTAAGTCAGGCTTAACTTTTATTTCGATGACCAGATAAATGCTGGCAAGAGCGAGCAATAAAATGGTCAATAAGCCGAGATAAATTTGTTGACGAATTTTAAGCGGTGATTTCATAACAACCATCATCCTCAAGCTGCGTGGAAAGAAAATCATAACAAAAAGTAAGCTGACTGCTTACTTTTTAATCATCGTTAAATGTTTGTTATTGTAAAAAGCACTTGTTGAATCTTCGTGCAACCATAATGCCATTAAGCCAATATGGCATGTAATATTTCGTAGCTATTTATTCTTAGCATAGGCTAGCATAGGGCAAAATTTGTCTGGAGAAGTGCGATGTTTCAACTGGTTTTACTCAGTCAACAACAGCAAATAGACCTAGCGAATTTGACTTTAACCGCAGAGTTAATGGGGTTACCTAAAGAGGTTCCGGTAAAGGTCGAACAAAGCTGTTTGGTGGGCGGTAAACAAGCAGGCTCTCGTATCATTTGTCTTACCGTAGGCAAAACCAAAGTACGTGTTGTGCCTACGCGAGGTATGGCAATACTGGATGCCGTTCGGGATGAGGTTCGTTTTGGCTGGGACTCTCCAGTGAAAGAAGTGGTGCACCCTAGCTTCATTAACCAAGAAGCATCGGGTGGTTTAGGCTGGTTGGATGGCTTTAACGAAATGCTGGTGCGTTGTGGTTATCAATGGGCTGGGCATCCAGGGCAGGATGGCGATGAATTTCTAACTTTGCATGGCCGTATTCAAAACACGCCTGCAGACGACGTGATATTAGAAGTAGAGCAAGAGCCACCTTATCGAGTAACGCTACGCGGTAGAGTGGATGAAAAGCGCTTTAAATTTACCAATTTTGAATTACACACTGAATTGTCTCTGACACCTGAAGAGGCTTTCATAGAAATTAAAGATACCTTGATCAATAAAGGCAGTTATGGACGTGAGTATCAGGCTATTTACCACAATAATTTTGCCCAACCTATTCTACAAGAAGGTGCGCGTTTGTATGTGCCTGTGGCGGAATTATCCCCTTTCAATGATTATGCCGCTAAAGGGCTAGAAGATTGGGCGAATATGCCTGCTCCTACGCCAGACTTTGATGAAATGGTCTTTAATGTACGGCCTCTAAGCGATGACATGGGCATGTCTCATGCGTTATTGCATAACGCATCAGGAGACAAAGGCATAGAGGTAAGTTATCAAACCGACAGTCTGCCAGTATTAACCATTTGGAAAAACACCGATACTCTAGAGCAAGGCTATGTGGTTGGTATTGAGCCGGGAACCAGTTTTGCTTATAACCGCGTTCACCAGCGCCCCCTTGGTTTGGTGCCAACCATAGGGGCTGGTGAGAGTAAGCAGTTCGTGGTGCGTTTTGGTCTTTTTACGGAATCGTCTCAAGTGAACGATAGCAAACAGCGCATTGCGTCATTACAAGCCAAGGTTCAAGCTTTGGTGCTAACTAAGCCCATTGTGCAGCTAGACTAGCTTCGGGATCCAATGGAGTTTGTTCTTTTAGGAAGCGTGTCCAGTCGCCCGCTTCCATGTAAGGCGCATTCTCCAGAGGTTGGTTGTAAATATAAATCCAACCTTTGCCATAAGGGCTGAAGATGCGCTTGCGTATGTGTTTTGAACTTGGTAATGCACTTTTATCGAATTCTAATAGCTTGTCGAGTTCAGACAAGAGAGGATCGCTTACCTGATACCATTCCACACGGATACGACCACTTTCATCCAGTGTAGGAACTATGGCAGGAAAATCACCTAGATTATACATGCGAAACCCTGTCAGCCAACCTAACCCTATGGGTTTACAATTAGCGATTAGGTTGTGATGAGATAAACCTTCACGAAGGTTTCCATATACGGCAATTATGTGGGTAGACAAGGTGTTGGTTGACATAGTCGAATTCCATTTTTGCTGTAAAAGCCCAAAACATGGCTCTTATAACGGGGTAATTCAAGACAAGTTGTCAGTATTTTCTGAATCATTACCTTGTGATGACATGTCCTTGCAAGGGGGCGCCACTATCCTTGCAGTCGGATACAAATGGTAACCTCATTAAGCGTGTTTTTGTTCGTGTTCCAGTAGCCATTTTTTGCGTTCTAAACCACCCGCATAACCGACCAAACTGCCATCTTTACCAATCACCCTATGGCAAGGAATAACAATGGCAATGCGATTCATACCATTGGCTCGGGCGACAGCACGAACGGCTTTGGGATTGTCTAGCTTGATGGCTTGTTGTTGATAACTTGCTGTCTGCGCAAAAGGAATGTTCTGTAAGACTTGCCAAACACGGTTTTGGAAATCGGTTCCTGGGGTATGCAGTGGCACATCAAAGGTTTTGCGTGTGCCATCAAAGTATTCTTGTAATTCGACTTTGAGCTGTTTGATATGATCATTTTCACCATTGATGATGGTAGATTTCAAGCGCCTTTGCAGGTCTTCAAATTCGGTTTCCAGCATGCGCCGATCGACAAATTCCAACAGGCAAATACCGGTTTCGGTTGCGCAAACAAACATAGGGCCAATTGGGGTGGTAAGTCGATCAATTAGAATCACGGATTGCTCCCGTATTAATGAAGGGGATTGCCCCAAGAGTTTTTTGTAAGTGTAACCAAAACCGCTTAATGAGTCATAGCCAGAATCGAATGCAGCATGTGTGGTGCTTTTACCGCCTTTTAGCTCATGATAGGCGAAATTAATTCGATACATGCGCTGGAAGGCCTGAAATGTCATACCATAATGTTGATTAAACCAGCGACGAACAAAAATAGGACGTATGCCCGCTTCACGCAATTCTTGATCGGTTATTTTAGCCTTGGTGCAGTCTCGTACTAAGTCCATGGCGGCTTGAACTTCTAATGGTGCTTGATTGGCGTTTTCGGTAGGGCGGCACACCTTGCAGGGGCGAAAGCCTGCGTCCATAGCATCTTTGAAACTGGTGTAAAAATTCACGTTCTCACGTTTTGGTTTGCGTGCACGACAGGTGGAGATACAAAATATCGCCGTGGTTTTTACACCCACAAAAAAGCAGCCCACATACTTACTGTCGCGATTAATTAAGGCTTGATAGTACTCGTCTGCTTGTTTCTCGTCTGTGATCAACATAATGGCCTTTTTCCTTCAATGACTGATTGCAGAGTATTTTTTCTCGTTGAACCTCACAACCGAAAATTGAACAAGTATTTTTAGATATTCTTCAATGAAGCCCTTATGATAGCCGACCATCGCAACATAATAAGGATAACCACATGATGGAATACAGCTTTTTTACTCTATCGCTATTGGTGGGTACAGGTTTCATAGCGGGCATCATAAATACCTTAGCAGGCGGAGGATCCAATTTAACCTTGCCTGCCTTAATGGTCATGGGCATGCCTGCTGACATAGCCAATGCCACCAATCGGGTCGGCGTGTTTTTACAGAATGTGGCTGCCATAGCTGGCTTTCGCAAAGCCAAAAAGCTGGATAATAGTGATATTTTGCCTGTTGTGATGCCTTCTTTACTGGGCGGTATTATCGGTGCATTTATCGCCAGTTACGCTCCAGTAAGTTGGCTTAAGCCTATGTTGCTCAGCGCCATGATTGGTATGACCCTATTAATGATTATTCGTCCTGCCTTGGTGGCACCACCAGAAGGGACAGTGCCTTTCAAAGTGTCAGACAAACCCAGTGCTTGGCTGGCGTTGTTTGTGGCTGGAATTTACGGAGGCTTTGTTCAAGCTGGTGTGGGCTTTATTTTGATTGCCGCATTAGCTGGCACCTTACGCTATGATCTGGTGCGTACTAATGCATTAAAAATGGTCTGTACCTTTGGCTTTACCCTATTGGCTCTAATGGTATTTATTTGGAACGATCAAATTCTTTGGATGCCTGGTTTAATTTTAGCCATAGGTACCATGCTAGGGTCACATTTAGCGGTAAAAATGGCTGTTAAAGCCAACCCAAATCATCTCAAGTGGTTTCTCTTTGTGATGACGGTTTGTGGCAGTCTAGCTGCATTAATTAGTTAAATAAAATTATTTTTCTTTTAAAATAAAACAATGTTTCTTTTTGTTTTCTTTCTGCTAGTCTTAATCTCTGGCAAGGGCATATTTGTGCTCTTGTCACGCTGAATAATAACAATAAGACAACAAGGCCTGAGGGCTTTGTGTAGCTGGAGAAAATCATGAATAGAAATCTTATGGTCGCATCGTGTCTCGCGATGGGCTTAATAGCTGGATGTTCAAGCCTAGGTGTAGAGTCTTCACATAACAGCATTAGTCGGCAAGCCATGCCAGCTGATTACGGCTGGGCTAGCGCAGAAGGCCCTTTATTAGGTGGTTCACAAGCTAGTGAACAGCATATCTATACGGTAACCAATCGCAAAGAGTTTGTTGTGGCATTAGAGCAATCCGGTAACTTACCAAGCATTATCCAAATTCGTGGCACCATTAATCTCTCTTCTGATGATTCTGGACGAGAGCTCAAGGAGGAAGATTATCGTGTTGCACCCTATCAGTTTGACTTGTATAAAGCAGCTTATGCACCAAGCGTATGGAACATCAAACCCTTGATCAAAGGACGTCCAAACCGCAAATTATCTGGCCCGCAAGAAGAAGCCAGACAAGCTTCAGCGGACCGACAAAAAGCACAAATTGTAGTGAACATACCTTCTAATACCAGTTTGATTGGACTGGGAGACGATGCAAAAATTATCAAAGGCATGCTTTATCTTGGCGCTGGTGTAGAAAATGTCATCATCCGTAATATTCATTTCGAAGACGCGTTTGACTACTTCCCAAGTTGGGATCCGGGCGACAGTTTCAAAATAGACACCAGTTACCCCGGCTGTCAGGCGAAATATGTGAATGCCAATTTAGGGCCTCAAAAATGCCGTGGTGGTCGTTGGAACGCCGAGTATGATTTGATCTCGATAAATGGGGCAAAACGCATCTGGATTGATCATTGTAGCTTCTCTGACGGCGATCGACCTGATTATTTTTTCCCAGCTGTTTATCCATTTCCTCAAAATGAAATCACTCAGAAAGTGCAGCATCATGATGGCCTGATCGACATCATTAATCAGGCAGATTTGATAACTATATCAAGCAGTTACTTTCATGATCATGATAAAGCCATGTTGATCGGTAACAGTGATAAAAAGACGCAAGATGAAGGTCATTTACGAGTGACACTACATGGTAATTACTTCAAAAATGTGGGTCAGCGTATGCCAAGAGTGCGTTACGGACAAGTACACAGTTACAACAATTATTTTGTGGGAGACGCCTCTGGAGATGGTCAGGGGGCTAACAATTATGAGCGTCATGTGGATTCCCTAAAGGATAAACCTAAGCATAATATTTTGCGCCAAGCATTGGGAGCAGGGAAACACTCTGCCATTTACTCTGAAGCGAATGTTTTTGAGATTGCGAATGGTACGCCCGCTAATGCCATTGGTCATATGAAAGGCGATGTGGCGTTTGACCGAGGGTCTATGTTTAACGGTCAGATGATTGACATCATTGCGGAAGCCAATAAAGTCAGCGGCAAGATTTTATCAAAAGACGTGGGTTGGCAGCCGTATCTTTATGGCCCTGCCCCCCTGTTACCCGTTAGTGAGGTCATTGATTACGTCAAAGCCAACGCGGGAGCGGGTAAGCTTTAGCGTTACCTTAATCTGACATATCGGAACTTACTTTATGCTATGCCGATGTCTTTATCATTAAAGACGTCGGCATATTTTGTTAAATAAGAGGGTTGATCTTGACTCATGCAACGGCTTTGTTAATGAGTTTTTATTATCAGCTAAAATCATTAGTTACATAAAACTTATATATTTTTCTAATAAGTTCGTTTACTCTCTTGAGTAAACGATCTTGTAGATATGTTTTCTGCTCCAATGCAAAAAAATAAGCGCGCTACCTTTATGTAGGATTGCTGGTTTTTATTAAATGAGGTTTGCTGAGTGGTATCAATATTAGAAAAATGGTTTGGGGCGGAGCGTACGCATCCTGATTTTCGCTTTCGTAGCTTTTTATTTATCTCTTTGTTATGTATTTCAGGAAGTTTTGCCTTTTTCACCTATTACAATCTGGTGATCGATTTCTTTCCGCCAATGTTAATAGCTAACTTTGTTTCGCTTCTTTTTGGTATTCTAGGTGGCTATTTTCTCATTGTAAAAAAACGCTCTCAAGTCGCTGCGACCATTCTTCAGCTGGTTGTCTCTCTTGATACTTTCATTCTCATCTTGATCAATGGCAATGAAGAGTTTGCTCTAATTTTTGCCTTTCTTACTCCTGTCATGGGAATCTTTCTATTGGGTTATCGATATGGGTCGATATTGAGTATCGTGTATTTTGTTGGCTTATTTTATTTCTGCTTAACGCAAATGGACTCTTGGCGGCCGGAGCCATTTCTGCCTATCAGCTTGATTCATTTTTCATTTATTTATGTTTTCTTGTTCATGGTGTCTTATTTTTACGACACAAGCCGACGAAAAGCCTATCAAATGATGGAAGAGTCGAATCGACAGTTACAAGAATTAGCTACTACTGACGTGTTAACCAAACTAAGAAATCGACGCTTTATGGAAGATAGGCTACTGAGTGTTGATGGCAAACATTATATCGCCATGCTGGATGTAGATGATTTTAAAAAAATTAATGACCAATGTGGCCATGATCTAGGTGATAAGGTTTTGGTTAAGCTCGCTAAGCTATTAGCGGATCAAGTTGGATCGAATGATGTAGTGGGTCGCTGGGGTGGCGAGGAATTCATTATAGTGTTTGAAGAAACAGACATATCTAAACTACAAATTAGGTTGAAGCGATTAAACCATAGTATTGCCAATACTGACTTTGGTATTCAGCGCAAGGTAACCATCAGTATCGGTGTTGCAGTACATTTTGCTAGTCAACACCGAGAATGTTTGCGTTCAGCTGATCAGGCGCTTTACGACGCAAAAGCCAGCGGCAAGAATTGTTATTGTCTCGCTCACTAGCTTGGTATACGTAATCAGCAATAGTACGCGTAAATGTCATCACACGGTTTCAGCATTTGATCGCCATTGTTTTTAAAACCTGGGCCTTTTATTGAATCGCTAATTAACCAAATTGCACATTCAGTTGCCTCGATTGCTACATCAAACCAAACTGCCCCTACATGCAATTCATCGAAAAAGTAATACTTAAGGTTGGCTGCATCGCTAATGCTGCTCCATAACGTCGTTGGAATATCATCTTCACTTTGTGTGTGTATTGTATTATTGGATGAGATAGAGCCAAATGTGGAACATAGGGTAGGCACGGAGCAAGTTCCCACCATTGTTTTCACCTGTGCTACCCTGTCAACAAAACCTTTTGCGACCCCCGTTAATAATCGATAATAACAAGCTCTTTGAAAGCGCTGAACTGCAGTGTTACCACCTGGTACGGTATAACTGGGGGTGTTATTTATTGCACCAGCACTTTTCAAATTCCATTGAAACAACCAGTAATTCATCATGTTAAGCTGGGTTTGATAATCAGGCTGGTTGGTGGCGACTGAATACTGTTTGCTATGATGTATCTCTATTTTACCTTCTTTGATCCCAAGGATGGCAGAATCGCCTATTTTATCGGATATTGTGAGATACAATTCCGTATCGGCTGTGGGATCACCTGGTACGGTTCCACTTACGAAGAAGACGGTTTGCGTTTTAAAATAGGTGACCACCTCTTGAACGCTTGCAAATGCATCCAAAACAAATTGCCCCCAACGTATGAGACTTAATGCTTTTTGACCTTCGGCAATGTGGTTGTTAAGTGTGGTAGTGGCATCGTATAGAATATTCGCGGTTAAGCCTTCTGTATTCATTCCGTCCGTTGTGCCATAGCCATCCTCTTCAGTACCAATAAGAATCGAAATCGAACTGTATTTTACCTGCCAGGTTAAAACTTGATGGGATTGTAAATTGTATTTTTCAATTTCTGCCGTGCTAAGCCCTATTCTTTCAAGGCCGGTAGGGGAGCGAAAAATCGAACTAGATAGGGGAAATTCCCAATCAAAATTTCGAGCTGTGGTAACCCAATCAGTATCAATGTTGTTTACGATACGAGTGCACATAGATTTATACCATTAAAGGATGAAAAATTAGTAAGACATTGATAATAATGAATTTTAATCTATCGTAAAAGAAGAGAACGGTTAAATTTGATGGGTGAATTGTCATTACGTAATAGCTACTTTTGGTTATTTAATATGGTCGAGTTTTGAAGGGCGGTGGATTAAAAGGAATGTTTTATGATGGCAATAACAATGTTATTTGCAGATGACAGTTTTCTTGACTGGGAATCTTTGTATCAATTGTTATGCGGTTCTTGTGCTTATCTAAAAGAAGGTATTGGTCCTCCTTCATCTTTAGAGGCGTATGGGTGCCGTTGTTCTCGTGCAAAAGGCCAAAGAAGAAACGATTTTACTTGCTTATCTCAAATGACAAGTTAGTCGATTGTTAGTTTGCGAAGACTCGAAGAGATTGTCTATATATGGGTAAATTTGCTGTTTCTGAAGATCAACAAGAACAGGGTATTGGATGAAAGCTATATCAGGTGACTGAAGGTTACGTCATTGAGCAGAAAAAGTTACGCCTCGAATTGAATTGACAGAAAATCATCACTATTGCGCGTTTGGCTTTTGTTAATATTGCAGAAACCGCGCATGCTGGTTTTAACCGCTCAACGTCCATCCTAATGGAAAAAAGCTTCATACATAACTCCCCCATCTATCAAAGGATTATTAATAAAGGTTTTCTCCTGCATTCAGCAACATACCTTGTGTGCTGGTGTCGAATATCAGCACTCTATTTAAATCGACAGATAGGGAAATACGCTGTTTTCGCTGCGTTTCAGAGCGTAAATCCAAACGGGCTTTGGCGTCTTCGCCAGCCAATTTAAACAGGATTTCTTTGTCAAAGCCTAGGTTCTCTACTAGATCCACTTGTATGTCTTGGAATTCAAATAGTGGGTTTTGGCTTGCGTTTAGCGGGTTGGAAAGGAGCTGGCTGTCTTCAAAGAAATCCGGTCGGATGCCAATCAATACACTCTGGTGTGAGGCCAGTGTCGCTTTGTCTAGGTTGGGAATAGACTTAGCTGGAATGCGGTATTGATCAAATACCAGATGATCCTCTTCCACTTTAGCTTCAATCAGATTCATGGCGGGGGAACCAATAAAGGTGGCGACAAAGGTATTAGCGGGTTGTAGGTAAATTTCCATAGGGGTTCCCACCTGCTCTACTATGCCGTCGCGCATTACCACCACGCGATCCCCTAGGGTCATGGCTTCGATCTGATCATGGGTGACGTAAATTGCTGTCATATTGTATTGATGCTGGATACGAGCCATTTCGGTGCGCATGTGATGACGAAGTTTGGCATCCAGATTGGATAAGGGCTCGTCAAATAAATAGACATCCGCATCTCGCGCTAAGGCACGCCCCATGGCCACGCGTTGTCTTTGTCCGCCAGACAAATCCGCCGGTTTTCGATCCAGGTATTCGGTAATTTTCAGCATCTCGGCCACGTCTTTTAAGCGAGTGCGAATGGTGTTTGCATCGGCTCCCGATTTTTTCAGGCCAAATACTATGTTGTCACGAACCGACATGTGGGGATATAAGGCGTAGTTCTGGAACACCATGGCAATGTTGCGTTTATGGGGCGGTAAATCATTAATGGTTTTGTTGCCGACCTGAATGTCGCCTTGAGTAATGTCTTCCAAACCGGCGACCATACGCAAAGTGGTACTTTTACCGCAGCCGCTTGGACCTACTAAGACAACAAATTCGCCGTCTTTGACGTCCAGATTTAGGTTCTTCACTATGGGCAAGTTGCCATAGGATTTGTTGACGTTTCTTAAAATCACAGAACTCATTTTGTACTCCTCAAAACGACTGCGCTCGATGATACTGCGTCAAAAGCTCGCTCAAAATGCTCATTTATAACTATAAATGCGGCTTTGGCATCCTGCGTCGCCCTAACACCTACGTCCTTGTAGGTGTCCGCTTTTTCGCTTACTTTTTCCTTGTCTGATCTTCGCCCGTGACGTTTTTAATTTTGTTAGTTGTTTAGCCTTTCACTCCACCGTCGGTCAGCCCACCTGAAAGATGCCTATTCGCTAACATAAAGCAAATAATGACGGGCAATAACGTCAGCATGGAAGCCGCCATGATGCGATCCCAAATGGCATTTTTAGAGGTGAATAAAGTTTGTAATGCTAAGGGTAAGGTGTGGAAGTCTTGATATTGTTTTAAAAACACTGAGGCAAACAGATACTCATTCCAAGCAATCACAAAGCAGTAAATAAAGACGGTAAACAGCATGGGTTTAGACAGTGGCATTATGATGCGCCAAAACGCCTCTACCCGTGAGCAACCATCCATCATCGCCGCTTCCTCTAAAGAAAAAGGGATGGTTCGGAAGTAGTTGCCCAGCATATACATGGCGACGGGTAAGGTTTGAATCAGATAGATTAAAAACAAACTTAGTAAGGTGCCGCCGACACTGGAAGCCAACCCTACGCTGACGCTCATTTGATAAAGTGGCACCATGAGTAACACACCGCCCACCATATAAACAAACAAGACGCCGTTCGCCATTAAGGATTGCGCTGGAAAGCGTAAGCGAGCAATGGCATAGGCTGCTAGTGAGGCAAGAAACGTTGAACAAATTGCCGTTACAAAAGAAATAGCAAAGGTATTTAGCATGTAGCGACCAAAGGGAAAGACATCACCACCTGAGCTGAATTTGGCGAGAAGTTGTTGTTTTTTCTCTGCCGATAACGCGGGATTGTCTAGCAAGCGTTGAATACTGGCGGGAATGTCGGCTTCTTTGGGCGGCATTAAGCCAAGCAGTTCTTTATAAGCGTCAAGATGCAATACCCTTGGGATCAAAGAAGGGTTACCCCAGTCAATTGGATGCTTTAGCGAAGTGGAGAGAATCTGCAAAAACGGGAAGACACAAAATACCACCAATGAGATCACCAAGGTGTATAGCAACAAAGATTGTAAGCGAGTACGTTTATTCATCATGATCACCATTTAAGAACTTTGCGGACATACAACCAAATGAGCGCCACCAGCACCAAGAGTTGAATGACGGAGATGGTCGCTGCTGTGCCTTGGTCTACTAAACCAGCAAAGGCTTGGTAATAGGTAAATATGGGTAAGGTTTCAACATTAGGAGCGAGTAGATAAACGTCTTCAAAGCGGTTTAAATTCCAAATTACCCGCAACAACACTACAGTCGCGATGACAAAGCGCAGTTCAGGTAAGGTAACGTGCCAAAAACGTCCCCAGGCATTTTGACCATCAATGGCAGCGGCTTCATACAAG